>CANJJS010000102.1 GCA_947474705.1 Acetobacteraceae bacterium | reverse complement strand
CGTTACCCGCGGGCGGCCCGGCGGCGGCGCCAGGCGACGAAGCCCAATCCAAGGCCGAAGATCGTCATTGTCGCGGGTTCCGGCACGTTCGACGCGCCCGACACCACATCGAACACCGCACCGCTCCCGTTTAGCTGCGCCGAGAACGTCGCGTTGCCGTTGTTGAAGAAATAGGTGCCCATGCCGCCGAGATCCGGCACCAGGGCGGCGAAGACCTCGCCCGGGTTCAGCATGCCCAAGGTGGTGGCGATATCGGTGCCGCCGAACTCCAGCCGGTCTTCGACCGGAAGGGATCGCAGGATTTGGCCCATCAGGGTCGGGTTCGACAGCGGGGTGGACCCGAAGTTGAACATCAGCAGCATTTCGTAGCCCGCCCAGACGTTTTCGAAGCCCTTGACGCCGGCGGGGCTGAGCAAGATGCCGGCGTGCGCGCCGGAGGGGGCGCCCGCGATGGCGGCCTGAATACGCGCGTCGGCGATCGTGTCCGCGGGCAGCAGCCCGAAGGCGGCGGGTCCGCCAAGCACCGAGCCATTGCTGAACGGGTCGGCGACAATCAGCGGTGTCGCCAGCGCGCCCGACTGCCCGCTCGGCATCGCGCCGCTGAAGGAGAGGGTCGTCGAGAGCGAGCCGCTCAGGCTCAGGCCGCTGAGCCCGCCCCCGGCGGGGCCCGCATAGGGATTAGCCATGACCGGCAGGTCCGCGGTCGCGGAGGCCACCGTCGCCGCGTTGGAAATGTTCAGCGGCGCGCCGGGCGCGACCAGCGTGGACCCGAGGATGACGTGCCCGTTGGACGGCGAGACCTGGCCGAGACCGTTGACACCGCCGCGTGTGTCGACGGCGTTGAACAGCCCGCCGCTGACCATCGAAGCCACCAGTTTGATCGTGCCGCCGGACCCCGCGCCACCCGCGCCCGCCGCCGACCCGCTGCCGCCGCTCGCGCCATTCGCGCCATTGGCGCCGTTTCCGCTGCCGCCGCCGTCGCCCGCGAAGGCGCCGTCGGCCGCGTTGCCGGTTCTGCCGGCCAGGCCCGCGCCACCGGCGCCGCCGCCCGTGCCGGAGGTTGGGCCGGACATGGGCGCCGTGCCATCGCCGCCACGCGCGATCAGATTGCCCTGGATATCGATTTTGCCCGCGGCGGAGATCGCGATGGCACCGCCGCCGCCACCGCCATCGCCACCCACGCCGCCATTGCCGCCCGTGCCGCCGTTGCCGCCGATACCGCCATTGCCGCCGCTGGCGCCATGACCACCCGCGACCGAGGCGGGAGGAAGCGTCGCGAAGTATCCACCGCCGCCACCGCCGCCACCGCCGCCACCGCCGCCCGCGCCGCCATTTCCGCCGCTTAAGAGGAGCGGCGAGGCGGGGATGTAGTGACCGTTCGCGCCACCGCCGCCCGCTGCCGCCTGGAAGCCCGCGCCCGGGGCCTGGAACGCGCCGGCCGGTGCGTCGGCACCGCCGGTCCCGTCGCTCGCCGGGATGGGAATGATCCCGAACAGAAGGCCGTTCGACCCGGAGCCGCCGCCCGCGCCGCTGGCGCTCTGGTTGGTGCCGCCCGATCCGGCCGCGCCGCCATTGCCCAGAGTCCCGCTGGGTGCCGCGGGCGCGTTGTTGTTGACGCCCACGCCGCCCGCCTGTCCCGCGAGGCCGTTCGTGCCGGCGCCGCCGCTGTTACCCGCTCGCCCAAGACCGCCGTCCTGCCCGGATGTGGGGTTGATCAGCAACCCACCGGTGATGCCGAGCGGGAGACCGACGGTCTGTGTTTCGCCGCCGGTTCCCCGCGCGCCACCGGTCCCGCCGGCGGTTGTCGCGGCGCCGGCACCGCCCGTGCCCCCGCCGCCGCCAAGCCCGCCGCCACCGCCGCCCACGCCCGCGACGGTGCCGCGCGCGCTGACATCGACGGTTGCGCCCAGTCCGATGCGGACGTTGTTGGTGACGACCAGGGAGAGCGGCGCGAGACCGGTGGCGGTGAGGCGATCGCCCGCCAGAATGTTCCCCAGGGGATCGACTGTCAGACCGTTCAGAACGAGGTCGCCATGGACGATGAACCGGTGCGCTCCGTCGCCGCCCGCGAAGGACGGCGGATTGAAGCCGCCATCGGTGATCGTCGCGCCTCCGATATAAGTCGTCGCGAGGCCGTTCACGGTCATGACCCCGGTTGTCGTGTCGAACACGATCGTGTCGCCCGCATGGGCCAGCGGCGACAGCGATGTCGCGGCGAGGATCGTGGCCAGGAAGCCGGCGGCGCGAATCGAATGCATTTGGAACGGCATTTTTTGTCCTCTGGTCCCCAGGTTTGTTTCTGAAGCGGTATCGTGCCCATCGGGACGGTCCGCGACATCCGGCGATGACCGGAGATTGACCCATGCCCGGCCGCGGCGCTTGAGGGTGCCCTTGCGTTCGCCTGAGGAAACCCTGATTTATTTCTGACCTCGTTTCGTCCGGCCCCTGGCGGGCGAAGCCGCGGTTCGGGCTGGCCACGCGGAGATGGAATGCGATACAGGTTCACCGGCCACACACTCGATCTGGCGCGCCGCGAGTTGCATCGCGACGGCACGCCGGTGGTCGTCGAGCCGAAGGTGTTCGACCTGCTGGTGTATCTGCTTGAAAACCGCGAGCGTGTCGTCGGCCGCGACGAACTGATCGAGCATGTCTGGCGCGGCCGGATTGTTTCCGACGGGGCGGTCGATACGGCCGTGAAACTGGCGCGCCAGGCGGTGGGCGACAGCGGCGCGGCGCAGCGGGCGATCCGGACCGTGCCGCGCAAGGGCGTGCGCTTCGTCGCCGATCCGATCGTCGAGGGCGGGACGGACGCGCCTCGGGCGGCGCCGGCGGATCGCCTCGCCCTGCCGGACAAGCCCTCCATCGCGGTCTTGCCGTTCGCCAATCTGGGCGGCGATCCCGAGGAGGAATATTTCGCCGACGGCATGACCGAGGATCTGATCACCGCGCTGTCGAAATTCCGCTGGATGTTCGTGATCGCCCGCAACTCGGCCTTTGTTTATAAGGGCCGTCATGTCGATGTGATTCAGACCGGCCGCGAACTGGGTGTCCGCCACGTTCTGGAAGGCAGCGTCCGCAAAGCCGGCACTCGCATCCGCCTGACCGCGCAGTTGATCGACGCGACGACCGGCGGCCATGTCTGGGCCGATCGCTACGATCGCGACCTGGTCGATGTCTTCGCGGTGCAGGACGAACTCACCGCCGCCGTCGCCGGCGCCCTGGCGCCCGCGCTGGAACGCAGCGAAAGCGAGCGTGCCCGGCTTGGCGGCGCTGCGGATGTGCGCGCGTGGGATCATTGTTTACGCGGAATGTGGCACTTCCATCGCTATACAAAGGAGGACGCGCGTCAGGCGCTGCTCTGCTTCGGCCAGGCCCAGACCCTCGATCCCGCGTTGAGCGACGCGCACGCATGGGCTGCCCGCGTGCGTCTGTTCGCCGTCGCGGAGCCGGGTGGCGCGGACACCGCGGCACCGCTGCGGGAGGCGTTCGCGGCGGGCCATCGGGCGTTGAATCTCGACCGGGAGAACGCGCTGGCGCATTATGTTCTGGCCCTCGGCGCCTCGTATTCGGGAGATTTCGCGGCGGCGCGGCAACATGCCGATCGCGCGGTGGAACTGAATCCGAACCTCGCGATCGCGCACGCCGCGCGCGCTTTGGCGGCGTTCCGCGAAAGGCGCAACGAGGAAGGGCTGGCGGCGCTGGATGTCGCGGCGCGGCTGAGCCCGAACGATTCGCAGATGTTTATCTGGGACACCAACCGGGCGTCGGCGCTTTATTGCCTTGGCCGCTACGAGGCCGCGGCGGAGAGCGCGCGGCGCGGGGCGAGTATTCGCTGGTTTTCGAAAGGCGCCCTGATTTTGGCCGCCTCACTGGCGAAACTCGGCCAGGCTGAGGCGGCGGGCGTGGCGATGCGCGAAATCCTGGCGCGGGAGGCGAAGGGGGAGGCCGTGTTTCAGGCGTTCGCGCATGTGACGTCGCGGGAGGACCGCCGGCATCTTCTGGAGGGTCTGCGGGCCGCGGGGATGCCGGAGGAGCAGGCGCGAAAATGGGCGTGACATGGGCGCGGCGCGACCGGCCGTCCCTGTCCGAAGGCGCGCGCGATTAAAACGAAAAAGGCGGCGCGAACGTTTCCGTTCGCGCCGCCCATTCCCAAAAGTCCAGACTTACATCTGGTTGTAATCGCCCTTGGCGTTCCAGTTATACATGACATACGCGCCGGAGGTGACGTCGCCCTTCTTGTCGAAGGAGATCGGTCCCACCACGCTCTGCCACGGGCCGCCGGATTTCAGCATCGCCGCGACCTTCTTCGGATCGGTCGTGTTGGCCTTCTTCGCCGCCGCGGCCCAGATCTGCACGGTCGCATAGGTGTAGAGGACATAGCCCTCCGGATCGATCTTCGCGTCGGTGAATGCCTTCACCACTTTCGCGGCGGCGGCGTTCTTGCGCGGATCGGGGGAGAAGGTCATCAGCGTGCCCTCGCCCGCGGGTCCGGCGATCTGCCAGAATTCCTTGGTCACCAGCGCGTCGCCACCGACCAGGGTCGCCTTCATGCCCTGCGCCTTCGCCTGTTTAACGATCAACGCGGCCTCGGTGTGGTAGCCGCCGACGTAGATCACCGTGATTCCGGCCTGTTTCAGGCGGCTGACAACGGCGCTGTAGTCTTTCTCGCCGGGGGTATAGGCGTCGAAGGAGGTTTCCTTCTGGCCGGCGGCGTTCATGGCCTTCTTCGTCTCATCCGCGAGGCCTTTGCCGTAGGCGGAGTTGTCGTGAAGGATCGCGATCTTCTGGCCCTTGAAGTGCTTCGCGAGATACTGGCCCGCGATCAGGCCTTGCTGGTCGTCGCGTCCGCAGGTGCGGAACGTGCCCCAGCCGCCTTTATCGGTGTAGGCGGGGTTGGTGGAGGCGGGGGAAATCTGGAGAACGCCTTCCTCCAGATACACCTTGCTGGCCGGAATGGAGCTGCCGGAGCAGTAGTGGCCCGCGACCAGCGCGACCTTTTTGGTGGCCATTTGGTTGGCGACCGACACCGCCTGTTTCGGATCGCAGGCATCGTCGCCCACGTTCAGCACCAGCGGCTTGCCCAGCACGCCGCCCGCTTTGTTGATATCGGCGACCGCCATCGTGGCGCCGGCCTTCATCTGCTCGCCGTACGCGGCGTTGGACCCCGTCAGCGGTCCCACCACCGCGATCTGCGTTTGCGCCCAGGCGGGCAGGGCCATGAGCGTGGCGAGCGCCGCGCCCAGAATGGTTTTTTTCAGCATGTTGCAACCCCATTGCGATTCCGACCCAGCGAGTCTACCCCCCGCCCGCGAGAAGCGCCAGAATTCCCCCTCAGAGGTCACGGAGCACCACGGTGAAGGCATCTTTGTTCTACCTGCCCAGTATCGGCAGCCGCGCGGAAATCGAGCAGGGCATGGCGGGCATGAAGCCCGAGTTCTATCAGCGCATGCTGAAGGAACTGTCCGAACAGATTATCCTGGCGGACCAGCTTGGGTATGACTCGGTCAGCTTCACCGAGCATCATTTCCACATCGAAGGCTTCGAGATGTCGCAGAACCCGGTTCTGCTCGACCTGTATTTCGCGATGCAGACGAAGCGCATCCGGGTTGGGCAGCTCGGGATCGTGCTGCCCGCCGCCAACCCGATCCGGGTGGCCGAGGACATCGCGATGCTGGATCACATGACCGGCGGGCGCGCGGTGGCGGGTTTCGCGCGCGGGTATCAGCGGCGCTGGGTCGATATCATGGCGCAGCAGACGCATGGGGTCAGTGGTGCTCTGCCGCACCAGCACGACGCCATCGACGCGACCAACCGGGCGGCGTTCGAGGAAAACTGGCAGATCATCAAGAAGGCCTGGACGGAGGAGATGCTGACCTTCGACGGCAAGTTTTGGAAGATCCCGGCGGGCCAGACGCCGTGGACTCTGGATACCACGGAGAAATGGGGCAAGGGCGTCGAGAACGGCATTCTGAAATCGGTCGGCGTGGTGCCGAAGCCGTTGCAGAAGCCGTATCCGGACGTGTTCCTTCCCTTCGCGTCCTCGGAAAATTCGATCCGGTGGGCGGCGCGGGAAGGCGTGACGGCGATCCTGCCGTCCATGCTGCCTGTCTACGAGGAGCAGCTTTACGACGTCTACGCCGAGGTCTCCGGCAAGCCGCGCACGCATGGCACCGGCCTGCTGCGGGACGTCATCATCGCCGATACCGACGAGGAGGCGATGGCGCTGTGGCGTGATTCCGGTCAGTTCTCGGGCCGCGCGTGGTTTGAGCCGTTCGGGTTCCGGCGGGGGATGCAGGACCCGAAGACGGGCGAATATCTGACGCCGGAGGAAGTGGTCGCGCGGGGTTACGCTCTGGTGGGGTCGGTGGACACCGTCATCCGGGGCATCGAGGCGAACATGAAGCGCCAGGATGTGCAGTGGATTTTCTCGTATACGTATAACGGGCTGGTGCCGCACCCGATCCTGATGAAGTCGATTGAGAAGTTCTGGACGAAGGTGATGACCCGGTTCCAGTGAGACCAACAGGCGTAAACAACAGCCGTCGCCGTGTGTGCATCGCGCCCCGTCGCCATGCCCGCGCTGCCCCTCCCGTCATGGTCCGCGCAGGCGGACCATCCACGCCTTCAAGGCGTTGATGTCGTCAAAGTCGTGGATCGCCGGCCTCCGCTGGCGATGACGGATCGGGCCGCCCGGGGCGGCACACCTGGGGGCGCGTTGGCACCGCGCCCCCCCACCGGAAAACACCCGTCAGGCGAAGACCCGGCCCAGCGCCACTCGGATATCCGGCGCCAAAGCGAGCGCGATCGCGCCGTCCGGCCCATATGTCTCGACGGTCGTGTACGCGTCCCCGGCTGGTGCCCGGTGGACATCCACCACCCGGCGGTGGAGATCGACGATCCAGACCTCGGCGATGCCGGCGCGGGCGTAGAGGGGCAGCTTCACGGTCCGATCGTAGCGGAGCGTGCTGTCCGCGACCTCGACCACAAGCAGGACGTCCGCGGGGCCGGGCGGGGCGCCGGTGCGGTAATTGTCGGCGCGGGGCCGGAAGAGCGCGGCATCCGGTTGGGGTTCGTTGAAGCGGTTCAACCGTAAGGAATTCTGGATCGAGACGACGGCCCGGTCGCCGCAGGCCATGAACAGCGCATGGTTCAGGCCGTTCACGGTCGCGGCGTGGTCCTGTCCGATCGGCGCCATGTCGATCAATTCCCCGTCGATCAGTTCCACGCGGTCGTCGTCGCCCAGGATGCCGGCCTCGGCCATCCGGTGGTAATCATCGACGTTCAGTCTGTGCCGGGTCAGCAAGAGGGCTGTGTCGTCCATGGCGGAAGGATCCGGGTGGGAGGTGGGGGGAGGTTAGCAGGGCGGGGGCGGTTGGGCTATAAAAAGGAAGAGGACGTCCGGGCGGGAGTGCCAGACGCCTGCCGATGTTAGAATGTTAGTGGCGCATAGGGGGCGAGTCGTGCGACGGCGCAGAGGCATGAATTTGCTGCGTATTTCAAGAATGGCGCAGCGCTAATTGATTATTGATAAATATGACTCTTTTCGCTGCATAAATCCGATGCGCAAAGCCCCCGCACCGGACGCTTCGACCGTCCGGCAAAGGGTAATTTTTTGGACGATTCCATCCGTTGTCTAAGCTACTCTTAGCCCTAGCTTGTCTAACATCCATTCTGTCATATTGATTGGCACTATCAACAGCTATTGCTGCCCCACCAGCTATATCAGCGGTAAAAACAGCTATCCCTCCCCCAGTACCGGTAGCGACAAAAGTAGCGATTGCATCAGCTCTTTCAGGGCTTGCTCCCACTGTTCGAGAAACCAAACGTGCACCAGCCTGAACTGCTTTATATAACACATAGCATTGTCCGAACATGTTGCCCTCCGAATTGTTGAAGAGCTGATTTAAGCCTAGCACAACGGTCAGCGGGTGCAACAGCTGTTTTCGTTAACGGCAAAAGCGTCTCCCAAACGGTAAGTGGTAATACGGGAAATCTAGTCTATGAAATCAAAGAGTTGCCCGTCTCACGACTTCGTCTCTATGACGAGTCCGCGCTTTCCCCTCTGACCGTCCTGGACCGTAGTCAATCCGCTCGGCTCCGCATGCGCCGAAAACCGATGCCGTCGGCTAATCCGATACGCGCGAAAAGGCGACCGCCACGACCAAGACCCGCGCCGCGCTCCTGGCCGGCTGTCACCTTCCGGCCAATCGATCGCGCCGGGACCCACCTTCGCCAGAGTGTTCAGGTGGCCAATCGGCGCCGCGCGTCGTCGCGCGGCGTTCCTTGGAGCTCGACCACCTGAACCCGCCATTGTCGCTCCACATTGTGTCTGGCGCCTTGAAGCATCTTGCGTCATGACCCATTGAGCGGTACACAGGCTCAAACATCGAGTTTCCAAATGATCGTCGGCTTTCGTGACGACTGGCTGCACGCCTTCCTCGTGAACGATACACGTTCGCGAAACATTCCGTCCGATCTGGAAATCAGGCTCTTTCGAAAACTTCAGATGCTCGACGATGCCACGACCGACCAGGATTTGCGCGTGCCGCCGGGCAACCATTTCGAAAAACACCGCGGCAATCTCGACGGCTTGCATTCCATCCGCGTGAACCTCCGATGGCGCCTGATCTTCCGCTGGGACGGCGAACGCGGCGAAGCGGCGGCCGTGTATTTGGACGACCATACCTATGCGTGAGGTGCATCATGTTAACAACGGCACGTAAACCGGCGACCGTCGGCGAGATCCTGATCGAAGAGTTCATGACGCCCATGGGCCTGACGCAAGGCGCATTGGCCGAAGCGATGGGCGTGCCGCGCAAGCACGTCAACGAACTTTGCAACCAGCGCAGGGCCGTGACCGCGCCGACCGCGTTGATCCTTGCCCGCGTGTTCGGCAACAGCGCCGACTTCTGGCTCAATGTGCAACGGCGCACCGATCTGTGGGAGGCCATGCACTCCCCGCGCGAGCGCGAACGGATCGAGCGGGCGCGTCCGCTGACGGTGGCGGCCTGATTTCGGCCGGTCGCCTGGCGGCCCCGGTCGCGAGGTGCCACCGAAGCGGCGCGTTCGCCGGGACCGTCACCTGACTTCCAGTGTCCCGGATACGAAGCCCCCCCTTCTCCAAACTTTCACCGTACCGCCGTTGTCGCGTCACCGTCCCCCCTGTATCTGACCCGGATGCCCGCTACCCCAGACCTCGCGGAACCCGCCCAGATGACCAGCCCAGCCACGCACTTGAAGCGCCGGCCTCGCATGGCGTTGGAAACCGGACCGGAGCCGGGATATTTCCTCTCCCTCCCGCCGGGCCGCGACGGCTGGATGTTCGCCCGCCGCTTCCGCGCGGCCAGACGAGGCGCCCTGATCCTCGCGCTGACCCTCCCCAGCATGGCCATCCAGGCGCTCTGCCTGACCCTGCCCGGCGGTGCCAAAACCGGCTTCCCCCGCTTCTTCTGGTCCCTCTTCGCCCGCGCCCTGGGCCTCGACGTCCGCGTGGTCGGCGAGCGCGCCGGGAAAGACGGCAAGCGGCCCGTGATCTACGTCTCGAACCATTCCTCCTGGGTTGACATCCCCGTGGTCGGCTCGGTCCTGCCGGCGTCCTTCGTCGCCAAGGGCGACATCGCCGGCTGGCCCGTCATCTCCACCATCGCCCGTCTGGGCCGCACCGTCTTCGTCAGCCGCCAGCGCGGGTCCACGGCGCGCGAACGCGACTCGATGCGCGCGGTGCTGGAACGCGGCGACAATCTGATCCTGTTCCCAGAGGGCACCAGCTCCGACGGCTCCCGCGTGCTGCCCTTCCGGTCTTCGTTCTTCGCTTTGGCGCAAGGGGGCGACACGAGCACGCTGCCGCTGATCCAGCCGGTGTCGGTGGTTTACGATCGGTTGAACGGGCTGCCCGCGGGCCGTTCGGCGCGGCCGGTGTTCGCCTGGTATGGCGACATGGACATCGCGTCGCATTTCTGGCGGATGACGCAGCATTTGGACATGCGAGTCACCGTGCTGCTGCACGCGCCGCTGGACCCCGCGACCTTCCCGGACCGGAAGGCGCTGTCGCAGGCGGTGTGGCAAACGGTGGCCGACGGTGCCTCGATGCTGCGACAAAACCGGCCCGCGCGTCCCCTGACGGTGGAACCGGCTGTGGCGCCGAACCTGACGGACCCGGAACCAGCCTACGCCTGATCAGCCGACCACACCGACCGCGCCCAAAGCCGCCGCACCCGCCAGCACCAGCATCGGATGCACCTTGGTGGTCATCAGCAGCACCGTGACGGCGGCAGTGAGCAAGGCCAAACTCCAATCCAGCGTCGTCGACTGAATAAGAAGCACCGCGCTGGAAATCAGCAGCCCGCCGGTCACCGGCAGCAACCCCGTCTGCACCGCCTTCCGCCAGGGCGCGTCGCGAAACCGCTCCCAGACCCGAGCGACCAGAAAGGTCAGGACAGAGGACGGCCCGGCGATGCACACCATCGACAACACGGCCCCGTTCAACCCCGCGACATTCCAGCCGATCAGACTGACCACCATCATGTTCGGACCCGGCGCCGCCTGCGCCAGGGCGAACAACGCCGCGAAAGTATGCGGCGTCATGAAATGGTTCACATCCACGATCTGCCGCTGCATATCCGGCAGGATCGTGTTCGCCCCCCCAAACGCCAGCAGCGACAACTGGGCGTAGAGCACGCAGAGCCGGATCAGGTTCTCGCTCATGCCTCGAACCGCCACAAAACCAGGATCGATAGCACCGCCAGCAGCGGCATCGCCACCGGCAGAGGCACGCGGAACACCGCCGTTGCCACGAAGGTGACGCAGGTCAGCCCGATCGGCAGCCAGCGCCCCCTCAACGGCGCCGCGATCTTCAACGACGCCGTCAGCACGAAGGCCGAGGCCGCCGCCGCCAGCGCCGCGAAGGCGCGCCGGACCACCGGATGATCGGCGTATTGGTCGTAGACCGCGCCCAGAGCGATCACGATCGCCACCGGCGCCACCATCAACCCGAGGATCGCCGCCACCGCGCCCGCCACCCCCCGGAACCGCGCGCCGACGGCGATGGCGACGTTCATGATGTTCCCGCCGGGCAGGAACTGGCACAGGCCGAGCACCTCGCCGAACTCGGTGGCGGTCAGCCACTTCCGTTCCTCGACGATAGTGCGGCGGGCCCAGGGGAGGACGCCGCCGAAGCCGCGGACGCCGACCATGAAGAAGCCAGTGAAGAGGTCGACGACTCCCGGCGGCGTGCCGGGAGTCGCTGTTACGGTCGGATCGGCCATCGAAGCGGAGTCAGCCAGCCTCGATGCGGATCAGCGCGGGTTCTTCCATCACCGTGCCCAGGGCGGAGATGCGGGCGACGGCATCGCGCATGGCGCTTTCCTTGGTCTCATGCGTCACCAAAACCACCGGCACCGCCTCACCTGGGCTGCGCCCGCGTTGCAGCATGGATTCCAGCGAAATCCCATGATCCCGCAGCGCCGCCGTCACGTCGGCGATGACGCCAGGCCGGTCGACGACCATCAGCCTCATATAGAAGGGTCCGACATGCGCGCTCATGGGCACAGAGGGCACCGCGGACAAAGCCTCGGCCGCCGCGCCCCAGACCGGGGTGTGGCGCCCGCGGGCGATGTCGATCAGGTCGGCGACGACCGCGGAGGCGGTGGGGCCCTCGCCCGCGCCGCGTCCCTCCAGCATCACGCGGCCCACGAAATCGCCTTCCGCGACGACAGCGTTGAACACCCCGTCGACCCGGGCAATCGGCGCGTTCTGAGGCACCATGCAGGGGTGGACGCGGGCCTCGATCCCCGCTTCCGTCTGGCTGGCGAGACCCAGCAGCTTGATCCGGTAGCCAAGTTCGTTGGCGAACGCGATGTCGAGGGCGGAGATGCGGCGGATGCCCTCTACATAGACATCGTCGAACGCCACCGGCCGGCCGAACGCCAACGCCGCCAGGATCGCCAGCTTATGCGCCGCGTCGATGCCGTCGATGTCGAAAGATGGGTCGGACTCTGCATATCCCAGCTTCTGCGCGTCGGCGAGGACATCGGCGAATTCGCGGCCACGCTCGCGCATCTGCGTCAGGATATAGTTGCAGGTGCCGTTCAGGATGCCGGCGATGCGGGAGACGCGGTTGCCCGCCAGACCCTCTCGGATCGCCTTGATGGCGGGGATCCCGCCGGCGACGGCCGCTTCGAAGGCCAGGGCCACGCCCTTCGCCTCGGCCGCGGCGGCCAGTTCGGCGCCGTGGACGGCCAGGAGGGCCTTGTTGGCGGTGACGACGGGCTTGCCCGCGGCGATCGCGGCCTCGACCAGCGCCTTCGCTGGGCCCTCGGAGCCGCCGATCAGTTCGACGATCACATCCACGGCGGGATCGGACGCCAGGGCCACCGGGTCCTCGTACCAGCGCAGACCGCCGGTCGGGACGCCACGATCCTTGTTCCGGTCGCGCGCCGAAACGGCGGTGACGGCGATCGGCCGGCCCGCGCGCGCCGCCACGATATCGGCGTTCGCGCGCAACAGCTTCAACACGCCGCCGCCAACGGTTCCGAGGCCCGCGACCCCGACGGAGAGGGGGCGGGTCACGGGCGCCTCGACGGCGTGGATGGGGCCGGGGTCATGAATCGTCCTCGTTTGGCTGGCGCCCATGGCGGGCGGCTGGGCCCTGGGTATAGTCGGGGCGAGGCGCGTGGGGAAGAAAGGACACGCGGCGTTGTTGCTCCGCGCCGGACGCCGGACACGATCGGCATCGCCGTCGCGTGGCCGCCCGTCCCGAATCGTTCGAACCCCCTCAGGCGGCGGGTGTTCCGGACCTGCTTCGCCGAACCCGTCGGGAACCCCGCGCCTGTGCGGGGATGTGCCTGTGCGGCAATGATCGACGGTTCCGTTCGATACGCGCGGCGCCGCACGAAACCGAGACGACAGCACACAAAAAACCAGCTGTCAGGGTCAGCCCCGACAGCTGGTTTTTTCTTGGTCCGCGGTAAAAATCGTGTTTCCGCCGAACATTCCCGCGACGGAGACCGCCAGCGTTCGTCCGAACAACCGATCCGCACCGCGCGGGCTGGCCAAGCCCTTGAAATCGTTGGTCGGAGTGAGAGGATTCGAACCTCCGGCCCCTGCGTCCCGAACACTCCGGTCCGTTGAGCATTGAACACGGTTTTTTGCGGTTTTGGGTGGGTGGGGTGGGGTGGTTTTGGCACGGTGTTCCGCGGGGTTTTGGGGTGGGTGTGTTCAGATGGACAACCGGGCACTGCGGCAGGTTCTTGGTTTTTCATCTCCGCTTTAGTCTGGAGCGCCTCCTACTCCTTCCCCGCCGCACACTTCTCGAAGTCCACAAGGACATTCCTATTGGCACGGGACGACGAAAACGGTCGGACATCGATGACCGGTCGATCAATCAACCATAGAAGGTCTCACGCACAATTCGTCATTGAGGTCACATATCGTGGACTCTATGGCTGTTCTGTCGTATCAAAATTCAGCTTGTTCCGAATCGCACACAACCCTCAAATGAGGAATTTCCCATTGCAGCCGTCCCGGAGGGGTGTTATATGATCGCCGCACGGTCGATGGAGATGGCCCTACGACGGCGGTTTGCGGCACTGGCTCGCGATCCAAAAGCGAGGCGCGTAGGAGGAATAGAGCGACCTACACGGTGGTACCCAGAACGAGTTCCAGACCCGACTTCCGGTTTGGGAATGACCGGACCGGCCGCTTGGTCGTTTTTGGCGGAAAGGTTGGAAGATCCGGATCAAGAAATGGAGTCCATCACATTGGATAAGCCTCCTGGGGCCGTAGGCTATGTGATGAAAGTCAGATTGGATCACGGATCAAAGCGACTGTACGTGAAATTCGAATTCCTCGCGATAGCGGGTAGCAGCGTAATATGTGGTCGTAGCTTTCACCTGGAAGATCCGAGATGAGCAATGGCGATGATGGAACCCTGGCATCAACTCCTTGCCCATTTTGCGGCGCCCCTGTCGTGGTGGAAAACGTGCGGGAGACGATGGAATATGTCACCCCCAAGGGAGCGGTGGAACTGGTCGTCGATGTCCCTCATGAAGAATGTGCCGCTTGCGGATACCAAGGCTATGGCGAGGCTGGTGAGCGCGCCCGTACTGAGGCCATTTACCGTTACCATCAACGGCTAACTCCATGGGAAATAGCCCGCATCCGGGAGAGCCTAAGTCTGACCCAGAAGGCTTTTGCCGTTTTTGTGGGAGTGGGACACGCAAGCATTGAACGTTGGGAGTCGGGGGTATCCATGCAAAACCAAGGCTCGGACAACCTTATTCTTCTCCTTTCTAATCCTTCAAATAAAACTTGGCTTGATAATGAGCGGCGAAAGCGGGAACAAAAGTCACTAAAGGAGCAGCCGCTGGTTCCGCTTGATCGGTTTCGTTCATTAAGCGAGGCAGAGATCCCTGCACTTCAGGACAACGCAAAGAGATTCCGCCTTCGTCGTTAATAACTTGAGGTCTTAGATGTTCGTCACGACCTTCTACTCGTACAAAGGCGGCGTGGGCCGGACCATGGCGCTTGCGAATGTAGCATCTGAATTATCTCTCCGGGGTAAATCTGTTTTAGTCGCAGATTTTGATTTGGAAGCGCCAGGTCTTTCGAGCTTTGCATTCAACGGATGTGAAGTCCGAGCAGACGGTACGCCTGGGCTAATAGAGTTCGTGCATCATTGGATTGATCACGGCTGCACGCCAAACATACTCGATTACGTATGCCGACATGACGATGGCGACGATCCCAGCCGGGGTGCAATCTTCGTGATGCCTGCCGGGCGTATTGACGACAATTATGGGGCACGGCTTCGGCAAATTGATTTTGATACCCTTTACCGGGAGCGCGAAGGCTACCTTTTGTTCGAGGATATTCGTGCGCAATGGGAGAAAATTTTAAAGGTCGATTACGTTCTAATCGACTCAAGAACCGGACATACTGACATTGGTGGCATATGCACGCGACAGCTCCCAGACCTGATAGCATTTGTATTTTGGCCAAACATACAAAACTTAAACGGTCTGTCCTCGATTTCCAAGGAAATGGAGGAACAAGGACAAGAGTCTGGCCGCACCGTAGAGAAGCTATATGTTCCGTCCAATTTGCCGCTTCTTGACGATGAGGGCGACGTTCTTCGAGGACTTTTGGCGCGGTTCAGAAGCACGCTAGCCTACGATTCCAACGATGAAGTGCGGATTCATAACTATTCGAGCCTTGACCTGCTTGAGCAAAAAATATTTACGCGCGAAAGACCAAAATCGCGGCTTGCAAGGGAGTATAGGAACCTTGCCGATGCCATCACTTCGCAAAATCTCGAGGATGCAGATGGGGTCAAGAATTTCTTACAAACCAGCATCGGAAACCGACCTTCCGGCATGAGGATAAGACCGACGAAGCCCGTCTCAAAATCATCGCGGCGCGCAGAGTTGCGTCTTCAACAAATTATATCCATGCATTGGGATGATTCTGAAATCAACAGACTGCTTGCGATGGCCAAAGCGCGCGAGGGTGAGTTGCTATCGGCAGTAAGAATGATCGAGCTGGTTATAGCTAGGGGGGACGACAGTCTTAACGATCATCTCTGGCTGGCTCAATGGGTGGCTGCGGCCGGGATGCCCGTTGACCCCAAGGCGACTGTTAATCGTTTGCTTGACGATGACGAATCAACGCAAGCGCACGTGATTGCTGCACTACGCCTGATAATGATGTCGCAGTCCCCAACTCCCGATAATTTGGAGCGGCGACCTGCACTCCTACGTCTTTCCCCTCAGCAGTTTGGCAGAATTGCGGAAACCTTCCAATCCTCTAAAAAACAAGTGCGCCTTGTTGGGCGTATTATCTCGTCTGCATTAAATCGAGATAGAGCGGGCTTCAACAAGGCCTTTGGAGGATCAGCTATTTCTTTGGCGTTAGTGCTTATTGGAGGAGGATATTTTGCTGATGCGTTATCGCTCTTAAATCCAATGTCTACCGATAAGACATCACAGAAAATGCGAATTGTGTTTAATTCCGCCATGGCTGGATGGGGAATGAACGGAGAGCCGCCTACACAGTTATTTGAAGAGGTCATAAAATTGCATGCGGAAATTGACGCGGGCCCGAACCGAGGAGCTAATTATGATCAGTGCATAGGATTAGCCATGGCTGTAGTCGGACGAAAAGACGAAGCCTTGGAGATGCTGAGCAGTGCGCGAACGCTCGTAGAACGTCAAACGACTAGCTTTTCCTGCTGGAGTTATTTGGAGCGAGGCGAACTGTCATTTGCTGACGATATAGACGAGATGCGTTTGTGGATCACCAAGGGCGTCCCTGTGCCAGATGTCTTTCGTGATGTTGAGGCGGCGACGTTCCGATCATGAGCTGGCTACTATCCAGGGCTTTATGGCTCCCCGCTATTCTGAGTGGCCAGAAACAAGTTCACGCCGGTAACCTGAGGTCGAGTTTCCCCGCGATCAGGTAAACCATCGCGGTCAGAGTTCGCGTCGAGCGGTAACCGCGTGCCTTCGCCTTGGCGGCCTGAACCAGACTGTTGATACCTTCCATCAGT
>CANJJS010000101.1 GCA_947474705.1 Acetobacteraceae bacterium | reverse complement strand
CTGAGCACGGAGGACACTTCGAAAGTTCGGCTGGGCGGCATGGCGCCGGTGCTGAGCACGGCGGACAGCGCGAAGGTCCGTCTCGGCGGCATGGCGCCGGTGCTGAGCACGGCGGATACCTCGAAAGTTCGGCTGGGTGGGATGGCGCCGGTGCTGAGCACCGCGGACACTTCGAAAGTTCGGCTGGGTGGGATGGCGCCGGTGCTGAGCACGGCGGACACTTCGAAAGTTCGGCTGGGCGGCATGGCGCCGGTGCTGGGCACGGCGGACAGCGCGAAGGTTCGTTTGGGCGGCATGGCGCCAGTTCTGAACACCGCGGACAGCGTGAAGGTTCGTTTGGGCGGCATGGCGCCGGTGCTGAGCACGGCGGACAGCGCGAAGGTTCGGCTGGGCGGCATGGCGCCGGCTCTGAACACAGCCGACGGCGCGAAGGTTCGTTTGGGTGGCATGGCGCCGGTTCTGAACACGGCGGACGGCGCGAAGGTTCGTCTGGGCGGCATGGCGCCGGTGCTGAGCGCCGCGGACACCTCGAAAGTTCGGCTGGGTGGGATGGCGCCGGTGCTGGGCACGGCGGACAGCGCGAAGGTTCGTTTGGGCGGCATGGCGCCGGTGCTGAGCACGGCGGACAGCGCGAAGGTCCGTCTCGGCGGCATGGCGCCGGTGCTGAGCACGGCGGATACCTCGAAAGTTCGGCTGGGTGGGATGGCGCCGGTGCTGAGCACGGCGGACACTTCGAAAGTTCGGCTGGGCGGCATGGCGCCGGTGCTGCCGGTCCGGAAGTAACCCAAATCGCGATGGCCCGCTGACATGCGGGCCAATATGCCGGAGGATATCGGTAGACCAGGGCGCACCGTCCTGGTTTCCCGGCGTTTGGCCATCTAAGGATCGACGAATATGAGCGCGGCCGCGATTGACGTCCCCACCCCGCCCAGCAAGCTGGTGACATTCCATCGCGTCATCCCCTTCGCGCGGCTCCCGCAGCGCGCGGACCGCTCCGCCGCGGGCATGTTGCCCACGCGGGCCTTTCGCTATTGCGAGCCCTCCACTACGGCGTCTGGTTTCGGGTATTATGTGTTTCCGGCGATGGATTTTTCGCTGCGCTTCGACGGGTACGACATTCTGTGGACGTATCCCGGTATTGGCGAGTGGTTGCCGATCCCCAAGATGGGTGGTGTGCAGGCGCCCGGTTTCGCAGAGTATTTCGCCTCCGTCGCACCGCCCGAGTGCGCCGAATACGCGCCGCCGATGATGGGGGCGTTGCAGGAAGCCGGTTACATGCAGATGTGGTGCGGGTTGATGGTGCGCACCGCGCCGGGTTGGAGTCTGCTGGTCCGCTCGCCCGCGAATTTTGGCCGTCCTGGCGGGTATGAGACGATGGAGGGCGTGATCGAGACGGACCGGTGGTTTGGGCCGTTGATTGTCAGTCTGCGGTTGATCAAGACGGATACGCCGATTGTTTTCCGCCAGGACCATCCGATGTTGCAGGTTCAGCCGATTCCGCGCATCGCGTATCAGGAGGCCACGCTCAACAATTACGAGCTGGTGCCGGAGTTGAACCAGTTCCAGCCGAATGACTGGGACGATTTCTACGACACCGTGGTGCGTCCGAACGCGATGGTGGATCGTCCTCGCGGTCAGTATGCCACCGCCGCGCGCAAGCGCCGTGCGGCCGAGGATGGCGGGCGGCCGCCGAAGGATGAGTGATCAGGCGGGCACTTTCGCCAGTCGCAGGCCTTCGGCGTAGTGTTCGCGGTCCGAGGGGAGTGCCAGCGGGCTGCGGATCATGAAGCGCGAGATCGAGAAGTCGGATTCGATCGTCAGCAGCCGTTCCAGGATGGTTTTCGCCTCGTCGTGGCGGCCAAGATGGCCGAGGGCCGCGAGGTAGGGTTTATATCCCGCGGAGAACGAGGGGTTGAGTTGTGTCACCGCGCGTCCGGCGATCGCCGCCGCCTGGTAGTCGCGCCGCATTAAATGGATGTTGCCGAAGACGACGTCGAGGAAGAAGGCGTGCGGGTCGAGGGGCGACAAAGCCTTGTAGCGCCGCATGCGTGTTTCCGCGTCGGCGGGATTGCCCATGTAGACCTGGTTGATGGCGGATAAAGCCCAGGCCATGGCGAGGTTGGGGTTGAGCTCGAGGGCGTGCTCGTGGAGGGAGGCGGCTTCGTCCAGGCTGTGGTGCAGGTAGGCGCGCACGTGGCCCGCGATGGTCAGCGCCCGTGCGTCGTGGGGGTCGAGGACGATCGCCCGTTCGGCGAAGTCGCCGCCGCGTTTCATCATCTCGGTTGGTTCGGAAGCCCAGTCCTGGCCGACCAGGAAGATGTGCCAGTAGGCGTACCAGGCGTGCGCGGCGGCGTAATCCGGTTCGAGCGCGATGGCCCGGCTCAGGTGTTCCCCGGCCTGGACGAAGTCGGCGCGGTTGAAGCGGGTCATCAGCGGGATCGAGCGTAGTACGAGGTCGTAGGCGGTGGCGTTGACGTGCGGGCGGGCGGCGCTGCGTTTGGCTTCGATCAGCAGGATTTCCGGGTCGATCTGGCCGACCACTTCGGCCGCGATTTCGTCCTGGACGGTCAGCAGATCGTTGGCCTGGCGGTCGAAGCGGCGCGCCCAGACGATTTGGTTGCCGGCGCGCAGGTCCATCAGTTTGATGGTGATTCGCAGTTTGTTGCGGCTGCGTTGGATGGTGCCGTCCAGCAGGAAGTCGATTCCGAAGGCGCGGCGGATCGCCGCCTCGTCGCGGTTCTCTTGCGCGAAGCGCATCAGCGAGCCAGAGGAGACCACGAACATCCACCGGAATCGCGACAACGCGGAAGTGATTTCGTCCGCGAGGCCTGGGCCCAAATAGAGGTCTTCGTCGGAAAGTCCCACGCATTGCATGGGCAGGACGCCGACATGGGCGCCGCCGCGGGGCAGGCGTTCGTCCGCCCAGTTCGCGCCACCGGTTTCGGATCTGTCCCCGTCCGCGCGATCTTCGTCGTTCCATTCCGTTTCGCGCGACTCCCGCTCCGGTTCCCGCGCGAAGACGAGTGGGGCGGTGGGGGCGGTGACCGGTGGGCGGGCCGGTGCCCGGATGCTGGAGGGGCCGCGAATTTCGTTCAACAGTTTCTGCGTTTCCACCGACGGTGTCGCGTCGAGCAGGTCCGCCAGCACCGCGCGGCAGCGGTCATAGGCCTGGAACGCCATGCCGCGTTCGCCGCGTTCGGCGTGCGCGCGCATCAAGGCCCGCCAGGCGCCTTCGTGCGCGCGGTCGATTTGCAGCAGCCGCTGCGCGGCGGGAATGGCGGTATCGGGTTCTAGTTGTTCGCGCAGCAAGGCTTCGGCGATTCCGCGGGCACGGTCGCGCAGCCGTTCGCGTTCGGTCGCCAGCCACATGTCGAAGGTCGAATCGATGCCGTCGAGGTCTTCCAGCAGATCGCCGTCGAGCAGCGACAGCGACGCCGGTTCTTTCGTCGACGTCAGCATCACTTCTTCGACATCGACCCAGACCGCGCCGGGTTTCAGGGAAAGATGGTCGCGTGTGACCAGCAAAAGCTCGGTTTTCGCGGGCGAGAGCGCGTCCAGCAGGCGATGGATTTCCTGGCGCAGCGAGGCGCGTGCCTGCTCCTCGGGGCGGCGGCTCCAGAGCAGTTCCGCGAGGCGTCCGCGCAAGGCCGCGCGGGGCGAGGACAACGCGATGGCGGCGAGCAGCGCGCGCGTTTTCCGGCCCGTTGGCAGGACATTTTCGCTGGTGACCGTTCAGGCTTCCATTTGCCCGATGAGACGCAGGCGGACGACGGTGCTGTTGGTCAACGCCGAGGAACTGGCCGGCTTCTTTTCCGAATTTGGATCGTCAAGCATGATTCAGCCTAGCGTTAAGCCGAGACACTTCGCAACAGACCGCTCATTCGCGAAAATCCTGGACTCCAGGTGGATTCTTATCCGTTTCTGGCCCGCCGGGTTCAGAATTTCGCGACGGATTCACGGATGAGATTTTTGGGGCAATGCGAGATTTGCGGCGACATGTCCGAAGATCGGCGCATTTTATTCCTTTCGCGCCTTTCCGGATGTTCACACCTTCCAGAATTTTCGTAAATCCCGCCCATGCCGTGTTGGTGTCGTATCAAATATCAGATCGCGGCCTCCAAGAATATTTTCTGGACATCGCCATTCCAGGCCGTGCGATTGCGCGCCAGCCAGTGTTCCGCCTGGACCGGTCCGCCCGCGCAAATTTCAAACAGCGGTTTCAGATAAATTGACTCATCGTTACCAGAGAAATCACGACGGTTTCGCGCTTGTAAACCGCCGCGGGCGGCCTCGACGACCTCGCGCGCCAGATCGCGCAGGGTGCCGCGCCGGAAAGGCGTGGCCAAACCTTGTCTCGGCACCGAAGCGCGGAGCGAAATCGCGTCCTCCCAGGTCATGCCGCGCACCAGCGACTCGGCCGCGGCGAGGGCGGAGTCGTCGTACAGCAGCCCGACCCACAGGGCGGATTGCGCGACCATCATGTCGGCGCGGCCCGCGTCCGCGCCGCGCATTTCCAGGAAACGTTTCAGCCGCACGTCGGTGAAGGCCGTGGTCATGTGATCGGCGAAATCCCCGACCGTGGGCGTTATCCCCGCCAGGGCCGGGATTTTCCCGTCCATGAAATCGCGGAACGACGCGCCCGCGACATCGATATAGCGGCCGTTACGGTAGACGAAATACATCGGCAGCGAGTCGACCAGCCAGTCGACATAACGCTCGAACCCGAATCCGTCTTCCAGCATGACCGCCGGAATGCCCGAGCGCTGGTTGTCGGTATCGGTCCAGACATGCGCCCGGTACGACAGAAAACCGTTTTCCTTGCCTTCGGTGAAGGGCGAGTTCGCGAACAGCGCCGTCGCCAAGGGTTGCAGCAGCAACGACACCCGCAGCTTGCGCGCCATCGCGGCTTCGGATTCGTAATCCAGATTCACCTGCACCGTGCAGGTGCGCGTCATCATGTCGAGGCCCATGGAGCCGACCAAAGGCATATACCGCCGCATGATCGCATAGCGGCCCTTGGGCATCCACGGCATCTCGTCCCGCCGCGCCATCGGGTGAAAGCCCAAAGGCGCGAAGCCCAGATCGAGGCCGCGCGAGACCTGGCGCACCTGTTCGAAATGCGCTTCCAGTTCCGAGTTGGTCTCGTGCAGCGTCCGGGCGATGCCGCCCGACAGTTCCAACTGACCCGCCGGTTCCAGCGACACGGAGGCATCGCCGAGTTTCAGGCCGATCGTGTTGCCGTTGTCCTGGATTGGCTCGCCGCCAAAGGTCCCGAGTCCCGCAAGCGTGTCGCGGATGCTGCCGGGCTGCCCGTCCGATGGCTCGTACGGGGGCGTTTTCAGGTCTTTCAACCGGAAACCGAACTTCTCGTGCTCGGTCCCGATGCCGAACTCTTCCGGGGGTTTACACCCCACGGCGATGTGCTCGGCGAGTTGCCGGAGCGACACGATCGGGGTCGCGTCGCCGTCTCCTGGATTGGACATGCGTCTCTCGGGCGTTTCAGGTTGACCCAACGTACTCGGCCCACCCCATGGCCGGCAACAGGGCCAGGCCGGCGGCGGCGGCGGTTTCGGCGCGCAGCACGAAGGGACCGAGGGAAATAGGCGCGACAAAAGGTTTTCGCGTCAACATGTCGCGCTCGCCGGGGGCGAACCCGCCTTCGGGACCGACCAGGAGCGCGGCCTCGCCGAGGCCGGGTTCGGGCGGGGATACGGCGCTGCGTTCCAGGGCGGCGAACAAACGGCGCCCGGTCGGCCAGGTCTCCAGCACCGCGTCGAGCGGCCGCGGCGATTCGATGGCGGGAATCGTCAGCCGCTCGCATTGTTCGGCCGCCTCCAGCGCGATGGCCCGCAAACGCTCCTCGTTCACGCGGGCCGCGTTGGTGCGCGCGGTCAGCACCGGCAGCACCCGGGACACGCCGAGTTCCACGGCCTGGCGCACCACCAGATCGGTCGCGTCGCGTTTCAACAGCGCGAACACCAGCCAGGGGCCGGCTTCCTTGGGTTGCGGCCGGATCTGGCGCTCGACCGTCAATACGGGCGCGGCTTTGCGCGCGCGGCCCCCGGCGGGCGGCGGCACCCGCGCCAGCCACTCGCCATCGGCGCCATTGAACAGCCGCACCGGATCGCCCGCGTTCCGGCGCAACACCGTGCTCAGATAATGCGCCTGGTTCGGCGACGCGGGCACGTCCACGCCCGCCGCCAGCGGCGAGGCGACGAACAAACGAGGCGCGGTGGCGATTCCGGTTGACCAGGTCATGACGAGGGGCAGACTAGCAGGATGAACGCGCATACGGATATCGCCGCCAACGGCTGGGTCTCGAAATTGCCGCGGGGCTGGGCACCTTATTTGCTGTTGGCGCGGGTCGACCGTCCCATCGGGACATGGTTGCTTTTCCTGCCGGGCCTGTGGGGCATCCTGCTGGCGCGCGCGCCGTGGCCGGAGACGATAAGGCTGATCCTGCTGTTCGCGGTGGGGAGTCTCGCGATGCGGGCGGCGGGCTGCGTGGTCAACGACCTCTGGGATCGCGATATCGACCGGCTGGTCGCGCGCACGGCGGGGCGTCCGCTGGCGTCGGGCGCCATCCGGCCGCGTCAGGCGCTGGTATTTCTCGCGGCGCTGCTCGCCTGCGGGCTGATCGTGCTGCTCAGCCTCAACCGCCTTTCTCAGATATTGGGCGTCGCGTCGCTGGTCCTGGTCGCGCTCTACCCGCTGGCCAAGCGGGTGACCTGGTGGCCGCAACTGGCGATGGGGTTCACCTTCGGCTTCGGCGCCCCCATGGGTTACGCCGCCGCCACCGGGCGCATCGATACCGCCTGGTTTTTGCTCTACGCCGCCGCGATCCTCTGGGACCTCGGCTTTGACACCATCTACGCCCATCAGGACCGCGAAGACGACGCGCTGGCCGGTGTCCATTCCACCGCGCGGCTGTTCGGCGAGCACACCAGGCCATTTCTGGCGGTCTGCTACCTCGCCGCCGTGTCGGTCTTCGCTTTGGCCGGCTGGTCCGCCGGACTCGGCATTTGGTTTTACCCCGCGCTGGTCCTGCCGGCCGCGCTGCTGGCCCGCCAGGTCGTGGCGCTCGACATCCACGACCCCGGCCTCTGCCTGACCCTGTTCCGCGCCAACCGGGAGGTGGGACTCGCCTTCGCGCTGGCCTTGCTGGCGGGCACGGTTTCGGCCGGCGGCGCGTGACCGTCGCCGATCCCGAGGCCTTCGTCCGCGCCAACACCCTGGCGGGCCACGCGCCGCTGGTGCCGGAAATCGCGTTGCGGCTGGCCACGGAAATCACGCCGATCTGGCAGGCGACGGAGGACTGGTTACAGCGCCTCGGCCTGGATCCGCCGTTCTGGGCCTTCGCCTGGCCGGGCGGTCAGGCGCTGGCGCGCCATGTGCTGGACCACCCGGAAACCGTCCGCGGCAAACGCGTGCTGGATTTCGCGGCCGGCGGCGGCATCGCGGCCATCGCCTGCGCCATGGCCGGCGCCGCGTCCGTGGAGGCCGCCGAAATCGACCCTCTGGCGCATGCGGCGCTCCGCCTGAACGCCGCCGCGAACCTCGTCGAGATCGCGATCCCCGGCGCGAGTCTGGTCGGCGCCGCTTGCCGCTGGGACCTGATTCTCTGCGGCGATGTCTGTTACGAAGCGCCGATGACCGGCCATATCCTGCCCTGGTTGCGCGGGCTGGCGCGGGAGGCGGAGGTATGGATCGCCGATCCGGGCCGCGCCTATTTGCCGGTGTCCGGCCTGACCGCGATCGCCCGGTTTCGCGTCGCCACGTCGCTGGAACTGGAAGACCGGACCGAGCGGGAGGTCGCGCTGTATCGTCTTTCGCCCTGAGCGGGCGTGGGGGCGATCGCCCGGTCGGGGCGTGGGGGAACCATGCGCCGTCCGCGCCGTTACCCGCTCTCGCCCGCGCGCGGCACGGGCTGGTTGAGCGGCAGCCAGACCTGAACGGTGGTGCCCTGACCTTCCTCGCTGTCGATCGCGAGTTGGCCGCGATGGCGGCTGACGATGTGCTTGACGATGGCGAGACCCAGACCGGTGCCGCCGGCGGCACGGGAGCGGCCCTTGTCGACCCGGTAAAACCGTTCCGTCACCCGCGGCAAATGCATCTTCGGGATGCCCGGCCCTTGATCGGCCACCCGTAAAACAACACCGGGCCGGGCCGGAAATACCGGCTCGCCGGGCGCCGGGCGCCGCGCGGACAATTGGATCGGGCTGCCCGGCTTGCCGTATTTCGCCGCGTTGTCCAGCAGGTTGCGGAGAATTTGCGCGATCTCTCCGGAGTCCGCGACGATCTCCGGCAGGCCGGCGGCGATCTCCACCTCGATCCGCGCCCCGCCGGCCGGGCGGGCGCCATAGGCCGCGATCACGCCGGGGATCAGCGTCCCCAGATCGACCCGCTCGGACGGGGCTTCGTGCTCGGTCATCTCGATCCGCGACAGGCTGAGGAGGTCGTCGATCAGGCGGTTCATCCGCGCGCCCTGCTCCGCCATGATCGTCAGGAAGCGCCGCCGCGCCGGGGGGTCGTCTTCCGCCGGTCCCAGCAATGTCTCGGTGAATCCGATCAGGGAGGCCAGGGGCGTGCGCAGTTCATGGCTGACATTGGCGACGAAATCGGTGTGCGCGCGCTCGATGCCATGTTCGCGGGTCCGGTCCGCCAATACCGCCAGCACGCGGCCGCCGTCGCGCAACGGCGGATCGATCGGGACCGCCGTCACCCGCAACTCCCGCGCCTGGGGGGCCGCGATCGCCAGATCGGCGGAGGACGGCTCGCCTTTCTCCAGTGCCCGGTCCAGCGCCTCGCGCAGCGCGGGATGGCGCAATATCGCGTCGAGACCGTCGCCGAACACCGTGTCCATCGCCCGATTGCGGCGGCTGACGGAGCGGTCGGCGCGCAGCACGGCGATCGGATCGGGCAGGCGCTCCAGGATCATCGTATCGGCGCGGCGGTCCTGTTCCAGGCGCGCCGCGCGGGCGGCGATCTCGCGCGTCACCCGGGCGATCGTCAGGTCCAACTGGCCCAGCAAGACCGGACCTGGGCGCGCGGGCGCGGGGTCGCCGGTTTCGATGCGCCGTACCGCATCGGTCAGGCGGGCCAGGTCGCGCGCCCATGACAGTGCGAACACGGTGCCGCTCAGCACGGTGACGGCGATGCCGGCCGCGGCGGCCCATGCGGGCGCGAGACCGGCCGCGGCCAGAAGCGCGAAGGCGATGACCGGGACGGCGGAGACAATGGCGACGATCGAGACGGGCCGCACGGATCCCCCTGAACGGTTTGAAATGGGACGGTTTCGGGTCGGGCGGTTTGGGATGCGCCGGTTTGGGATGTGGCGGTTCGGGATGCGACGTTTTAGGCCGGGCCGTCAGGCCGCCGGCCGGACCGCCCGCGCGGCGCGTGCCCGCAGCGCTTCGGTCAGCTCCGCCCTGCGGTGCCACAGATCGCGATACCAGGCGAGTCGCGGGGCGACCTGATCGGCCAGCATACGCTCCCGCTCGACCATGCGCCGGGCGTTGTCGCCGATGTTCAGCGCGAGGTCCGGGATCGCCGCCAGCCGCAGGAACTGCCGGTGGAACGACTCCGGACCGTCGAACAGCAGGCCGGTCTCGCCATCCGCGACGCTGTGCCGGTAAACGACCGTGCTGGCCAGGGTGGCGACCCGGCAGGCGCCCGCCTCGATGAATTTCAGGTCCGATTTGGCGCGATTGAACGGCGTGTCGTCCAGCGGCATGAGCGAGATCTCCGACGTTCCCAGCAGATCGAGATAGGTGTCGTAGTCGCATAACGGTGTGAAGGTTTTGCGCGTGGTCTCCAGGGCCAGGAAAAACCCCTCGTCATGCACCACCCGGAAGCGCAGCCGGTCGCCGAGACGCCGCGCGATCGCGTTGATTGGCCCCATGATCGGGCGCCAGTCCTGTTCGCGGTTCAACGCGCCGAAAAATACCGTCAGCTCCCCTGGGTCGGTGAAATTCCGGATATCGGGCAATTCGGCGATCGCGTTCGGGAACATCGCCAGTTCCGGATTGCGCTGCCGGAGCAGGTCCGCGAGCACGGGCGTCGTGGTCTGGATCGCGTGGACGCCGGCGAACGACACGAGGCCAGGCGCGGTCATGCCAGGCATGTGATCCGGGTTGTCGTCGAATTCGGTGATCACCAGCCAGCCGCGCGCGATCAACCCGTCGATCAGGGCCTGGCCTCTTTCGCCGAACAGGCCGGGCCGGTGCAGGATGAAAACGCGCGGGGCGGTGTCGGGTCCGTCCGGATTGCCCAGCGTGGCGCCAAGGTCCGGCGGATTGTCGATCGGCGCGAGCCGGGTGATCGTGGCCGGATCGGTCGCCATGGCGGCCAAAGGGTGGAGAACGCGGAGATGCGACACGCCGCCGATCGGGCGGAGCATGTCGCCCGCGATCGCCATGCGCCGGACCGGCTGTTTTCGCGCGCGCCAGATATAATAGCGGGGCAACGCGGTCCGCGCATAGGCGGCGGGCTCGATTCCCCGATTGCGCAGGCCGGGCGCGATCGCCTCGATGAACGCCGCGCCTTCGGGGTCGGGGCTTTCCTCCAACTGGACATCGACCGCGATCAGACCGGCCGTGGCGAGGCCCGCGCTCATGTCTTCCAGCCTCAGCCAGCGGGCGGGGGTCTCGCTTTGGGGGGCACCGGTAAGGAGACCGCGCGCGTGCGTCCAACACTCGGGATTGTGCACCCGGATCAGGATCGTGCCGTCTGGCGCGAGTTGGCGCGCGTGGTGGGCGAGCAGGGCGAAGGGATCGTCGAGGTCCTCCAGCGGGGCGCTGTAGACGATGCAGTCGAAGCCGTCCGGGACTGAAAAGGAGAGGGGGGTGTCCGCCAGCGGGTCCGGCCCAGGAGGGGGGCCAGAGGGGAGGTTGAGGGGGAGGCCAGGGTACATCGTGGCGCGCGCTTCGAACGGGCCGCCGGGCGTGGGTTCCGGGCCGGTGTCCAGGGCGAACAGGCGGGCGGTTGGGTTGAAGCGGCGATAGGCGGCGCCAAGCTGATTCAACCCGTGGCCGGCAAACAAAACGGTGCGCGCGCTGAGGGGAATGAGCCGCGACAGGTCGGGCACGGACGGCATCGGTGGCAAAAGCTCCCACGCGTCGGAAAAGCCAAGGGGTGAAGCCGGCGGGACAAAAAACCAGGGGACGAGGTCGCGCGCGCGTAGCCGATCAGGCGATGCGCCATCCCTGTGTGTCCTGGTAAGCGGAAACGCCGCGCCCGTGCAAGCGCGGCGGTGCGGTGGGCCCGGCCGCCGCCGATTCGAGGGCCGTGCGCCGCCAGCCGCGCAGGGGATCCCGGCGCAGCGCCGCGATCGCGTCCATCATCCGTGTTTGTCCGCGTTCCAGCGCGCCGGGCGCCGAGAGTTGCGGCGTGCCGGTTGCCACGCGGCGCAGAGCCGTGGCCGCGCGGCCGGCGTAGCGCTCCCGCGCGATGGCGGCGAGGCGTGTGTCCAGGCGATGCAGCAGCCGCCGTCCCGCGTGGAAGCGATTGAGTCCGGTCAGATGCGCGCGTTCCAGCGCCGTCGAGGGCGGCAAGGTGCGAAACGCGATCGACAGGTCCAGGGTTTCGGCCCAATCGATCCATTTGGGGCGGTGAATCGGCGCCAGCGGCTCGATGGCGATCCAGGGCACGCGCAGGGCGTCGGCGACGATGACGCCGTGCAGGGATTCGCTGATCAGGATTTGGCATGCCGCGATGGCGGCGATGACTTTGGCCGGATTGTCGCGCGGGTCGATCAGGGTCACGCCGGCTTCGGCCGCGGCTTCCGGCCAGGCGCCGCGGATCGCGCTTTCGAAATGCGGCATGAAGCCCGTGTCGCGCGGTGGCCGCGCGCCCGGCGGCGGCGCGAGCCCGGCGATCGGCAGCAGGGACCCGGGATCGCCGATGCCAAGCGCGGGGGGGAGGCCGAGGAGGCGGGCGGTGCGGGGGCCGCGGACCCAGTGAACAATCCACGATGCGTCGATTCCGGCCGGTGCTTCGTAGCCGCCATAGCCGGAGCCCGCGACCAGTTTCAGTGCCGCCGTGTCGTGGCGCCGATCGAGGATGGAGCCGATCCCGAGGAAGCGCGTGGTTTCGTCGCGGTCGAAGAAATCGGGCAACAGGCGTGGCCACAGCAGGGTGTTCAGCTCGTCGCCGAAGTTTTGGGCGTGGCCGCGCCAGTTATAGAGGATCATGTTGGCGCGGGCGATCGGCCGGGTTGAATTTCGCGCGGTTGCATTTCGCGCGGTTGCATTTCCCGCGATGGCGGCCGGGCGATGCGCCGGGCCGCGTTGGCCGCGCGCCAGCCCAGAGCGGCGCGGAGGAAGCCGGTGGCGTAGGCCCAGCGCCAGCGGGCGGCCAGGAAGCGGGTTGAGTCGCGTGGCATGAGCGCGGCGGGGGCGCACAGCAGAGCGACCGCCGCCCGCCGCGGCACCTCGCGCCAGACAAGGAGCCGGTCGTTCAGGAGCCGCCGTGTCAGAACGGTGGAGGCGCCCTGCCAATAGAGCCGCGACAGCAGCCAGTCCGGATTGAGCCGCCGTGCCTGGATGCTGTGATGCACGACGATCCGGGATTCGTACCGGGCGGAGAGGCCGAGGTCCTGTAAGCGCCAGGCGAGTTGGACTTCCTCGTCCGACAGCAGGGCGGTGCCCATGCGGCCGATGCCGGTGCCGAAGCCGCCGACGCAGCGCATGGTCGGGACATGCACGACCATGTTGGCGGCGTAGGGTTCCATGCCCGGCGGCAGGGCGGCGGTTCGGTATTCACCCGCGCCTTCGTGTTCGATAATCGACAAAACGCCACGCAGGCCTGGCGGCCACCATGACGGCAACGGTGCCTCCCAGGCCGGCAGGATGCGTCCGCCGATCAACACGGGCGGTTCGTCCTGGTCCAGCGCGGTCAGAATGCTGCCCACCCAGTTCGCGGCGGGGACGGCGTCGTCGTCGATATAGGCGATGTAGC
This sequence comes from Acetobacteraceae bacterium, assembly GCA_947474705.1. Taxonomy (GTDB): domain Bacteria; phylum Pseudomonadota; class Alphaproteobacteria; order Acetobacterales; family Acetobacteraceae; genus Rhodopila. The sequence goes on along the minus strand of CANJJS010000101.1, from coordinate 3,680 downwards.
CCTCGTTCGCGGCGTCGGCGCCCGCGTTGCGCGCGGCGCTGACGCCGGGTTCGTCGACGCGGATCAAGGTGGCGCCGGTATAGGCGGCGGTCAGCGCCGCGATCTCCGACCGCGCCGGTTCTGGCGAACCGCTGTCCACGACGACCGTGGCGAAAGCGGTTTGGGGCACGTCCTGACGGCGCAGCCCGTCGAGGCATGCGCGGAGGTAGCCGGGCCGGTCGTGGGTGCAGACGCAAACGGTCAGTTTCATGACCGTGGCATAGCGGGTCCCGATTGACGAAGAGTTAACGCGGTCGCGGGGAAATGGTTACCTTGGCCCGATCAACCGGGCCGGCCGATTCCGTGATAGGCGAAGCCGGCTTCTCGCATCGCGATGGGATCCCAGGCGTTGCGCAGATCGACGAGCACCCGGCCCGCCATGGCGTCGCGCAAACGGTTGGGCGACAGCGCGCGGAATTCGTTCCATTCCGTGATCAGCACCGCGGCGTCCGCGCCGGCGACCGCGTCCATCGCGTCGCGGCACCAGTGCACGCTGTCCGGCAGCATGGGTTTCGCGGCTTCCATCCCCTCGGGATCGAAGGCGCGGATTGTCGCGCCGTCGCCCGCGAGGCGGGACACGATCGGCAGCGATGGCGAATCGCGCATATCGTCGGTTTCCGGTTTGAAGGTCAGGCCGAGGATGGCGATCGTTTTGCCGCGTACGGAGCCGCCGCAGGCCGCGATGACGCGCATCGCCATGGAGGATTTGCGGGCGTCGTTGACCAGCACCGTGGCTTCCACCAGGCGGGAGGGCGCGCCGTGGTCCTGCGCGGTGCGTACCAGCGCCAGCGTGTCTTTCGGGAAGCAGGACCCGCCGTAACCGGGGCCGGGATGGAGGAATTTGCGGCCGATGCGCCCGTCGAGGCCGATGCCGCGGGCGACGTCGTGGACATCGGCGCCCACTTTCTCGCACAGATCGGCCATTTCGTTGATGAAGGTGACCTTCATCGCCAGGAAGGCGTTGCCGGCGTATTTGGTCAGTTCCGCCGTTTCGATCCCCGTGTGCAGGATCGGTGTCTCGATCAGGTTCAGCGGGCGATAGAGGCGGCTGAGGACTTCGCGGGCGCGGGGCGTTTCCGAGCCGATGACGACGCGGTCGGGGCGCATGAAGTCGGAGATCGCGTTGCCCTCGCGCAGGAATTCCGGGTTGGAGGCGACGTCGATGTCGAGGTCGGGGCGCACCGCGGCGACGATTTCCTTGATCCGGCGTCCCGTGCCGACGGGGACGGTCGATTTGGTGACGATGACCGCCGGATGTTGCAATGCCTTCGCGACCTGCTCGACGGCGGCATAAACATAGGTGAGGTCGGCGTGTCCGTCGCCGCGCCGTGTCGGGGTGCCGACGGCGATGAACACGGCTTCGGCGTCCTGCACGCCCGCCGCCAGATCGCCGGTGAAGGCCAGGCGGCCGGCGGCGACGTTCTCCCGCACCAGTTTTTCCAGGCCCGGCTCGAAGATCGGCATCCGGCCCGCCATCAACTGGGCCAGTTTCCCGGCGTCGGCTTCGACCACGGTGACCTCGGTCCCGAACTCCGCGAAGCAGGCGCCGGAGACGAGGCCGACATAGCCTCCGCCAATCAACGTGATACGCATGGACGGACTTCCTTTTCGCGGGTGCGGCGGAGGTAAAGCACAGGTCGGGCGCGGGTTTCCAGCACTTGCTGGCCCGTGTCCCGTTTGGCCGTGTCCCGTTTGCGCCGCGGCCGGTTGCGGCGGTGTTACGCCGCCAGCGTTTCGGCGATCTCGCCCAAACCGGGCACCCGGTCGGCGGGGCCCATCGCGGCCAGGGTCGGTTTGCCGCGGAAATGCCGTGTGGCGGCGCGCCGCACGTCGTCCGTCGTGACCGCGACGATTTTGCGAACGGTTTCCTCGGTCGACAGCACCCGGCCGAACACCTGCAACTGCCGCGCCAGTTGTTCGCAGCGGCTGCCGGTGCTTTCCAGCGACATCAGCACGCTTGCTTTGACCTGCGCCTTCGCGCGGGCGAGTTCGTCCTCGGTCACGGACACCTGGACTTTGCGCAATTCCTCGAGCGTGACCGGCATCAGTTCCGCGGCTTCGCTTTCGCCGGTGCCGGCATAGATCCCGAACAGCCCGCCATCGATATAGGGTTGGGCGAAGGAATAGATCGAATAGACCAGCCCGCGCTTTTCGCGGATTTCCTGGAACAGGCGGGACGACATGCCGCCGCCCAGAAGCGTCGAGAGGAGCAGCGTGGGGTAGTAGTCGGGATCGGAATAGCCGACCGAGGGGAAGCCGAGACAGATATGCACCTGATCGAGGTCGCGGGCTTCGCGGAACTCGCCGCCGAGATAGACGCCGTGTTCCATGTCCGGGGGCGTTTGGGCCGGCAGGTCGGCGAAATGGCGTTGGACCAGGTCGAGCACCTGTTCGTGGTGGAGATTTCCGGCGGCGGCGACGACCATGCGCGAGGGCGCGTAATGGCGTTTCATATAGTTGGTGAGGATGGAGCGGGGCATCTCGCGGATGCCGTCCTCGGTGCCCAGGATGGGGCGGCCAAGGGATTGGGTGGGGTAAGCGACTTCCTGGAAATGGTCGAAGATGATATCGTCGGGGGTGTCGTTGGCCTGACCGATTTCTTGCAGGATGACGCCGCGTTCGCGCTCCATTTCCTCCGGCTCGAAGGTCGAATGGGTCAGAATGTCGCCGATGATGTCCGCCGCCAGCGCGGTGTCTTCCTTCAGGACCTTGACGTAGTAGGCGGTTTGTTCGCGGGCGGTGTAGGCGTTGATGTGGCCGCCCACGTTCTCGATCTCCTCCGCGATGGCGGCGGCGGAGCGGGTCTCGGTGCCCTTGAACGCCATATGCTCCAGGAAATGGGAGACGCCGTTTTCCGCTTCCGTCTCGTTGCGCGAGCCGGTGGAGATATAGGCGCCAAGGGAGACGGTTTCGACGCGGTCCATGCGTTCCGTGACGACCGTCAGGCCGGAGGGGAGGCGGGTCGTCTGGATGAGTTCGTTCACGGGCTGCCTGGTTCCTGGGTTTTCTTTTGGAGGACGGGTTCATCCATATGGGGCGCGAGGGGCGGGTGCAACAATGGCGCGGTGGGATTATGGGCGGTTGGGGGTGAAATTCGGTGGGGTTTGGACCTTCGGACATGCGTCCGGATGCGCGAGCGGGGCGAAGTTCGAAGTCGATTGCTCCGCTTCCCGGTTCCGGGATAAAGGCCATCGGCCATGTCAAAACTCGCCAGGTTTTTCGATGCCGGATGATCCGTCGGCGCCTTCTCTCGCCGTACGCATGGCGAAGGGCGCGGGGTGGATCGTCTTGTGGCGCATGTGTTCCCGCGTTTTGGGCGTCGTCAGCACGGTTGTGCTGGTCAGGCTGCTGACACCGGAGGACTTTGGGCTGATCGCGTTGGCGACGTCGCTGGCTGTGTCGTTGGACGCGTTTCTGGTCGTGGGCGTGAACGACGCGCTGATCCGGGACGCGGAACCGGATCGGGATTTGTACGATACCGGGTTCACGTTAAATCTTACCTGATTACCCCTCTTCCTCAGCCGCCCAATATCCGGCACAAACCATGAACGAATGGCGATTTGACGGAGAATCAGGATGGCCCGCAACACGGTCCAATTCCAAAAGGGGCTCAGTGAGCCCGCTTTCGAGTGCCATTACGG
>CANJJS010000100.1 GCA_947474705.1 Acetobacteraceae bacterium | reverse complement strand
GCGTTACCTCGCCGAGTTCGAGTATCGCTTCAACCGGCGATACGATCTCGCCGCCATGGTGCCTCGCCTTTGCTGGGCCGCCGCGCGGACCCCGCCGATGCCATACAGGCTCCTGAAGTTAGCTGAGGTTTATGGGTAATCAGGAAAGTCTATGCGTGGTACGACAACGAAATGGGCTATGCCTGCCGCATGGTCGATCTCGCCAACATCGTCGCCGAACGAGGCTTCGCATGAGCGCGGCGCGGAATTACGCGGTCGTCACCGCCAGTTACTGGGGCTTTACCCTCACCGACGGCGCCCTGCGGATGCTGGTGCTGCTGCATTTTTACGCGCTGGGATATACGCCCTTCGTCCTGGCCTCGTTGTTTCTGCTGTACGAACTGGCGGGCATCTTCGCCAATCTGGCCGGTGGCTGGCTGGCGGTGCGGTTCGGCATTCCGCGGATGCTGATGACCGGCCTGACGCTGCAAATCCTCGGCCTGATGCTGTTGTCGGTCCTGAACCCGGCCTGGAGCCCCACGCTCTCCGTCGCCTGGGTTGTCGCCGCGCAGGGCATTTCCGGCGTCGCCAAGGATTTCACGAAGACCGCGTCCAAATCCGCGATCAAGGCGACGGCGGAGGCCGGGTCGGGCCAGTTGTTCCGTTGGGTCGCGTGGTTCACCGGGTCGAAGAACGCCATGAAAGGTTTTGGTTTCTTCGCCGGCGGGCTGCTGCTGGAAGCCCTGGGGTTCCGGGGGGCGTTGTGGGCCATGTCCGCCCTGCTGGCCGCGATCCTGGCGGGCGTGACCCTGTCCCTGCCCCGCGCTTTGGGCCAGGCCAAAGCCTCCAAATCCTTCGGAGAATTGTTCGCCAAGACGCGCGCGATCAACCTGATGGCGGTCGCGCGCCTGTTCCTGTTCGGCGCGCGCGACGTCTGGTTCGTGGTGGGACTGCCGGTGTTTCTGTACGCCCAGGGGTGGCGGTTCGTGGAGGTGTCGGGGTTCGTGGCGGCGTGGACGATCGGGTATGGACTGGTCCAGGGCCTCGCCCCCTCCGTCGTCCGCCGCAGCCGCGACGGCCTGTCGCGCGAGGTCCCGGAAGCCCGCCTCTGGGGCGCCGTCCTGACCGCGATCCCCGTCGCGCTGGCGCTGACCCTGACTTTGTATAAGCCCGCCCGTCCCGACCTGGTCGTGACCGTGGGGCTCGCGGTGTTCGGCTTCGTCTTCGCGGTGATTTCCTCGCTGCATTCTTATTTGATCCTGGCCTATGCCGGATCGAAGAAGGCGGCCGAGGATGTCGGCTTCTACTACGCCGCCAACGCCGCCGGCCGGCTGACGGGCATTCTGCTGTCCGGCATACTGGCCACCGCCGGCGGTCTCGCCGCCTGCCTCTGGGGCTCCGCCGCGATGTTGGGCCTGTGCCTCGCCGTCGTCGCGGTCCTGCCGGCGCGCACGGAAGAGCGGCCCGCGGCGGCATAACCCGCCACGCTCGCGAGCCCCAATCGAAGGAACCACGACGTGACCGAACCCCAGGCCGCCCCCGCCATGAGCGTCTTCGAACGCTTCCTCACCCTGTGGGTCGCCCTCTGCATCGTCGCCGGCATCGCCCTGGGCGCCATCGCGCCAGGTCCGTTCCGGCTCCTCGGCGGCATGACCGTCGCCAACGTCAACCTGCCCGTGGCGGCGCTGATCTGGGCCATGATCGTGCCCATGCTGCTGCGCGTGGACTTCGGCGCCATCGGAACCGTCGCGAAGCACTGGCGAGGCATCGCCATCACCGTCGGCATCAACTGGCTGGTGAAACCCTTTTCGATGGCGCTTCTGGGCTGGATCTTCATCCGCGGCGTCTTCCACCCCTGGCTGCCCGCCGATCAGATCGACAGCTACATCGCCGGTCTGATCCTGCTGGCGGCGGCGCCCTGCACCGCCATGGTCTTCGTCTGGTCGAACCTAACCCAGGGCGACGCAAACTTCACGCTCAGCCAGGTGGCGCTGAACGATGCCATCATGATCGTCGCCTTCGCCCCCATCGTCGGCCTGCTGCTCGGCCTGTCCTCGATCGCCGTGCCCTGGGATACGCTGGTGCTGTCGGTCCTGCTCTACATCGCGATCCCGCTGACCGTGGCGCAGATCTGGCGCCGGATCCTGTTATCCGGGGGCGGCGAACCCGCCCTCGCCGCCACCATGCGCCACCTGGGTCCGATCTCGCTGGTCTCCCTGCTGGCGACACTGGTCCTGCTGTTCGGCTTCCAGGGCGGCCAGATCCTGGCGCAGCCGCTGGTCATCCTGATGCTGGCGGTGCCGATTACCCTCCAGGTCTATTTCAACGCGGGCCTCGCCTATTGGCTGAACCGCGCCTGCGGGTCCGCGCACGCGGTCGCCGCGCCCTCCGCCCTGATCGGTGCGTCCAACTTCTTCGAACTCGCCGTGGCCGCGGCGATCGCGCTGTTCGGCTTCCACTCCGGCGCCGCTCTGGTCACCGTGGTGGGTGTGCTGGTGGAGGTGCCGGTCATGCTGTCGGTCGTGCGGATCGTCATGGCGACGCGCGCCTGGTATGGGCGCGGCGGGCCGGCCGGGCGCTGATCCCGCGCCAATCGCATACGGCTCCCCGATTTTTTTATCTCTGAAACTCGCGCCAGGAACCGGCGTGAAACGGGCGTGACGCCGCGCGGGCGAATCCGCGCGGCGTCAATCGTCCGGAGTACCGCCAGGAGTCGGTTGAGCAATTTATCTTATTTCCATATATTCGATCAATATACTGAGGCCATTGACGCTATATTAACGAAAATATGAGAAAAGTCGCTCCATAAAAGAATCTTCCCAGAGAAACTTTCCTGTCGCAATATACGGATACACCGTGTCGGGGCACGGGGGAGCACTTTCTCAATGGATATGCCGGGCTTCGCGACAACGGATTTGAGCGGCACGCCGCCGCACGAGCTTTTCATTCACGATTTTTCCACGACCGGCGGCCGGGCGAGGCCGGCCCTTCCGGCCGCCACCAGGCGCGCATCCAACGGAACATCGGCCACCCAGCCAAGAACGCCGGCGGCGAGACAATTGTGTCAGCACGGCGGCTCGCTGATCCTCTGGGCCAAAGCCGGATGCGAACGGGAAGGGGTCGAACCGACATCCGAGGCGCTGCGCGCGCGGATCGCCGCGCGGTTGGGCGTACCCGTTCCGGGCGCGCGCATCCCGGCGCCCGTGGCCGAGATCCCGCTCCAGACACGCGGCCGCGGCGCTCAAATCGTCCGTCTGTGCCACGAAATTTTGGGCGAAAAAGAACGAGCGGTCTTTCTGGCGCGGAACCCCACGGGCACCTCCGCCGCGACACCGCTGGAAGAACTGGCGCAACGCATGGGCACGACCGCCACCCGGTGCGCGCAAATCGAAGCCAGCGCGCGCCGCAAGATCGCCACCGCGCAGGGGGTCGGAACCGTCCTCCGCACTGGCCGCGAGAGCGGGTGACCGCCTTCGAAATATTGACGCGTCTTGAACGGTTCCCCGGTACACTGGTCCTTTCGGGGCGTGAGCCCATCCCTTGGATTCTACGGTGGCCGTACATCCACGGAATGAAAATTCGAAGTCAGGCACAACATCTCCTCGTCATCCCCCGACTCGATCGGGGGACCGGGAGCGGCACAATCCCGCCTTTCTGGCACTCCCGATGGCCCGAACAAATCGGGCCATGACGAGGAGAGTGCGTGCCAGACAGCGGATTTTCATTCCGCGGATGTACGGCCACCGTAGCCCATGGGTTAAGGGCCGCGATGACAAGAATACTTTACCGGTTCCGCATACGCGCGCGGATCGACTTCATCTGAGCAATCGGTGTGCTCGGCCCGATCGCGTCAGGCTTATACCAACGCCCCAAAAGATTGACCCACGACACGCCGCCCTTCGTCATGGCCGGACTTGTTCGGGCCACCGGAAGTGCCAGAAAAGCGGATTCGTGCCGCCCCCGGTCCCCGATCGAGTCGGGGATGACGAGAGGGGAGAGAGTCAATCTTTCCTTCCGCTGGTATTACACGCTTGGTTGGGCCAGAACGAACCGGACGCCGCCAACCGGTCTCTGGAACGCGCCAATGCCGGGCTCGCGGCCATTGCCCGGATCGAAAGCGATCTGCTGGAGGCACGGCGGGCCGAGAAAGATTTCCTTCCGCAGCGCAAGAACGAGTACGTCGGGATACACGCCGATGCGCTCGCGCGGGGGAAGCCGCATCGGGAACACAGGAGGTTTCCCACAATGTCGGCGGCGTGCGCGAGGCGGCGCAACAGACGGGCGCCGCCGCATCTCAGGTCCTGTCGTCGGCCAGGGAACTGTCCCGGAGCGGCGAAACCCTCCGGGCACAGGTTCGGGACTTCCTGGGCGAGGTGCGGGCGGCCTGACGCCGCCGCGCCAAATGACGCCGCGTCAGCCCGCCTTGCCCTTGGCGGGCGCGCTGTCGTTCGCCGCGACCGGCTTGATCACCGCCGTGATGGTGTCGCGCAGCACGGTCACCTTGATGTCCTTGGCGATCTCGACCTCGATCTCCTGGCTCGGCACCTGCTTGCCGTTCTTGTCCTGAACCATCGGCACACGCTGCACGACGCCCAGGATACCGCCACCGGTCACGACACGGTCGCCGCGCTTCACGGCGGCGATCATCGCCTGCGTTTCCTTCTGCTTCTGCTGCTGCGGCCGGATCAGCAAAAAATAAAACACGCCGAAAATCATCACGAGCGGAAGGAACTGCGCGATACTCCCCCCCGCCCCGCCAAACATGTCGCCTATGCCCTGGGCCTGGGCCGTGGAAATGAACATCGAACTGGTCCTTGCGGTGAACGGGCCCGGACCATACTTTCCGCCCCCCTTTCGTCAACCCGCTGGAATTACCGATGGATGACCGTTCGCTCGCTTTGCTGACCCGCCTGACCGAAGCGCTGGAGCGGCTCGCCCCGCCGCCAGCCCCGCCGCTGGACCTGTCGGGCGCCGACGCCTTCGTCTGGCACCCCTCCCCCGCGCACCTCGCGCCGGTGGCCAAAGTCTCCCGCGTCGCCATCGCGCTGCTGAAAGGCGTGGAGCAGCAGAAAGCCATCCTGCTGGAAAACACCCTGCGCTTCGCCGCCGGCCTGCCCGCCAACAACGCCATGCTGTGGGGCGCGCGCGGGATGGGCAAATCCTCCCTGGTTAAAGCCACCCACGCCGAGGCCTGCGCGCGGAACCCCGGCGGCATGGCGCTGATCGAAATCCACCGCGAGGATATCCGCACCCTGCCCGACCTGCTGAACATGCTGCGCCCGCAGTCGAAGCGCTGCCTGATCCTGTGCGACGATTTGTCGTTCGAGAAAGAGGACGCCGATTACAAGGCGCTGAAATCCGTCCTCGACGGCGGGATCGAGGGCCGGCCGGACAATGTCCTGTTCTACGCGACCTCCAACCGCCGCCATCTGATGCCGCGCGACATGATCGAGAACGAGCGCGCCACCGCGATCAATCCAAACGAGTCGGTCGAGGAAAAAGTTTCCTTGTCGGACCGTTTCGGGATCTGGCTCGGCTTCCACAACTGCGACCAGGACACGTATTTCGCGATGGTCGAGGGATACGCCGCCGCCATGAAGCTGGACATCTCGGTGGAGGCGTTGCGCGCGAAAGCCGTGGAATGGTCGGTGACACGCGGGGCCAGGTCGGGACGCGTGGCCTGGCAGTGCATTCAGGATGTCGCGGGCGAACTGGGCGCGAAAACCGCCTGATACGCCGGAATTTTGTTCGAACGGAACGGGAGGATTTGTCATGAGGAAACGCGCCATGGGCCGATTGCCGGTCTTGCTCGCGCTCGCCATGGGGGGCGTGCTGGCGGGGATCTCGCCGCTGGCCGCGCAAGGGCCGGTGCCAAAGAAAGGCTCGTGCCCCAGCGGATACAACCAAAGCGGAGACTACTGCGTTCCGGGCTCGTCCAGCGTGGGACCGGCTCTGCCCCGGGTTGGCGGATGTCCAACGGGCTATAACCAAAGCGGCGATTATTGCGTGGGGAGCGGTTCGTCCGCGAAACCCGCGATGGTCAGAAGCGGCGGGTCGTGCCCGTCAGGTTACAATCAAAGCGGGAATTATTGCGTGAAGCAATAAACAAGCCGGGCGCGCGGCATCGTGCCGCGCGCCCGTTTGCCTCGACCGTCAGTCCAGTACCCATTGCGCCGCGGACGCCTGCGCGATCTGCCGAACCTGGTTGAGCAGGCCCGGTCCAACCGGAATGCCCTCGGCCATGCGCTTCGCGGCATAAGCCCATTGCGGATCGCCCGCGACCATCACCGGTTTCGCCGGGTCGATCGGAGTCGTCGCGCGCAGATCGCCGCAGAATTGCGCGACGTCTTTCTGGAAATCCTCGGGATCGCGGAAAATGCCCGGATCGATCGCCATGAAGAAATGCCCGATATCCATGCCCTGCGGTTTCTTGCAGTGCTCGGGATCGGTGATCAGCGTCGCGCCGGACAGGCAGGAGCCCAGGATGTTGACCATCGCCGAAAGGCCGTAACCCTTATAAGACGAATTCTCCGGCGATCCGCCAAGCGAGGTCAGGAATCCGCCCTTTTCCTTCGCCACCAAAGGATCGTTACTTGGCTGCCCTTCCTTGTCGAGCACCCAACCGTCCGGGGTCGGCTGGTTCTCGTTCGCCTTGTTGCGGATACGGCCCGCGGCGACGGTCGTCGTGGCCATGTCCAGCAGGAACGGCACCCCGTCGGCGGACGGCGCCGCGAACGACCAGGGGTCGGTGCCGAGCCGCGCCTGTTTGCCGCCGGTCGGCGCCACCTGGATGCCCGACGCGGAGGTGCAGGCCATCCCGATGAACCCCGCCTTCGCGGCCATCAGCGTATAGAACCCCGTTGCACCGAAATGCGCGGAGTTGTTCACGGCGGCGATCGCCATACCGGTCTTCTTCGCTTTCTCGATGGCGACATTCATCGCGAAGTGCGAGGGCACGTGGCCCAGCCCGCCGCCGCCATCGACCAGCGCCGAAACGGGCGTTTCCCGCACGATCTTCGGCACCGCGTCCATCCGCGCGCGGCCCGAGCGCCGTAGGCCGTCGTAGCCGGGGATCATCGACATGCCGTGACTGTCGACGCCGTGCAGATCGGCCCAGGACAGGATTTCGGATGTGACTTCGGCGTTGTTCTCGGTCATGCCCCAGGCGAGCAGGATGGCTTTCAACTGGGCTCTGTGCGTTTCGTACGATGCTGGCATGTGTTCCTCCATGGGCGGTCAAACTCGCGCGATCGGACCGGCACGGCAAGAGTGGAGGGCCGGAGTCCGGAACCAATCGCCGTGGGCGCGAACTTCGGCGGCGCGCGGCGGTGGTGCCAATACGGGCGATCCGCCGCGGACGGCCGCCTTTAGAGAGGTAAAGCGCGAAGACTCCGCTGGATCGCGCGAAACGGCCCGTTTCACAGCGGCCCAGAAACGCGCGCCCCTTTGGCCCGGCGAAACTCGAAGCCAATAGCCGATTTCGAGAAATCGCGGCCGGAGCCGCGTCGCGGCTCCGGACCCGGGATCAGGCGGCTTTGCGGAAGGTCGGCGGTATCTTGGCTTTGGCGAGTTGTCCGCTGAGGGGTTCGGCGGGAAGGCCGGCGTGCAAAATGTCGCGCGAAACGAAAAGCTTTTCCAGATCGATGCCCGTGCGGAAACCCATGCTTTCCAGCATGAACACCAGGTCCTCGGTCACGACATTGCCAGAGGCGCCGGGCGCGTAGGGGCAGCCGCCCAGACCGGCGAGGCAGGTGTCGAAGGCGCGGATGCCTTCCTCGACGCCAACCAGGCAGTTGGCGATGCCCAGGCCGCAGGTGTCGTGCATGTGCAGGCCATAGACCACAGGCCCGATTTCGGATCGGACGGCGCGGATGACCTCTTTCACCTGCGCGGGATGGGCGTAGCCGACGGTGTCGGCCAACATGATGTGCTCGACGCCGGCATCGGCGAGACCCTTGCAGAGCGCGACCGTCTGCTTCGTGGTGACGATGCCGTCGATCGAGCAACCGAAGGCGGTGGAGGCGCCGACGATCACGGGGACATGCCGGTCCTGCGCCTTCATCCAGTCCATGACGTCTTTCATCATGGCGATGGAATCGGCGGGCGTGCGGTTCAGGTTGGCCTTGCTGTGGCCCTCGCTGACCGAAATCGGCATGGAAATCTTGTGCACACCGCCGTTGAACGCGTTCTGCGCGCCGCGCAGGTTCGGCGCCAGGGCCTGAACGACCAGGCCGGGCACCTCGGCGAGAACCCGGGACACGATTTCGGCGGTGTCGGAGAGTTGCGGAATGACGCGCGGGGGAACGTAGCTGCCGACCTCGACCTCTGGGATGCCGGCGGCATACAGGGACGCGATCCACTTCACCTTGTCGTCCGTGGTCATGCGGGTCTTGGCGATTTGCAGTCCGTCGCGCGGGCCTACGTCGCAGATGGAAACGAATTCGCTCATGGGTCTGGTATCTCCGCGGTCAGGATAGAGCCGGTGTCTGATTCGACGATGTAAAGCGTGCGTCCGTCCGGTGCCAGAGCACAGTTGGCGGTCATGCGCCCGATGGTGGATTGCACGCGATAGAGCGGGACGCCGTGAGGATCGACGATCCAGACGCAGCCATGGCCGGGGTTGCAGATATAGAGACGGTCGTGCCGGTCCATCGCGAGCCCGTCCGGCCCCACCACCCCCGGCGGCACCCGCGCGAAGCACTGAGCTTTTCCCACGATCGCGTCGTTCCGAAGCGCGATGCGCCAGACCTCGCAAGACCGTGTCATCGCAATGTACAGATGCGTTTGGGCGGTGTTCAGCACCAGACCGTTCGGGCTGGGTCCGGTCGAAATCAGCCGGTCGAGCCGCCCGTCCTTGTGCAGCCGGTAAACCCGGCCCGTGGGGTCCTGCAACCCGGTCTGGCCCTGGTCCGTGAACAGCACGGACTCGTCGTCGTGCAGGGTCAGGTCGTTGAGGCCCTTGAAGCTCTCCGACATCACGGTCTGGATGACGGCGGAGGTGGCGCCGGTGTTCGGATCGATCCGCACCAGGCCATGGCGGTAATCGGCGGCGAGCAGGTCGCCGTCGGGCTGAACCTTCAACCCGTTGGGCCAGCCGGGATACTCGGTCACCAACGTCCAGTCGTCGCCATCGACGCGGAAGATGCGTCCGTAGGGAATGTCGACGACGTATAAATAGCCCGCCGCGTCGAAGCAGGGCCCTTCCAGGAAACAATCCACGGCCTGGCCGCCGCGATTGCCGTCAGCCCACTCGGAACCTTCGAGGCGGCGGAACCGGTCGGGCACACGGGTCGCGAGCCGGGTGGGGATTTCCATGGGGGCTGGGAAGAACATGGCGCCAGAGTGCGGAAACGCCCGAGCCATGGCAAGCGGCGGTTCCCGGCTGGACGTCCAGGCGGCTGAAATGCCGGGGCTGTGTTGGGGTGGGAGGCCGCACGCCATCGCGTCCCGTCCGTTAGAACTTCAACCCCCGAGGAAAGCCGTTTGGCGGCATCCGTCCGGCCTGCGCGCGATCGCCCAACCACTCCCGGAGATCGGTTTCGGTGCGGGTACGGTCGCCCAGACGCCAGGTCAGTCCTTCGGCGATTCGAAAAACCTTGGCGTCGGAGAGCCCGCCGTCCTTGTAACGTTGCAGGATGACGCCGGCGCCGCGGGTCATTTCGGGGATCTGGTCCAGCGGGAAGACCAGCATGCGCCGGTTCTCGCCGATCAGCGCGACATGATCGCCGTCGGCGGGCACGCAGAAGGCGGCCTGTTCGCCGGGTTTCAAATTGAGAATTTGTTTGCCGGTGCGTTTCTCGGCGCCGAGTTCGGCGGCCGGGACCAGAAATCCGCGGCCGGAATCGGAGGCGACGAGGTAGCGAACGCCCTCGACGGGGACGAACAGCGCCACGGCCTCGTCCTCGTTCGCCATATCGGCGAGCAGGCGCAGGGCCTGGCCGTCGCCGCGTCCCCGCGGGACGTCGGCGGCTTTCAAAGTATAAGACTTACCGTTGGAGGCGAACAGAACCAGGCGGTCGGTGTTGTGACAAGGCAGCAACATCCGCAATTTGTCGCCTTCCTTGAACTTCAACTCGTTCGGATCGGCGACGGCGCCCTTCACCGCGCGGACCCAGCCTTTGTCGGACAGGATGACGGTGATGGCTTCGCGTTCGACCAGGGATTCAAAGGAAAAATCGACCGGCGCGGGGGCGGCGCCAAGCTCGGTGCGGCGATCGCCCAAGGGACCGGCGCCGAATTTTTTGACGATGTCGGCGAGTTCGGAAGAAATGGTTTTCCAGCGGGTCTTCTCGTTGTCGAGCAGCGCGAGCAGGCCTTTTCGTTCCTTCGTCAGTTTGTCGTGCTCTTTGCGAATTTCCATTTCTTCCAGGCGGCGCAGGCTGCGCAGGCGCATGTTCAGAATCGCCTCCGCCTGCGTGTCCGTGAGCGAGAACGCCGCGATCAGCGACGGTTTCGGCTCGTCTTCCTCGCGGATGATCCGGATGACCTCGTCGAGGTTCAGGTAAACAAGCAGATACCCTTCCAGGACCTCGATCCGCCGGTCGATCGCGGACAGGCGGTGTTTGGAACGCCGGACCAGGACTTCGTGGCGGTGGTCGAGCCAGGCCCGCAGGACTTCTTTCAACGACATCACCCGCGGCGTGCGGGTGGCGTCGAGAACGTTCATATTGAGAGAAAATCGGGATTCGAGCGCGGTACCGCGAAACACGGTTTCCATCAGGACCTCGGGCTCGATGCCACGGGTCTTGGGTTCGAGGACGAGGCGGATGGTGTCGGAGCTTTCGTCGCGAATGTCGCCCAGGAGGGGGAGTTTCTTCTCCTCCATCAGCGCCGCGACGTTTTCGATCAGTTTGGCTTTTTGCACCTGGTAGGGGATTTCGGTGACGACGATCTGCCAGGTGCCGTGTTTGCCTTTTTCGACCTCCCATTTGGAGCGGACGCGGAACCCGCCGCGGCCGGTTTCGTAGGCGTTCAGGATGGCGGCCTGGTCTTCCGCCAAAATGCCGCCGGTGGGGAAATCCGGGCCGGGCATATGGACCAGCAGGTCGGCGGTCGTGGCATCGGGGTTGGCGATCAGGTGCATCGCCGCGGCGCAGACCTCGCCGGCATTGTGCGGGGGGATGGAGGTGGCCATGCCCACGGCGATGCCGGCGGCGCCGTTGGCGAGGAGATTGGGGAAGGCCCCGGGCAGGACAATGGGTTCAGACTCTTCCCCATCGTACGTCGGACGGAAGTCGACCGCGTCCTCATCGATGCCGGCCAGCATGGCGCTGGCGACGGTGGTGAGGCGAGCTTCAGTATAGCGCATCGCCGCCGGGTTATCGCCGTCGATGTTTCCAAAATTGCCCTGGCCTTCGACCAGTGGGTAACGCGCGGCGAATTCCTGGGCCATGCGGACCATGGCGTCGTAGATCGATTGATCGCCGTGCGGGTGGTATTTGCCCATGACATCGCCGACGACGCGGGCGCATTTCTTAAAACCCGCGGTCGGGTCCAGCCGCAACTGGTGCATCGCGTAGATCAGGCGGCGGTGGACGGGTTTCAGCCCGTCGCGCACATCCGGCAGCGAGCGCGACATGATCGTGGACAGGGCGTAGGCGAGGTAACGCTCCGACAGCGCGTCGCGCAGCGCGGTATCTTCGATGTGTCCGGCGAAATCATCCGGCATGGGGGGACTCCGATTCGGCCGCGAGGGCGGCGACGCGGTCGTATAGCATATGCCGGGCCTGGGGCAGCGGCCGGTGGCGGGCGCCGAAGACGTCGCGGGACAGAAAATGTCCGGTCAGGCGGAGTCCGTCGCACCAGTCCGCCGGTGCGCCGGGCACACCGCCCGTCAGAAAGGCCGGCAACTTCAGCAGGCGGTCAGCCCAGAGACCGGCGCCCTCCACGGTGACGGCACGGCCGGTTTTGGGGGAGATGTAGGCGAGGCCCTCGGTCGCGCCCGTGACGGCGCAGGCCGAGAGGTCGAGGCCGTAGCCGAGCGCGGCAAGCACGACCGTTTCCCAGACGACAAGCGCGGGCAGTTCCCCCGCCCCCAGCGTGAGGCGGGGGAGAAGATGAATAAGACCCTCGAACACCGGCGGATGGGGTTCGCGTTCGGGCAACGCGTCCTCGGCGACGGCGCAAACGGCGCTGAGCATGGCGAGGGCGAGCGCGTCGTCCATGACGGCGGCGGCGGTGGCGTGGATCAGTTCGCCCCGGAACCCGCCAAGCTGGTCGGCGGTGCGGGCGGACCAGCGTGTTTGCACGAAATTGCCGGGCTGCCAGGTGCCGCCATGGGCGCGGGAGGCGCCGCCCTTGACGAGGCCTTTGTGGGCGCCGTGCTCGGCGGTCATGACGGTGGCGACGACGTCGGCCTCGCCGTAGGGGCGGGTGTCGAGGACAATCGCGGGGAGGTCCCATTCCATGTTGGGAGGGTAGCAGGTTTTTCGGGCGTTGAAGCGTTATCGTCGATGGTCAGGCGACGGCAAAGCATCGCTGCCCCGTTCGCAGTACGCGCCACCACACCTCGCCATGGTCCGCGAAGGCGGCCAGGCGCCTTGGTTTAATCGATGCTCTGGCCTGGTCGATCCCGGACGCGCGCGATCCGGGAGACCATTCCCGCGCTTCAGCCACTGGCCACCGGCGTGTTTTCAACCATCGGCCCGCGCTTGCTGAAGGTCGCGGTGCGCATCGGGGAGGCCGTGACCCGTGTCCGGCTGGCGTTCTCGCCGGGACCAGCCCGCCAATCGCGCCAGTGCCACGCCTACGGGCCAAATTACGGGCATTGCCCCCCACCCCCGTCTGGACGCCCCTCAGCCCGCGCCCGATAACTCCGCCGGATCGCGAAACCAGGACCGCCATGCCCGCGACAACACCTCGACGAAACCAACGGCGAAAACCACCATGACCCGCGCGCCGGACTTCTGGTCCCGCGACACCTGGCTCGCGAAAAGCCTGTCCGTGTTCTCCCCCATCGGCGCCGCCATGACCGCGCGGCGCGTGGCGCGGCCCGGATGGCGGGCGCCGGTGCCCGTGATTTGCTGCGGCAACGCCACCGTCGGCGGCGCGGGAAAAACGACTTTGGTGCTCGACCTCGCGCAAAGACTGACCGCGCGAGGCGCCGCCGTCCACATCCTCACACGCGGCTACAAGGGCGCCTCCGGGCAGGCCCGCCGCGTGACCGCCGCCGACACCGCCACCGAGACCGGCGACGAGCCCTTGTTGCTGGCGCGCGTGGCCCCGGTCTGGATCGGCGCCGACCGCGGCGCGACCGCGCACGCCGCCGTGGCCGCGGGCGCCCAAGTCCTGCTGATGGACGACGGTTTGCAAAATGCCACGCTGGAAAAAACCCTGTCCTTGCTGACCGTCGACGGCCGCACCGGCTTTGGCAACGGCTTCGTGCTCCCCGCAGGTCCTCTCCGCGAACCGCCGGAGACCGCCGCCGCGCGCTGCGCCGCCGCCATCGTCATTGGTCCCGCCACGTCGAAAACCCTGAACCGGCTGCCGCCCAACCTGCCGGTCCTGCGCGCCCACCTGGTCCAGGGACCCGAGATCGCCGCGCTGGCCGGACGGCGCGTGCTCGCGTTCACCGGCCTCGCGATCCCCGAGAAATTCTTTCTGGCACTGAAACAGGCCGGCGTTTTACTGGTGGGGACACGGGCATTTGGCGATCACCACGCCTATACCGCGCCCGAACGCGCGCGGCTCACAGCCGACGCCCGCCGCCTGGGCGCCATCCTGGCGACGACCCCCAAGGACGCGGTGAAACTGCCCCCGGACATGCCCGTTTCCATCGTCGGCGTGCGCCTGGTCTGGGAAAACGAAACAGAGATCGAAGCCTTGCTCGACCGCGCCCTGTCGCCCCCCTGACGGCCCGGTTCAGGGCGGCGAGGTCACCGAAAACCCCGCGAACTCCGTCAGACTGTCCGCCTTTGTCCACAGCGCGATCTTCCCCGCGCCCGGAAACGTCCGGTCCGTCGCCTGAAACAGCACCGCGCCGTTGAACGATATGGCGAACCGGTCGCCCTCCGCGCGTAACCCGAGCGTATGCCAAACCAAAGACGGCACCTTGACCGTCGCGCCCGCGATCTCCCGCCGCACGCCCTTCCGGACGTGATAAAAATTGACGTTGTCCTCCAGCGCGTTGGCGCGGACCACATAGTAATTGCCGGCATCCAACAGCCGGATCGCGATCCCGCCGGCCCGATCCACGCGTCCGTCAACGGCTTTGAAACGAACGGAGACATCCAGATCCGCGGCGGAGAATTTCTCGTAGATCGCCAGCGGAAACCGGTTGTCCGTGGGGTCCGCGGCGGTTTGCACCAGCGTGTTCCCGTTCACCGGCGCGGCCTGGAGCACCTGCCAGCGCGACGGCGCTCCCTGTCCCGTCCGTGCCTGGAGGAAATCCTCTGGCGCGTCTCCTCGTCCCCGGACCAGCGGGATATCGAGACGCGGTCCGGCGACATGGGCTCCAGACGCGGCAACCGAGCCCGCGATCGCCGCAATCGGAACGATCGACGCCCCGATAAACGGAGGCGCGAACAGCATGGCGGCCCCGGCCCCCAGGAGCTGGCGGCGGGGCGGTGGCACGGCGTTCACAGCGACACCGCCATCCGCAGCATCAGCCCCGCGGCGGAGGTCAGGCCCAAGGTTTTCAGGACGCCCAGTTTCAACCGAAACAAACACACCGCCGCCAGCACCGCCAGGCCCAGGGCGGCAAGGTCGATACTCGCGGGTAACGGCAGATCGAAGGCCACCGGTCCCGCGCGGAACGGCACATGCGCCCGGAACAGCACCTGGGAAGCAAACCAGACCGCGAGGTTCGCCACCACGCCGACGACGCTCGCCGTAACCGCGGCCAGGGCGCCAGAGAGTTTGACGTTGGACTGAAGCCGCTCGACCAGCGGCGCGCCCAGAAACACGAACACGAAACAGGGGGCAAACGTGACCCAAAGCGTCAGCAAAGACCCCAGAATCCCGCCGCTTACGCCGGAGACGGCGCCCGGCGACCGGAACCCCGCCAGAAATCCCACGAACTGCAAAACCAGGATCAACGGACCGGGCGTGGTCTCGGCGAGACCGAGACCCGCCAGCATCTCCGCCGGCGACAACCAGTGGTAAGCCTCCACCGCGTCCTGCGCGACATAAGCGAGCACCGCATAGGCCCCGCCAATGGTCACCACCGCCATCTTCGAGAAAAACCACGCGATATCCGCGAAAGTCCCCCCGCCTTGGGCCATCAGCACCGCCACCGGCGTCAGCCACAAAACCAGCGCGATCAGCCCGGCGCGCCGCGCCGCGGCGGCGAGGCGCTGGGGCCGGTCCGGCTCCGCCGCCAACATCGCGTCGATCGCCGCGGGCCGGTCGCTTTTGACCTGCCCGTGGCCCGCATGGCTGAACTGGTCCGGCGCGAAATACCCGATGGCGCCGGAGATCAGCACGACCGCCGGAAACGGCACGTGGAAGAAGAACAGCGCCACGAAGGCGATGGCGGCCAATGTCCAGGCCACCCTCCCCTTCAACGCGCGGCGGCCGATGCGCTGCACCGCCTCCAACACGAAGACCAGCACGGCGGCTTTCAGGCCGAAGAAGATGGCATCGACAATCGGCACCTGGCCCGCCAGCGCGTAAATCAGCGACAGGCCCAACATGACCAGAGCGCCGGGCACGACAAAAATAATCCCCGCCGCCAGCCCGCCCTTCACCCCATGCATCAGCCAGCCCAGATACGTCGCGAGTTGCTGCGCCTCCGGTCCCGGCAGGAGGTTGCAGAAGCTGAGCGCATGCAGAAACCGCCGCTCGCCGATCCAGTGGCGTTCGTCCACGACCTCCCGGTGCAACAGCGCGATCTGGCCGGCCGGCCCCCCGAAGGAGAGCAGGCCGATGCGGAGCCAGACCTTGAAGGCGGCGCCAAAACTGGGGATCGCGTCTTTGTCTTCGCTCATGCCGCCGCTCCGGCTGGTGTTGGCCAGTTGTGAGTCTCGCCGGTGGCATCGCGGCTCCAGCGATAGAAGGCGTCGTAGAGATTCATGGAAGCCTCCAACTGCGCCAGATCGTCGCGATACATCCGCGACAACCCGAGCGACGCCGCCAACAATCCCGCCGCCTGGGGGGCGATGTCCAGCCGCGCCGTGTCCGCGCCCCGGACGATCGTGGCGAGCCGGTCGAGTGCCGGTGTCCGAAGCCCGAACTCCGCCAGCATGATGTCGAAGGTGCAGAGATCGCCGCGGTGACTCCAGAACGTGTTTTCGATGTCGAACGGCGTTGCGCCAAATCGATCCGCGACGTCCAGAACATCCGCGGGCGCGACGAACAGAAAGACCGCCGCCGGATCGACGAAGCGCCGGATCAACCAGGGACACGCGATCCGATCGATTTTCGGGCGTGCCCGCGTCACCCAAAGCGTGCGGCCCTGGGCGTCGGCCCGCGGCACGTGGTCCGGCCGGATCAGCGGCGCCTTGGCGGCAACCCAGGCCTCAAACCCGCCTTCGAGGTTTTCCGAACGGGCGCCGTGGTGGCGCAGCCAGGCCGCCGTCCCCTGGCTGAGTTTCGCGCCGCGCTGGCAAACAACGACGGTCTGCTTACCCGCGAAATCGGCGGCCCAACCGGCGACGTCGCGATGGGACCGGCGGATGGAAACGGGAAGAACGCGCGGATCGGCCGCGACATCCTGATCGATGCGCACATCGATGACGATGGGCGCGTCCGGCGTGCCGAGAAGACGGACGAGTTGCGAAACAGTGATGGTATCGGGCATGGGCATGACGGCCCCTCTCCTGTGAAACGGAGTTAGGACACGATGCTTTGGCCAAAGCCTCACGGGGCGATCGCGGTTGGCCCCTTGGGAACGAGTGTGGTCCGGGCCGCCCGGAAACGTCAACAGGGGGATTGCCCTCTGGTCATTCCGGCCGCCGACGCCGATGATCCACCACGATGACTCTCCTCACCCTCCCCGAACTCCGCGCCGCCCTGGGCCGGAACCAGCGCCTGATCGGCATCGACCCCGGCGCGAAAACGATCGGCCTCGCTTTGACCGACGTCGGTCTTACGCTGGCCTCGCCCTTTGGCACCCTGAAACGCCGGAAACTGAAAGAAAACGCGGTCGAGATCATGACCATCGCGCTGAAGGAAAACGCCGGCGGGCTGGTGGTCGGCCTGCCTTTGTCGATGGACGGCACGCTCGGTCCCGCCGCGCAAAGCGCCCGCGACTGGGCTTTGGCGCTGGCGGAGGTCTCCGGCCTGCCCACGGCGATGTTCGACGAACGCATGTCGAGTGTCGCGGCGAACCGGTTCCTGATCGAGGAAGCCGATCTCAGCCACAAAAAGCGCGCCGAGGCCGTGGACCGGTTCGCCGCGAGCTGGATGTTGCAGGCGGCGCTGGACGC
>CANJJS010000099.1 GCA_947474705.1 Acetobacteraceae bacterium | reverse complement strand
GACGGCGGCGGATTTCGGCAATCGTATCCATGTACAACACCCCAGACTCTCCAGCATAAACGCCGGAGGATCGCACGGACCGGGGTGGAAACTATTGGACGCTGTTTACCCCCGGAATCTGGAAAGGTTTGCACGCTGTTTTACAGATCATCCGGTTCAGCCCTGCGTTGTCTGCGGCTTCAAACTGATGCCGTCGGGCTTTTTCGATGGCAACCCGGTCATCGACCTGCCGCCGGCGGTGAACACCAGCAGTTGTTGCGCCTGAGGCTCGCGGATCGCGCCCGCAACGGGGCGATATGGCACCTCCGGTCGTCATGGCCCGGCCGGGGGGGCGGCGTGACGTGTATAATATTTATGCAATTGCCCGTTATATGGCATTTTCAGACGAGGCTTCGCGAAAGACCGCCTTCATATCGCGCAAATTCTGGTCCACCGGCCATGCCGCCGGGTTGCTTCCCACCGGTAGCGCGGACTAGCATCCCGTCGTTGGGTGGAACCGTCTTCACGCTGGTCAACGGCGCGCATCAGGCGCGGCGGGCCGGACAAACGTATCCGTGGAGACCAAAATGAGCGCGAAACCCCGCATCGCCCATCTCGCCGGGCCGAACGCCACCATTCAGAACACGCCACCGCTCGTGACGTCGAACAAGGCGCGCGCGAAATATGGGCTGCCGCCGCGCACACAGCCGGACGGCGGCGTACCCCGCTATGACGTGCTGCGCGCGCAGAAGATCGCGGCACCGGCGACGGTCTATGTCGAGCAATTCAGCGCCCACCCGTTGGAACAGGACGCGGCGGAGCTCTACGGACCGCCCGACGGATATCTGGATGAACAGGGACGGTTCGCGCCGGAACGCCGCTCCGGCGGCGACCGGCCCGTCTATGCCATCGAACTCAGTCCGGACGACGGTTATTATCCCCTGCCTTATATGGCCCGCCAGGCCGATGGCGGCGCGTGGGAAGACGAATGCGCCGTCCCGCTGGCGCCGGTCGAGAAGGCCAGACAGGGATTTTTCCCTGACGGTTCCCGAAGCTTCGCGGAAATCGATCAAATGGGGATCGGCGAGGACGGCAACGGCAACCTGATTTCCAGCCTGGCCGAGGTCGATTTTCACCGGATCATTCCGCCGGCGGGTTACAGCAAAGGCCTGAGCGCCGCGATGCGCACTGACATTGGAGAGGGCGACATTCCACCGGAACAACGCGGCCGGGATTATTTCGCTTACAAACCCTGGCACCTCGATGTCGGTCCGCCGCGTCCCGGCCTCGCCCGCGTCGCCAACCGGGCGCAGGCGATCCTTGGCTCGGGCGACTATGACGGCGCGATCTGGACCCAGGGCAGTCCGCGGATCGAGGAAACCTTGTTCTGGCTCAACCTGGTGCTTGATGTGACGGTGCCGGTCTGCGGCAACGCGGCGCAGCGCATGCACGGCATGATCAGTAACGACGGTCCGAAGAACATCGTCGATTCCGTCGAATACATCACCTCGCGCATCTGGGCTGACGAACAGGGGCGGAACCGGGCCGGCGTCGTGCTGGTCGCGGAACAACGCGTCCACGCGGCGCGAGAGGTCATGAAAGTCGACGCGCGTCCCGGCGGATTTCAGATCGCCGGTGGGCACGGCGGATTACTGGCGGGCGTCGGGCATGGCGGGGTGCCGCGCCTGATGTATGTGCCCGCGACACGGCATACCTGGTGCTCCGACCTGCGTCTCAGTCAGCTCCCGTCCGAGGTCCCCGGACTGAGCGGGGCGATGGTGCGGATCAAGGACGCCGCCGGCGCGTTGCTGGAAGACGCGATGCCGAAGGTCTCGATCGTCAAGGACGGCAGTTATTACGAGGACGATTACGGCAGTCCCGCCGAGGAAAATGTCGACATCGTCGCGCTGCTCGATGCGAAACTGAAGAAATACCCGCTGTCGGGCTTCGCGGTGGAAGGATCGTCCCCCTACGGCAGGCCAGTCTCGTCCAGCCGGCGTCATGCCCTGACGCGGGCGGCGTATAGTGGCGTGCCCGTGGTCGGTTGCGGCCGCGGCAATACCGAGGGATTCGCGACGGCACGGGCGCCATTCATCGGCGGGTCGAACCTGACCGTGACGAAGGCCCGCATCCTGTTGATCGCCTGCCTGCTGAAATTCGGAACCCTGCCGCCCGCCAAAGACCCTGGCGCACCGACTCCCGCTGAGCAAAAAGCGACGGCGGAAAAAATCGCGCTTTATCAGGCGGTGTTCGACACGCATTGAATTCCTTTCCGGTCCGGAGATCGTCATGACCCCAATCGATACCGACGCGTTCCTGCGCGATCTTCACGAACTGCGCCAGATCGGCGCGTTTCATACCGGCGTGCACCGGCCCACCTACTCAGCCCAGGACATGGAATCGCGGCGCTGGCTGATGGACCGGCTGACCGCGTGCGGTCTGGACGCGTCGATCGACGGCATCGGCAATGTCTTCGGCCGGCACAAAGGTCCTGGCCCGCATGTGCTGGTCGGCAGCCATATCGAAACCCAGAACGAAGCCGGCTGGCTGGATGGCGCTCTGGGGGTCGTCGCGGGGGTCGCCCTGGCGCGGGCCGGCCTGCCGGTCGATGTCTGCGCCTTCGCCGACGAGGAAGGCCATTTCGAAGGCGGCTTTCTGGGCAGCCGTTCCCTCATCGGCGACCTGGCCGAGGACGAGATCGACCGCAGCCGCAATCGCACCGATGGCTCGGCCTTGCGGGACGCGCTGCGGGCGGCGGGTCTGGCGGACAAACCGCGCATGCGGCTGGAGCCAGGCCGGCACAAAGGGTTCCTGGAGATGCATATCGAACAGGGCACCCAGTTGGAACAGGCGGGTCTGCGCATCGGGGTCGTCACCGGGATCGTCGCGATCTGGCAATGGCGCCTGGTCGTGACGGGACAACAAGATCACGCGGGCGGCACGACGATGGCCGAACGCAAGGACGCCGGCCTGACGGCGGTGCGCCTTCTGGCGGCGATCGATGCCGAATTTCCTCGGATTTGCGGGGAGCGCAGCACCTGGACCACCGGCCGGATCGTGCTGGAACCTGGCGCGCCCAGTATCATTCCGGGTCAGGCGTCGGTGTTGTTTCAGTTTCGCGATGTGTCTGTCGCGGTCCTGGAACGGATGGAAGCGTCGCTGCGCGCCCTGGTCCAGGAAGCCAACCGGCGCGAACGCTGCACCGTGGAACTGGAGACTGTTTCGAAAGCCATTCCGGCCTTGTGCGATCCGGCGATCATGCGCGCCTTGTCCACCGCCGCCGATCGGATCGCGCCCGCCGCCTGGCAGGCGATGCCATCCGGCGCCGGCCACGACGCGCAGAATATCGCCCGCGTCATGCCCGCCGGCATGCTGTTCGTGCCCTCAATCGGCGGCATCAGCCATCACTGGTCGGAAAACACCTCGGACGACGATCTGGCGCTGGGAATTCAGGTACTGGGCGAGGCCGCGCGCCTTTATCTCGGCGACTGAGGTGGCCACCGCCCCTGCGCCAGCCGCCTTACTCCGCCCACAACCGCTTCTTGCGCGCCTCCACCTTCCGATCGATCGCCGGCGCGCGGGCTACCGCGCTCGCGAGCAGCCGAGAATCCGTCAGCCCCGCGATCGATGTCACCCCAACCGGCAATCCAGACGGCGCGAAGCAGGCGGGAATACCGATGTTCGGCGCGTGCATCGGAGTCCACACTCGGATGGCGCCGTCGCGCGATGGCTCAGCCTTGACGATCGCCGCCTTGATCCGGCCGCGCGACACCGGTCCCAGTTGCCGCCCCGCTGGCAGGCCAAGGGCGTCCAGCGCGTCATGGACGGCGGACACATCGATCGCATCGCCCATCACGGCGTGCGCGATGGTATCCGGCCCTGACCACACCGAGCTGTTGCCGAAAACAATGACCTCATTGTGCTCCAGTTCGCTGCCGGCGGAGGCGCTGGCCCGGCCCGACCAAAATCCGAAATTCTGGCAGATCGCGCTGTCAGTCAGCGCGTCGCGCGACACCTCCCCCAGAGCGACCGCGGCGCCAAGAGCGGAGGCGCCGCGGGAGAAACCCATCGAGGCATAGGTATCCTCGACCGGCGCCGTGTGGCCCGCCGCCGCGATCGCGTTCATCTTGACCTGTGTCAGCAACGGGCATTTGATTTGCGCCAGATGCACGTCCTCCGGGCGCGCGATCCGGGCATGGACCATGGCCTGACGCACCGCGTCCGCCGTGAGGTCGGTCCGCGCCATGCGCCCGATCTCCCACGGATCAAAGGGCCGGGTCGCGGCGACACCGATGGCGAGCGCGGGCGGGCCGGGCGGATCGACGGTCTGGCGCACGGCGAAGACCAGGAAATGTGGCGACAATCCGCCTTCCACGCCGCCGGACATGACCATCGCGACATGGGCCGTGTTTTCCACCGGCACGCCAAGCCGGCGCGCCAGCAACAGCCGCAACGACACCGTGGCGTATCCGCGGGTGAAGTCGTTGACACATCCATTGCCCTCGGTCTTGCCCAGAATGGCGACGATTTCGCTGGGTGACAGCGCGCCGCTGTCGAACAAGGCCTCCACGCCAGAGACATCGCCTGGGTCCGCCATGGGTACCCGAAACGTCAGACATCGCGGCGACGGCATGGCACGATCCTTATTGTTTCCGGGCCGCCGTGGGGTATGACCCGCAAGGGATCGTGAACAGCGGCGCGAACAGACAGCGGCGAGCACCACGCAATCGCCATGCCAACGACAGGCCGTGGCATGGAACCTGCTTGGACCCTCCGATCGAGACTGGAGACATGCCAATGACCGTCAACAGCGCAGCGTTTATGCCGGATATCCCCGCGGCGGCCTGTGTCGATGAGGGAGGCGTGGACCACGCGGCCTCACTGGATCGCCTGGAAGCGGCCGTCCACCGGGATCTGGATCTGATCCGCTATCCCATCAAATCCTGGGTTCTGCCAAAGACCTCGCCGGACGGCGGCCATGTTTTCGACGTCGCGATCGCCGGCGGCGGTCAGAGTGGCCTGGCGGCGGCGTTTGGGCTGATACGGCAACGGGTCAACAATATTCTTGTTATCGATGAAAATCCGCCGGGCTTCGAAGGGCCATGGGACACATATGCCCGGATGCTCACCTTGCGCACGGACAAATTCGTCGGCGGCATGGAACTGGGGTTGCCCGCGCTGTCGTTGCGCGCATGGTTTGAAGCCCAGTATGGGCGGCCGGCATGGGACGCCATGGACAAATTGCCTCGGGATTTGCAAAGCCGCTATCTCGCCTGGTACCGCCGGGTGTTAAATCTGCCGGTACGCAACCAATGCCGGCTGACCTCGTTTCGACACGGACCCGATGGGCTGATCGCGCTGACCGTTGAACCCGCCGGAACGCTTTGGTGCCGCAAACTGATTTTCGCGACGGGGATCGAGGGCAACGGCGCACGCGGAACGCTGCCCTTCATCGACGCGCTGCCCAGGCCTTATTGGGCGCATACCGGGGATGCGATCGACTTCGCGCGCCTGCGGGGAAAGCGCGTGGCGGTACTTGGCGGCGCGGCATCCGCCTTCGACAATGCCGCGGCGGCGGCGGAAGCCGGCGCGGCGCGCGTCGATCTTTTTCACCGCCGCGCCGAACTCAATCAGGCCAACCCGGTCGCCTGGGCGCAGTTCAACGGGTTTCTGGCGCATTACCCCGACCTGGATCCCGCCCAGAAGTGGCGCTTCATGCACCATATCCTGGCCTTTAATCCCGCCCCGCCCGCGGATACAATGGATCGTGTCGCCAGGCTTCCCACGATCGCACGCCACCCTGGGACCGCGTGGACCGGCGCGCGCTTCAACGGCGGCGACATCACGATAGAAACGACCCGGGGCAGCCATGACACCGATTTCGCGATCCTCGGAGTCGGGTACATCGTCGATCTGACGGCGCGTCCGGAATTGCGCCCGCATCTGAGCGAAATCGCGTTGTGGCAAGATGTCTACACACCGCCGCCGGGTCTGGAAAACGTTGGGATGAGCCGTTCGCCTTTCCTCGGCTCGCATTTCGAGTTTCAGGAAAAGCAACCGGGCAGGGCGCCTTGGCTCCGATCGGTTTTCAACTTCAGCCGCGGCGCGCAGGTCAGCATGGGATCCATGCCAATCGGCCTCAGCGGAGTCGGGTTCGGCGTCCCGCGCCTGGTGGAAGGCGTTTGCCGCCAGTTGTTCACCGAGGACGCGGATCTTTACGAAGTCGGCATGAAGGCCTGGCAATCCAGCGGCGTCGTGACGAACGCCTGATCGCCGGATCAATACGTCGCGAACATTCGCCCGGTCTCCGCGATATCGCCGGTGCGGGTCAGCGCCAGCGTCGCGCGAATGCCGGATGAGTTGTCCACGGTACCTGGCGTACATGGCGCGATGCTCGCCTTCGGCGATTTCGCGATTGAAAAGGAGAAATTTGGCACGCGCATCCCTCCCCTGATGCGCCGCCGGAATGAGATACAAGCGGCGGCGGAACAGGCCGCCGCGTCAGAATGCCAGGAGGTTGTCCTTGAAGTGCGCATGCGTATAGCGCGTGCGCGTCAAACCCTGGCGTTGCAGTTCTGGCACCAGCCCGTCGCAGATTTCCATGACATAACGGCGGTCGAAGGAGCCGTTGAAGAACAGGAAACCGTCGCCACCGACCTCCTCCATGATCTCCCGCATCATGCCCGCGACATGGCCGATCGTGCCGGTGAAGTCGATCCCGGCTTTGGTTGCCTGACTGACCGCGACCTCTCGCGGCGTCTTGCCGATCCATTTCGATAACGACGACTGATGGCCGTTGGTGGTGAGATCCCCAAGGGGTTCGTCGAGGTCGAATTTTCCGAAGTCGATGTTGGTGAGGCGCGACATCGACGACAACCGCATGTCCAGATGGCGCATCGAATCCTCGCGTTCCAGCCGCCGCCGCTCTCTGGCGGCCTCCATCGTTGTGTCGACCATGGGATAGGCGAGAAACAAAACCTTGATCGTGTCGGGGTCGCGCCCAGCCGCGACGGCGCGTGCTCGTACCTGCGCGCGATATTCCTTCATTCCCCCGACACTGCCGGCATCGGTGATGATGGTATCGGCCCACCTGGCCGCGAATTGTTGGCCTCGCGGGGAACCGCCGGCCTGACAGATGGGCGGCCGCCCCTGCGGAGATCGCGGCGCGTTCAATGGGCCGCGGCATCTGAAATATTTACCTTCATGATTGACGGCGTGGACCTTGCGTCCATCGGCGAACAAGGGTGTCTCGCGATCCAGAACAACCGCGTCCGGTTCCCATGCGTCCCAGAGTTTAGTGACCAGATCGGCGAATTCATCGGCCAGTTCATACCGTTCGTCATGCGGCAATTGTCCGTCGCGGCCATAATTCTGGGCCGCGCCGTCATTGCTGCTGGTGACACAGTTCCAGCCGATTCGGCCTTCAGTCACATGGTCCAGGGAATTGACCAGACGCGCCAGCAGAAAGGGCGGATATTCAGTGACCGACAATGTCGGCACCAGACCCAGATGCTTTGTCGCCTGAGCGAGATAAGGCACCAGCACGGCCGGATCGAGTTTCGGTGTACTGGCCGCGTATTTGAGATAGGTGTCGTGCGTTCCGCGGAAATCGTAAGGAACCATCGAAGAGTCTTCGATGATGAGGTAATCGAAGCAGGCCCGTTCGAGACCGCGGGCGAGATCGATGAACAAATCGGGCATCATCCAGCGCGCCACGTCGCTGCCCGGCCAGTCGCCGCGCCAGCCCTTTGGGCCGTACCCCTGCGAGAGAAACCAGGCGAGGTGGAATTGACGTTTCGACATCGGTTGGGATCTCGCTTGTTCTGGTGACAATGCTGGAAAGGTCCTGGCTCCGGCGTCCGTCAGGCCAGGCGACTTTCATGCCACGAGCCCATCGGCTTTCGTCGCTCGTGGCCCGGACCAAGGCGCGATCGTCGGCCGGAGACGTCCAGGTTTCATGCCGGGATCCAGCTTTTCCGCTCTCCGGCGTAAGCGGCGCCGGGGTTGCCGCTGACGGTGGTGCGCCACATGATCCGTGCCTCGTTATCCGCGTCGAACCAGGTCGCCGCGTGCACGAGGCAGCGGTTGTCCCAGATGACCAGATCGCCCCTCGTCCATTCGTGGACATAAATGAATTCGGGCCGGGTCAGATGCGACATCAGCGTGAACAACAGGTCCGCGCCATCGCCATGCGGTCCCGGGGTCATGCCCACGAACGGCCCTTCCAGCCAGTCCATCTGGCCGAACTCGCAAAGATACAGTGCTCGCTTTCCGGTGACCGGATGGACCCGCGCGACCGGCTGCCGTTGCGGTTGTTCGTGCGCGCCCAAAGGCCGCGGCGTTTCGCCCGCCAGTCTCGCGTCCCGCGTCCGTTTCGCGCTGGAGGAGACATGCAACCCCTCCAACGTGTCGACGCGGGCCTTCAGCGCCGCTGGCAGCGCGTCGTAGGCGGCGGTACCATCCGCGAACATCGTCTGACCCTGCCCGCGCGGCACCGGGACGACGCCCAGAAATAAGGAAATATCCGGCGGCGGCCGGCGGTAACTCTGATCGGTGTGCCAGCCCCGGCGATGCGGAAAACGTGTGGGTAGAGCGCCGTCCTCGGTCAACGGCGGCTCTGGCCGTTTGGGCGGCTGACGGCTCACGGGCGGGGTGTTCGAAACGATGAATATCTCCGGCACCGTTTCATGCACCATGTTCGGCGCTGTCAGCGTATGCCGGTAATTCTCCACCTCCCGCCCGAAAATCCGGCTCAGGCGCACCAGCAATTCTGGTTCCTCGGCCATGTCTTCCATGCCCTGGACCAGCAGCAGACCGTGACTCGCCGCCTGGGCGCGCGGCAGGGCATCAGGGTCGGCTTCGGCCGCCTCGATGAAGGCCCTTGCTCCGGTGGCGGCGGGAAGACGGACCACGCCGCCGAACGTGGCGCCCGGCAAGGGGGTGATGCATTCGAAACCACTGTTCATATCGCGACGCCCAGGATGGTGGAGAGGCAATCTCAGTCCCTTCATTTCCCGAGGTCAACACGGCGGTTTCCGGCGTGCTCGAATCTGGACTGGCGCAATCGCGGCGGACAGACAACCCGCATACCGAGACAACGTCCGATCGGCCGCCGCCTCGACCATTATTCCGTTCGAGGCCGTATTCTGTCATGTGGACATCTTCAACCAAGGGGCGCCCGCGGCGTCCGACGTGAGGAAACTTCCCGCATGAAAACCATCGCGGCCGTCCAGACCACGCTGAACGGCGAACTGACCCTCGACGAGATCGATCTGCCCGATCCAGGCCCCGGCCAGGTCACCGTGAAGCTCTATTCGAGCGGCGTGTGCCACTCGCAGTTGCACCAGATGCACAACGGCGCTCTCGACCGCCCCTTGCTGCTGGGACACGAGGGCACGGGCGTGGTGACGCGGATCGGCCGCGACGTCACCCATGTCAAACCCGGCGACATGTGCATCGTGACCTGGGTGCCGCGTTCGCCCATCCGCGGCGCCGCCCCGCGCGCGGTCACCGGCGCCACCTATCGGGGCCGGACCGCCCATGCCGCCGTCTACACCTGGGCGCGCGATGTGCAGACCAGCGGCGATATGGTGGTGCCGATCGCCAGCGACCAGCCGCGGGATCTGAGCTGCATCGTCGGCTGCGCGGTTTTGACCGGCGCCGGCGCCGTCCTGCACACGGCGGGCGTGCGCGCGGGACAGTCGGTCGCCGTGTTCGGCGCGGGCGGGGTCGGTATCTCGGCCATCCAAGCCGCCGCCATCGTCGGCGCCTACCCGATCATCGCGGTCGATCTCGACGACAAGAAGCTGGAATTCGCGAGGCTCTTCGGCGCCACCCACACCGTCAACGCCTCTGGTAACACCGACGCGGTCGAGGCGATCCGCGACCTCACCAACGGCGGCGTCGATTTCGCCTTCGACGCCATCGGCCACTCGCGTACCATCGAGCAGATCCTGCAGGCGACACGGTCGGGGGGCGTCGGCGCGGATAATTTCGGGGGCACGGCCGTGCTGATTGGGATTCCGCAGGGGAAAGTGACGGTCGATCCGGCGCTGTTCACGTCGGGCCAGCGCATTTTCCGAGGGAGCCTCGGCGCGGCGTTCCCGGATCGCGACTTCGGCATGTATCTGCGCTGGTACCAGGAAGGGAAATTCCCGCTCGATCGCCTCATCACGCGACGCTACAAGCTCGAGCAGATCAACGAGGCCTGCCACGACCTGCACAGCGGCGCGATTCTCGGCCGGGCCATCCTCGAATACTGAACGAATGGCGACGCGGCGGCATGGGCCGCCGCGGCGGAGGCGTCATTCCTCTTTCAGCCCAAAGCTTACCTTGCAACGGCAACCCGCCATCCGCGTTCGGCATCTCCTGGCGCGCGCCGAACGTTCCGCTGGCGGCGTCGAGGTAGCCGTCGACCGGCGTCACCGGCGCCGCCCCTGTCGTCCCGGGATTGCCGATCGCCGTGCCCCTCGGCGCGGCCGGCAAGGTCTGGGCGTTGGCGAGCATCGCCCAGGCCAACGCGGCCTGGGCAGGCAGAAGAGCGCGCATCAGTTCAACATTTTCTTCAGGGCGGCTTTCGCGAGACCGTCGCTCCCCGTGCCCACGCACGCCTCCGCCGCGACGGCGTTCGGGTGCGTGTTGTCGTTCGACATTCCGGGCAAATACAGCCAGGGAGACGCCGGCTGGGCGATCGCGGCGAGGCAATCGATAAACGGCGTTTCCGGCACGGTCGAAAGCGCGCGCACCCGGGCCAGGACGTTGTTGAATGCGGCGATCGCGGCGCTATCGCCCGTGTAGCTGGGCTCACCTCCCATCTGGGAGATAATGTGGCGCGTGCCAAAGGTTGCGAAAGCATACGCCGCCAAAGTCTCGTTCTTGCCCAAAAATGTATCGGCGGCTTGCAAAGAGCCGCCTTCAGTACGTGAGAGCGCTTGCGTTATAAAAATACCCGGCCGGATCGCCCGCAGGTTCCACCGCGCGGTCTCGCCGAAGACACTGAAATTCGCGGAGCCCCACGCCAGGGAGGCGACGGAAATCGGCGCCGCCGGCGTGGAAAGGTCCATCGCGGCCCGCCAGACGGACGACGAAATACCATCCTCGGTTGGCCCGTTACTGAGGCTGTCCCCGGTGACCACGATCTGTGTCCCGCGCGCCATCGTCAGATATTGGACGGCGACATAGGGACAGCGCTGGCCCGCGCCCGGCCCCTGCGCCCACCCCGTGCCTGTGGGATTGTCCGCGTAATCAATTCCTTTATTCCAGGAAATAGCGCAGAGAATCTTCCGTCCGCGATTGTAGGCCGCCCCGCTAAATACGCCGTTCATGTTGAGGGCGCCGTACGTGTGCGTGCCTCCCGATCCGCCCACGGTGACATAGATAAACCCAAGAGGTTGCACGCCTCCGTCGTCTCTCGCGACCGGAGAGAAGGGGCCCCAATCTGTCCATTGGATAGCGCACGGGCGGGCAACATTGCCGGTATTGGTCGCGTCCCCGGGCAATGTAAACGCGCGCGTGGTGCCGTACGAGCCATCGTTGACGCGCGGGTCGTCGGCGCCTCGGAACGCGAAGTAAAGCGGGTTGCCCGAGCCACCTCCGCCGGGGACTACTGTCACATTGGCGGCGTTGGCATCGACCGTGGCCGCGTTCGAGTAGTTCGAGGACGGGTAAACGGACGCTGAGGCGATCGTCATGGCGACATTAAACGGATTGCAAAACCCGACCCGCACCGCGTGGGGAGGCGCCTCGAAAGGCACAATGTTCAGCGTTGTGACTGGTGTCGAGCCGGTGTAGGGGGTTTGTATCATCCCGACGCCGCCGGTCGGGGCGAACGTGAACAGGTTGGTTTTCGGCGAGCCTTGCACGCCCAGGTTCCGCCGCGCCTCCAATGTCGCGGCATTCCCTCCCTGCGCGATCTCCGACAGATTATTCCCCGGCCGCATCGGGCCAGCGACCGGGGGCGCCTGGGCCAACGCGCCCCCGGCACTCAGCAGCCCCGCCAGGATCGCCGCCCCGAGACGGCGCGCCATTACATTCCATGCCCGCATGTCAAATCCTCTCAAATCGACAACCACGTGTCCACGCCGTTCCACGGGAAATCGCTGCTCCCGCCGTTCACGATCGTCACGGGCACGGCGATCCCGGCCCCCTCGATTTGCGTGCCCCGCGACGGATAAATCGGCACGTCGGCCCCCATCCGGCGTGGCCCGCGAGGCCGCGCGGATCGACATCGATTTCGGATGCCGCACCGCGATGTGCGGTGCCGGCGCGGTGGCCGCGCGTGAGGGGGCGGCGAATTTCTCACCCGCCGGAGACGACGAATTGGCGACGTCGCGGCGTCTGGGGCTGGAAGGCACCGGACGGCTGGCCTGGTTGTGGCAGGTCACGGGCGAAGCGGTTATCGGGCGATCCCTTGATCGATGCGAGCATTCGGCCGATCCTGGCGGCGGGCGTATTTTCCGGAAATGCCACCCGTATCCGCCGCGATCCGCGGGCCAAGACAGGAGGAGCCAGACCATGAGCGCTGCCGCATCGAGGATGCCCACACAATCCATGGAGATCGCGAAGGTCAAGGAGCACATCGGCGCCATTGTGACCGGTATCGACCTCGCGCAACCCATCGACGACGCGACGCGGAAGAAGCTCTACGACGCTGTTGTCGAACATGTGGTCCTTGTGATTCGTGGGCAAGCGCATCTCAGCCCAGGGCAGGTGCAAGCCGCTGGCGAGATGTTCGGCGAACTGATGGAGGACCAGAACCGGCGCTATCTGGTCGACGGATTTCCATTGATCAGCGTGCTCGACAACCGCCACAAAGACAGCAAGGGTCAGACCGCGAAAGTTGGCGCCAACGCCACGTGGCACACCGACCACACCAACCAGGAATTGCCGCCCAAGTTCACCATGCTTTACGCGGTGGCGGTGCCGGACAAGGGTGGCGCGACATCGGTCTGCAACGCGCGTGCGGCCTACGAAGCGCTCCCGGACGACGTGAAACGGCAGATCGCCGGCGCGAAAACCGAGAATACGCTGATCAGCAGCGCGCGGATGAAGACGGGCAATCCGGATGTCGTGAAAGCCCAGATGGAGGCGAAGAAACCGCCGACGGTGCATCCCT
Organism: Acetobacteraceae bacterium; assembly: GCA_947474705.1. Classification (GTDB taxonomy): domain Bacteria; phylum Pseudomonadota; class Alphaproteobacteria; order Acetobacterales; family Acetobacteraceae; genus Rhodopila. The sequence continues at coordinate 4,253 of CANJJS010000099.1, read as the reverse complement.
TGGTCCGCACCCATCCGGAGACCGGCACCAAGGCCGTCTGGTTTCATAAGGGCAAGACCGAGACGGTCACGGGCATGTCACCCGAAGAAACCCAGGACTTTTTGCAGGACCTGACCGATAAGATTACGCAGCCCCAATTTTGCTATGCGCACGAGTATGAAAAGGGCGACCTTCTGATCATCGATGACCGTGCCTCATTGCATAAGGCCGGTTTCGATTACGATCGCAGCCAGCACCGCCGTCTGTATCGGATGCTTGTGCGTGGCGATCGTCCGTACTGAGACGCCGCACCTTTCGCACGCGGCGATTTTGGTAGGGCAAGGAAACGACGATGACCACGACAATCGAGACACGCATCGCGCGGACGGCGCCGGGGATGGAATTCGACGTCTCGGTCGCCGGCGATCCCAACCGGCCGCTGGTATTGATGCTGCACGGCTTCTGCGTCTCCCGCCATTACTGGGAAGCGCAGGCGGTCGCGCTTGCCGAGGCCGGCTATTTCGCGGCCGCCCCCAATCAGCGCGGCTACGCAGCCGGTGCCCGGCCGGACCCGGCGGAGCATGCCAACTACACGATCGACGCGTTGATCGGCGACGCCATGGCCATCGTCACTGAGCTTGGGCATGGCGAGCGCCGCTTTCACCTCGCCGGTCACGACTGGGGTGGCAGCCTTTCCTGGATCGTCGCGGAGCGCTGGCCCGAACGGTTGGGCTCGCTCACCATGCTGTCGCGTCCGCACCCGCTCGCGTTCAACCGGGCCATGCGGGACGATCCGGAGCAACCGGCGCGCTCTGGTCATCACAAATGGCTGTTGGAGCCGGGCGCCGAGGACAAGGTCCTGGCGGACGACGCGCATTGGGTGCGCGCGCGGCTGCGCCGCAACGGGGTGCCGGAGGCGGCCATCGAGAAGCACATCTCGGTGATCGGCAACCGTCCGGCGATGGCGGCCGCGATCGGCTGGTACCGCGCCCGCGGCACCGGACAAGCGCCGGTGGGTCCCACGCGCGTGCCGACGCTGCTGATCTGGGGCGATGCCGACGACACGGTCGGCCGCATGGCGGCCGAAGGCACCGCCGAGTTCATCGCGGCGCCTTATACCTTCGCGCCGCTTCCCGGCGTGGGCCATTACGCGGCCGATCAGGTCCCGGAACAGGTCAACACCCTGATGCTGACCCACCTCGCGCGGCATCCGGTGTAGGCCGTGACTTATATCGTCGCGAGCCGCATAAAAGGAGTCAGCAATGCAATACACCAAACTGGGCCGCACCGGGCTCGACGTCTCCCGCCTTTGCCTTGGTTGCATGAGCTATGGCGGCGGCAATAGCGGCTTCCATCAATGGTCGCTCGGCGAGGAAGAGAGCCGGCCGTTCATCAAAAAAGCGCTCGAGGCCGGGATCAATTTCTTCGATACCGCCAATCGCTATTCGCTCGGCAGGAGCGAGGAGGTTCTGGGACGCGCGCTCAACGATTTCGCGCGGCGCGAGGAAGTGGTCATCGCCACCAAGGTCTTTAACCGCATGCGTCCTGGGCCGAATGGCGCCGGTTTGTCGCGGAAGAACATCCTGTTCGAAATCGATGAGAGCCTGCGCCGGCTCGGCACCGATTATGTCGATCTCTATCAGATCCATCGTTTCGATCATGAAACCCCGATCGAAGAGACGATGGAGGCGCTGCACGATGTCGTGAAATCCGGCAAGGCCCGTTATATCGGCGCCTCGTCGATGGCGGCCTGGGAGTTCGGCAAAGCCCAGTCGGTCGCCGAGCGTCACGGTTGGACGCGGTTCGTCAGCATGCAGAACCTGGTCAATCTGATGTATCGGGAGGAGGAACGCGAGATGCTGCCGCTTTGCGCCGATCAGGGTGTCGGCGTGATCCCCTGGAGCCCCCAGGCGCGCGGCAGACTGACCCGCGACTGGGATTATAAAAGCATCCGCACGGAGACCGACGAAGCCTTCGGCCGCATGTTCAGACATTCGACCGAAGAAGCCGATAAACGGGTCGTCGCTCGCGTCGCCGAGGTGGCGAAGGCGCGCGGCTTGCCGATGGCGCAGATCGCGCTGGCCTGGTTGCTGCACAAGCCGGTCATCTCGGCCCCCATCGTCGGCGCGACCAAATTGGAGCATCTCGACGATGCGCTTGGTTCGCTCGAGGTGAAATTGTCGGCCGAAGAGATCGCCGCGCTGGAGGAACCCTATGTTCCGCACCCCGTGGCCGGGTTCGCCTGACGCATCTCGCTGAGCGCGGTGAGGAGTTGCTTTCGCCCGGTGGTGGATCAGAACGAGGGAGGCCGGCGGGCATTTCCGGGCGGCGGCGAAGTTCGTCGATCAGCATGTACTGGGCCTTCGCGCCGGCGATGGGTTGCATCTCGCGATCGCATCGGAGCATGGCGCCACGGTGCACACGCTCAACCGGCGTCTTGCTGAGGCCGGGCCACTGAGGTGTAGCAGATTGCCGAGTTCCCGACCCAGAGCCAAGAAACTCGTGCAGCGTCCGTTCAGCCAATTTGCACCAATCCCCCCCATCTGACGCGATCTGCACCGGAGTCCTAAGCCGCCGTTCACGGGCCCCAGGCGGAGTTGCGTCCCCGCCTGAGCGGGGCTAGCAACTGGGGCGCGTGGGCGCCACCGTCTTTTAGGGCTGGCGAGCGACGTCATTTGTGATATCAACGGTGCATGGACGTTGCCGTATATTATCGTGGCTTGCTGGATCGCAGGACCACGCTCCTCGAAGAGTGTGTAGCCGACAAGCCTACTTTCGCGATGCAAGTGGCCTCGCACAACGTTCTCAAGGATTTCGACACCCTTGTCAGTGTTATCAGCGGGTCCGAGCGTGGTATCTTCATGCAGGCTTGCCGCGAGTATCAATATTCCTTGGACGCTATCCTATATGGCAATTACCGCCATGCGTTTGCGAGTTTGCGCCTGTCGTTTGAACTATTCACTGCTGCCACCTATTTCTCGGCTCATCAGATGAAAATGAATTTGTGGCTGGCTGGAAGCGGTGATCTCCGTTGGACTGAACTCAACGATCCCGACGAGGGCGTCTATTCCCATAACTTTATGAAGGCCTTCAACCCGGATCTCGGCAACTATCGCACCCAGTATATGAGCCTTGCCAGGCAAGTGTATCGCGAGTGCTCATAGTATGTGCATGGCAATCCTGGCACCCATGAGGATTTGGCACCCTCAATCGCTTATGCTGCATCGAAAGTTCAAAACTTCCATGACAAGGCAACTAGCGTCAGACTATGCGTGTTGTTCCAGTTTCTAGGCCCTGTGGACGGATTTCACCAAGATCATGGTGCAGGCGAAACTCACGAATGCTTCAAAGCTCACCTTGGTCTTGTCGCAGCGCATCGCCACACGCTTAAAGCGTTTCAATTTACCGATCGCCTGTTCGATCCGAGCCCGGCCTTTATACAACACTTTCGGGAAGAATTTGGGCCGGTTTTTCGCATTCGACCGGTACGGAATGACCGGGACGATCCCGCGTTCGCGGCAGGCGTCTCGGTTGGACTTCGAATCGTAGCCCTTGTCCGTCATCGCCGCGCGCGGCGAGATGTCGGGCCCGATTTCAAGCGACGTCGTCAACTGAGTGCTGTCGCTGACCTGGCCGCCGGTCAAATGGAAGGCGATCGGCAGGCCGTCGAGATCGGTCTTGAGGTGGATCTTGCACGAAAATCCGCCTCGCGAGCGGCCAAGGGCCTGATTTTCCTGTCCCCCTTTGGCGCCGGCCGCGGAGACATGAGCCCTCACGACCGTGCTGTCGAACATTTGAACCAAATCGGCGGTCTTGCTGGTTTCCGCGAGGAGCTGGAAGAAAGCCTCGAACACTCCCGCCCGGCTGAGCCGCCAGAAGCGCTTCCAGACGCTGTTCCACTTGCCAAATGTGGCCGGGAGCGCCCGCCACGTAATGCTGTGAACCGTGAAATAATGCAGCGTTTCCAATAACTTACGGTCGTCGTGCCCTGGCTCGCCTCGGCGTGACCGGGCGGCTTCGAAAAGCTCCAGCACAATCGCCCAATCCCCTTCCGTCATACCTGTCAGCATGTCCAGCTCCGCGTTGCTGGACACCCATCGATTCGAACAATCGGTGATTCGGGAATACCCCTACGCGATACTGGTCGCTATCCGTCCACAGGGCCTAAGACAACGCTTCGGATCGTCGCCGGAGAAGCTGAAACAGTCGATCGATCGACTGCAACCGATCCTGGGCGATCTGGAAGAAGACGAGGCGGAGGCTGGGTCCTCCGG
>CANJJS010000098.1 GCA_947474705.1 Acetobacteraceae bacterium | reverse complement strand
CGCTGGCTGACGGTGACGCAGATCGGGCTGGAAAAGGACGACCGGCCGCATCCCTGGACCGACGACGAGGTCATCGCGCTGATCCGCGCCCAGACCGGGGTGCCGGACCTGGAGGTGACGCTGCTCAATCGCTCGACATGGCGGGTCAGCCGGCAGGTGGCGGCGACGTTCCGGAAGGGCAGGGTGCTGCTGGTCGGCGATGCCGCCCACCGTTTCCCGCCGACCGGCGGGTTCGGGCTGAATTCCGGGGTGCAGGACGCGCATAACCTCGCCTGGAAACTGGCTTATGTCCTGCGCGGCTGGGCCGATGACAAGCTGTTGGACACTTACGACGTCGAGCGGCGGCCGGTCGCGCACAGCAACGCCGATTTCAGCTATGGTAACCGCCGCCGCTTCGGGCTGCTGGAGGAGTCGATCAAGGACGGCAATCCCGACCGGATCGGCTTCTGGATCGACGACATGGACAACCATTTGCACAGTGTCGGCCAGGCCCTGGATTTCCGTTACGAGGTGGGCGCCGTCATTCCCGACGGCACCGTGCCGCGGCCGCTGGACAGCCGGGTCTACCGCCCCTCCGACCGGCCCGGCGGACGCTTCCCGCATCTGTGGCTGGACCACGCGCGCAAGCGGTCCACCATCGATTGGTTCGACAAGGAGTTCGTGGTGGTCGCCGGTCCGCGCGGCGACGCCTGGCTCGAAGCCGGCAAAAAGGCCTCCGAGGCGACCGGTCTGCCGCTGGGCCTGCGCCAGATGCCGGTGCTGGAGGAATCCGCGGGCTTCCGCATGGGCATGCGCGGCGTCTGTCTGGTCCGGCCGGACGGGCATGTCGCCTGGCGGCTGCCTTATTTGCCCTCCGATCCCGTCAAGGCCATAACGGAGGCCATCACGACCCTCCGCCGCGGCGGCACGCTGGCGTAACGCCAGGCCGGGCTTCGGACGGTTTCACCTCGCCGGCGCCTGACACTTTTCCCGGTCAGGCCCGTGCGGAGGGAGGAGGGGCGTGCCGTTTGCCCTTCTGGAGCGCGATGACCTCGACTGTTTCCCATATGGCGGAACCCCGGTGGCGCGCGCGCGCCGCCGTTTTCCTGGCGCTCGCGACGATCGCCGTGCCGTTTCTGGTGGCGGGCATTCCGCCGCTGGCGGACTACCCCAACCATCTCGCGCGGCTGTGGCTGCACGAAGGGGGAATCGCGCGCGAGCCGGTGTCCGGCATGTACCGCTTCGCCTGGGATACGATGACCAATATCGGCGTCGACCTCGCCGCCCGGATGCTCGCCCCGCTTTTGGGCTGGGAGGTGCTGGGGCGGCTGCTGGCCACGCTCGCGGGCATGCTGCCGCCGATTGGCGGCGCGCTGCTGTGGGCGCGGCTGCATGGCCGGGCGCATTGGTGGCAGATCGCCTTCGGGATGCTGGCCTGGAGCATGGGCCTGCTGTTCGGCTTCGTGAATTTTCAGATCGGCCTGGGGTTCGCCCTCCTGGCCGCCGCGGCCGATCCGGCCCTGTCCCGGCTGGGTTCCGCCGGGTGGGGCCACCTCCTCGTCGCCGCGGCCGGACGCGCCACCCTGGGCCTTGTCCTGATGCTGACCCATGTGTTCGCCTTCGCGTTTTACGCGGCCCTGCTGGCGGGCATCGCGCTGGGGGCCTCCTGGCGCGGCTTTTTGGCGCCTGGCGCGCGGCTTCCGGCGCTCTCGCGGATCGCCGTCGCGGTGCTGCCCCTGGCGCTCGCCGCGGCGATCCTGGCCCTGCTGTCGCCCCGGCTGCCCGGCAGCCAGTCCGGCGGGAGCCTCGCCGCGATCTGGGAGGACGTCGCCTATGGGTGGTCCGATCTGCTGGGCACCCCCTGGCGTAAGCCGGCGGAGGCGCTGTCGGGCCTGCGGACATATCACGACGGACTGGACGCGCTGACCGGACTCGCGCTGCTGGCGCCGGTTGTAGTGGCGCTGGCGACCCGGCGGCTGCGGGTTCATGCCGGGATGATGGCGGCGACATTGGGACTCGCGGTGCTGTATGTCCTGGTGCCGTCGGGCCTGCTGGGAACCGCGGTGGTGGATGCGCGCTTCGCGATGATGGCGACCTTGACCCTGACGGTCGCGCTGCGTCCGGACGTGCCGGCGGCGCTGGGCCGGATGCTCCGGGCGGGTCTGCTGGCGGTCTGCCTGCTGCGCACCGGTGCCATCGCGTGGATCTGGCACGCGCGGCAGGCCGACGTGGCATCGGTGGCGCGGGCACTGGAGCCGGTGCCGCCAGGCGCCGCCGTGATGCCGCTGAAACACGACTCCCCCGACGAAACCATGCCCCTGGGCCGCGTGACCCGGCTGATGCACACCTACAGCTTCGGGCATTTGCCGGCATTGGCGCTGCCCTGGCGGCGAGCCTTCACGCCGATGATGTTCTCCGCCAAAGGCAAGCAACCGCTCCGCGTTCTGCCCCCCTGGTCCGAAATCTCCGAACCCGACGGCGGCACGCTCGGCGGGGTCGCGCTGCTGACCGATCCCGCGGAGATGGCGCGGACGCTGGCGGAAATCCGCTATCCGCCGCTGTGGCGCGAACGCTTCGACTTCATCCTGATTTTAAACGCCGACACGCGCGATATTCACGGGCCGTTCCGCCCGCCCCCCGGGCTTTCCCTGGTGCGGGACGAGGGCTTCGCCCAGCTCTGGCGGATCGAACGGGCGCGGTAGGCTTGCCCATCGGGCCGGTCCCGGGCCATCGTCTGGCCTCGCTTCGAGGGGAAACCGGTCCATGCAATACGTCCAGGCGCCAGGCGGCGTCGAAATCGCTTATGTCGTGGAGGGCAACGGCCCGCCCTTGGTGCTGATGCACGGCGGCGAGGCCGACCACACCATGTTCTCGGCCTTCGTGCCGCATCTGACGGGGCGTTTCGCCTGCATCGGCTACGACCAGCGGGATTCGGGGGCCACGCGCAATCCGCCGGAACCCTATGGCATCGCCGACATGGCCAACGACGCGGCGGCGCTGATCCGGGGGATGGGGCTGGCGAAGGCGCATGTGTTCGGGACGTCGCTGGGGAGTGTGATCGCCCAGGGGCTGGCGGCGCTGCATCCGGGGCTGGTGGATCGGCTGGTGCTGTCGGCGGCGATCCGTGTCGGACGCTCCATCGCCGATATCGCGCCGGAAACGGATGCGAAGCTGTCGGTGCTGCGGAAGGACCCGGCGGCGAACGCGGCGGAGATCGCGCGGTATTTTTACACCGACGACCATTTGGCGGCGAACCCGCATCTGGCGCAACGATTCGGCGGCGGAACGCGGACGCCGGAGCAGCGGGCCCGCCGCGGCGCGCTGATCCCGGGCGCGCCGTTGCTGGATCTGAGCACGATTACCGCGCCGACCCTGGTGCTGGCGCACGCGTTGGACCGGCTTGTGCCGCCCGCCCACAGCCTGGGCATCGCCAAGGAAATCCCCGGCGCGCGAACCCTGGTGCTGGAGGGGTTGGGGCACGTGGGCACAATTCAGGCGCCGGACCGGGTGGCCGCCGCTGTGGGCGCGTTTCTGGCGGGGGATTAAGGGGCGACGCCCGCGCGTGGCGGCGGGGCGATACGCCGCCACACGTGGGGGGGGTGGGGTCCTGGCTTATACCAACACCCCAAAAGATTGACCCACGACATGCCGCCCTTCGTCATGGCGTGGCTCGATCGGGCCACCGGAAGTGCCAAAAACGCGAATTCATGCCGCCCCCGGTCCCCGATCGAGGCGGGGGATGACGAACCGGCGGAGAGTCGATCTTTCAGCCGGCTGGTATCAGATCGCGATACGCACGCCCAGTTCGACGACGCGGTCGCTGGGGATGCGGAAGAACTCGGTCGCGGGGACGGCGTTGCGCGCCAGCCACAGGAACAGCCAGCGGCGCCAGAAGGGCATGTTCGGCGCCATGCCGGCGACCAGCACGTCGCGCCCAAGAAAGTAGCTGGCGCGCATGGGGTCGAAGCCGGTTTGCGGTGCCAGGTCCTCCAGCGCGCGGGGGATGTTGGGGATTTCCATGAAGCCGTAGCGCAGCACCACGCGATTGATGGCGGGGGCCAGTTGTTCCACGGTCGCGCGGTGTTCGGCCGCGACCTCCGGCCGGTCGGTGGTCTGGATGGTCACGAACATCACCTGCTCGTGCAGCACTTTGTTGTGTTTCAGATTGTGCAGCAGCGAGGTCGGCACGTAGTCCTGATTTCCCGTCAGAAACACGGCCAGGCCGGGCACGCGGATGATGCTCTTGGATTGCGGCAGGCGGGCGAGGAAGGGCGCGATCGGCATGCTGTCCTGGCGCCAGCGGGTCAGCAGCAGTTCGCGGCCCTGGCGCCAGGAAGTCATCAGCGCGATGAGGCCCAGGCCGAGGACGAGCGGAACCCAGCCGCCTTCGAGGATTTTGAGGGTATTGGCGGCGAAGAACACGATATCGATCGTAAACAGCACGCCAAACACCCCCACGGTCACCGCCCTGTTCCAGTGGAACAGTCGCCGGAACACCACCGCCGCCAGGATCGCGGTACAGATGAAGGTGCCCGTCACCGCGATGCCATAGGCGGCGGCCAGGTTATCCGAGGTCCGGAACACCGCCACCAGCACCAGCACCCCAATCAGAAGCGCGGTGTTCACCTGCGGGACGTAGATCTGGCCCTCTTCCTCGGTGGATGTATGGAGAAGGGTCAGCCGCGGCAGATAGCCGAGTTGCATGCACTGCCGGGCCGCGGAGTAGGCCCCCGAGATCACCGATTGGCTGGCGATGACGGTGGCGGCGGTGGCCAGCAACACAAGCGGCAGGCGGGCCCATTCGGGCGCCATCAGGAAGAAGGGGTTTTCTATCGCCGAGGGGTCGCGCAGCATCAGCGCGCCCTGGCCGAAATAGTTCAGCACCAGGGCCGGCAGGACCAGGAAAAGCCAGCTCATCCGGATCGGTCCGCGGCCGAAATGGCCCATGTCGGCGTAGAGCGCTTCGGCGCCGGTCACGCTCAGGACAACCGCGCCAAGGACGACGAAGGCGAGGCCCTTATAGACGACGCAGAGTTGGACGGCGTACCAGGGCGATAGCGCCGTCAGGACCTCTGGACGGCTGACGATCTGGACGGCGCCGAGCACGGCCAGGACCAGGAACCAGAGCAGCATGATCGGGCCGAAGACGCGGCCGATGGTGTGGGTGCCGCGGTATTGCACCGCGAACAGCAGGACGATGACCACCGCGCTGAGCGGCAGGACGTAGTCTTTCAGCGAGGGCGCGGCGACCTGGAGTCCTTCCAGGGCGGACAGCACCGAGATCGCGGGGGTGATGATGCCGTCGCCGAAGAACAGGCAGGCGCCGACGATGCCGACCAGGCCCAGGGCCTGACGGAGGCGGGGGTTGACGACGACCCGTTGCGCCAGGGCCATCAACGCGAGGATGCCGCCTTCGCCCTGATTGTCGGCGCGCATGATCAGCATCACGTATTTCACCGTGACGATCAGGACCAGCGACCAGAACACCAGGGAGAGGATCCCCAGGATTTCGGTGGGGCTGAAGGGGACGCCGGAGAAGACGTGGACGGAGGTCTTCAGCGCGTACAGCGGGCTGGTGCCGATATCGCCGTAGACGACGCCGAGAACCGCGAGGAAACGTCCCACCGAGGCCTTGGATCGTCGCGGCGATCCCTCTGCTTCGGGCTGGCTCACGCCGCGCCGCGCGAGGAGGTGGGGCACACCGGGTTTTTCATGTGGGGCGAACCTGACAGGTTGCATGCCCGGAATAGGGCGGCGGTCGGTTACGCTCGCCCATGACGGCTGTCAAATGAAGGTCTTCGGCGCTGTCGCCGTGGCGGGCATGACGCGGCCGCATGGGCACCCCGAACCCGCCAGAATCCCGCCTTATTCGGCGGGCTGGACGGCGGGCCGGTGCTCCGGCGGGAAAATCAGGGCGCCGGCGACAATAAGAAGGCAGAAGGTGGCGAAGGACTGGAGCATGACGCCGAATCCGCCGGTGTCGTGCAGCCAGGCGACGAGGCCGACGGAGGCCCCCGCGGCGGTGAAGCCGAGAAAGTAGCGGACGGCGAAGGCGCGGGCGCGCCACTCGTCGGAGGTGTATTTGCCGACCATGGCGTCGTTGACGGTGACGAGGCCGAACATGGCGGCGACGATGCCGATGGCGACGGCGATGAACGCCACGCCGGACAAGCCGGCGGCGGTCCAGAGCAGCAGCGGGAAGGCCACGGCCATGGGCAGGAAGACGGCGCGCAGCGAGTGGCGGTCGATCAGGTTGCCGACGGTGTACTGAGTCAGCGCCCCGAAGACGTAGACGCCGGAGGCGATCAGCCCGATCGTCGCGGGCTGGAACGCGAACATGTCCAGCCGCTCCGCGAACATTTTTGGCAACGCCACGGTGATCGCGTTGAAGGTTGTCGAACTGGCGACGATGGTGAAGACCAGGGAGGCGACGACGCGCCACATGGCCTCCTTGGCCACGCGCGCCGGGCTGCCCGCCTGCTTTCGCGCCGGCGCGGCTTCGTGGCGGATTTTGGCCATGAACACCAGGCCGAAGGCGATGGTGGCGAGTCCGGGGACGACGAAGGCGGCGCGCCAGCCCGCCCACTGGCAGATGGCGCCGGTGACGACGGCGGAGGACGCGACGCCCAGATTGCCCCAGACTCCGTTGATCCCGACCTCGCGGCCCAGCTTGTCCGCGTGCGCGACGAGCATGGCGGTGCCGACGGGGTGGTAGATGGAGGCGAAAATCCCGATGGCGAACAGGGCAATTCCGAGTTGGACCGGACTCTGGACGAAACCGGTGGCGATCTCCGCGGCGCCGATGCCAAGGAAGAAGACGGCCATCATGTGACGCCGGCTCCAGCGGTCGCCGAGCCAGCCGTTCAGGAGGGCACCCGCACCGAAGGCGACGAAGCCAGGGGTGGCGTAGGGGAGAAGCTCGCCATAGGGCATGTTGAGGGCGGGCCCCATGACGATCACGGCGGCGGCGAAGACCAGCATGGCGTAGTGGTCGATGAAATGGGCGCCGTTGATGAAGCCGATCACCGTTTTTGGGTTGTTCATGGCGGTTGTCCTCTTCCCCGGCGGGAGGTTAGCGTGGCCGGTGGGCTTTCAGGGGCCAAATTTTGTCGGGGAAACGCCAAATGGTCGATGGCGCGGGTTTCGTTCTGGCGGCGGACGGGGTGGCGGCACTGGGGCGGGTGTATGCGCGGGGCGTGCAACTGGGGTTGCATGTCCACGCCGAGGCGCAACTGCTCTATGCCTCCCGTGGCGCGATGCAGGTGACGACGCCGAAGGGGCGGTGGCTGGTGCCGCCTCGGCGCGCGGTTTGGCTGCCGCCGCGGCTGGAGCACGCGGTGGACATGCTGACGGAACTGGAAATGCGCTCCCTGTATATCGCGCCGTCCTGGCTGGCGGCGCATCCGGAGGCGCCGCGTCTGGGCCGGGAATTCGTGGTCTCCGTGGGGCCGCTGTTGCGGGAACTGGTGCTGGGGATGTTCGCGCCCGGCGCCGATCCCGCGCGGGTCGATCTGATGGCGCGCCTGGCGGTGTTCGAACTGGCGGAAGCGGAGGACGGCGCGACCTTCATGCCGCTGCCGTCGGACGCCCGGGCGCGGCGGGTGGCGGAGATGGTGCTGGCCGATCCGGGCGGGGTGCGGGAGCTGGAGGATCTGGCACGGGCCGCGGGCGCCTCGGCGCGGACGATCACGCGGCTGTTTCCGGCCGAGACCGAACTGACCTTCAAGGCCTGGCGGCAGCGGGCGCGGATTCTGGCCTCGGTGGAGATGCTGGACAGCGGGCGCGTGCCGGTGGCGGCGGTGGCGGGAAGGCTGGGGTTTTCCGGGGTCGCGGCATTCGGGGCGGCCTTCCGCCAGGTGCTGGGGGTGACGCCGGGCGTGTTCGCGGGGCGGTGAGCGAGATCAGCCGCGCGCGAGCCGGGTCGTCCGGTAAAGCGCGGCCAGCGGGACCGTCATGCCGATGCTTTCAAGCGTCAGATCGCCATCCTGGGTCGTGGCGGCTGTTTCCGGCCAGGTTCCGTCGGGTCCACGCCGCAGCAGGTCGGCGCGGACCTCGGTGGCGCTGAGCAGTAGGATTTCCTGGAGATCGGGGATCGTGGTGTAGGCCCAGACGTTGCGCCAGGTTTCGGCGCGATTCGAAGGGGAGAGGATTTCCACGATCAGGACGGGATTGGCGACGTCGTATTCCTCGGTGTCGTAGCCGGTGCAGGTGACGGCGAGATCGGGAATGCGGAAATTTTCGTTGGCGCGGATACGCGGGACGATGCCGGGTTCGGCGATCGCCGTGCATCCGCTTCCGGCCGCCGCGAGGTGGTTGCGGATAACCGCGCCCACTTCCATTTGCAGCGCGCCATGCGTCCGGCTCGATGGCGCCATCGCCATGGGTTCGCCATCGACGAGTTGCCATTTTTCCCCGTCCGGCGAATCCCAGGCGAGGAATTCCGGTAGGGTCATGGTCGGAGGAAGTTTCAGGGCCGGTCCCATGCCGCTATCATACGCCTGGACGCGCGCCGGGCCCAACAGGAATCGTCCCGGCGCGCGCGGTCCGGTCAGGTGAAGAACCGCAGAAACCAGTCCAGCACCTCTTCCGGCGCTTCCTCGTTCACATAATGCCCGGCGGGCAGAGCCTCCCCAACCACGCTTTCCGCGCGCTGGCGCCACAGGTCCAACGGATCCCCGAAACGCTTGCCGACGGAACTGTTCTTGCCCCAAAGCACCAGTAACGGCATCGGAAGCTTGCGTCCCAGATCGGCCGTGTCCAGCTCGCAATCGATCCCCGCCGCCGCGCGGTAATCGCCGCAGGACCCCCGGATCGTCTTTTCATTGAAGCAACGGACATACTCGTTCCAGATTTCCGGCGGAATATGGTCGAGATTGTTCGTCAGTTTCAGCAGCTTCTTGCGCATGAACCAGTCGGGATCGACCGCGTTGAAAAACATCTCCGGAAAACCCTGGGGTTGCGCCATGAAGGGCCAGTGCCACCCCCCGATGGCGCCATCCTTGTCCATCGCCGCCCACATGTCCAACGTCGGAACAATGTCGACGACAGCGGCCTTCAGGATTTTCTCCGGATGGTCGAGGCACATGCGATGCGTCGTCCGTCCCCCGCGATCGTGTCCCGCGACAAAGAAACGATCGTACCCCAGCGCCTTCATCACGTCGACCTGGTCCTGTGCCATGGCGCGGAACGAATAATTGGAACTGTCGGGTTCCTCCGGCGGCGCCGAACTGTCGCCATACCCCCTCAGATCGGCGGCGACGACATGGAACCGCTCGGCGAGGCGCGGGGCGACCTTGTGCCAGGCGGCATGGGTGAGCGGGTTGCCATGCAACAGCAACAAAGGCGGGCCGCTGCCGCCATGGCGCAGGCGAATGCGGGCACCGCCGGTATCGACGTCGGTCAGCGTGAAGCCGGGCATGATGGTCATGGGCGAATCCTTCCGGTTCGGGGCGTTTCAGCCGGAACCATGGCAGTACCGCCGCGCGGCGTCACGGTGCGGCCGCGGCCATGAATACAATAGTAATCGAACCGCCAGAGGGGGCCGGTTCGTCGCCGAACCGGCCCACCGGTCCTATTGCTTCTCTATGGTGATCTTGACTTTTCGGTCTCGGATCGCCAGGATAAGCAACAGGAGGAAGAGGTGCGTTAACATCTCTTTTTCCTTTCTGGTTGACCGGCCGGGCCTATCCCGGCCGGTCGTTGCAGTCTGCTGAGGATTGATTAACAAGCCGTTAAAAATGCGCCGGTCTTGACTTTGGACCGGATCGCCCCGTCACTGCCCCCAACGCAAACGCGAGGGGAAAACAGGCATGAGCACACGCGGAATCGGCGACGTCACAGTCACGCGCATCGAGGAAATGCTGCGGCCCGGCATGGAGCCGGCGGCGATGTTTCCGGACTGGCGCCCGGAGATGCTGGCGCAAAACCGGCACTGGATGGTCCCCACCTGTTACGATGACTCCCTGGGCCGATTCATCAGTTCGTTACATTCCTGGGTTGTGCGCACCCGTCACCACACGATCGTCGTCGACACCTGCGCCGGCAATCACAAGCAACGCCCGGCCTTCGAGCGGTTCCATATGTTGAACACCCCATGGCTCGACCGTCTGGCGGCGGCGGGCGTGGCGCCGGAGCAGGTGGACTTCGTCATGTGCACCCATTTGCACATCGACCATGTCGGCTGGAACACCCGCCTCGTCGATGGCCGCTGGGTGCCGACCTTTCCGAACGCGAAATATGTGTTCTCGAAGATCGACCGCGATTACTGGGACCCGGCCAAAGGCGACGCGGCGAAGCAGCCGGTCAACGCCGGCGTGTTCGAGGACAGTGTCGCCCCAATCCTGGACGCCGGCCTCGAAATGGTCGTCGACGGCGCGGGCCAGATCGGCGACGGGCTTCTCATTGAACCCACACCCGGCCATACGCCCGGCCATGTCATCCTGAAGGTGCGATCGAAGGACGAGGAAGGCGTCTTCACCGGCGACCTGATGCACCATCCCATCCAGGTGTTTCATCCCCGCATGAGCAGCATTTTCTGCGAGGACCCGGTGCAATCCGCCGACTCGCGCGAACGCGTCCTGAACGACTGCGCCGACAAGAACTGCCGGATATTCCCGGCGCATTTCGGCGCGCCGCACGCGGGCCGGGTGAAGCGCGCGGGCACCGGCTTCGCCTTCGAATTCGACGCGCCCTGACGGGGGCGAACCCGGCGCTCAGGCGCCGGGTTCGTTCAGCAGGTCCAGCGGATAGATTGGCCTGCGAACATTCTCGAACTTAAGAATACTGTAATCCGACGTGCAGACGCCGAGCCCGTCGCATTCCACGACATTCTTCGCCAGCGGCCCAAGATCGGCGCGCCAGTGCACCCGGCTTTTAATGGCGACATAACGTTTCTGGGACGGATCGATACCGAGGACCTTGAACAGGCCGAGATCGCTCGGCTCGGCGTGCCGCCCGATCAGCACGATTTCGACTTTCCCCGTATCGATCACCGCCATCGGCCCCATATCGACGGCGAGCCCGCGGCGCATCGGGCTGTCGCTGACGAAATACCCCGCGGACAGCGTCTTGACCCGGCCTTTGACCAGCAGAGGCTCATTCACACCGGGAATCGCGGGCATCTCCAAATTGCCGCCGATGTTCAGTTCCACCGTGGCGCCGACACCGGCCTTCGCGGCCGCCTGGATCGCGGCGGGATCGTAAATCGCGAAAAACACGACATTGTCCAATCCCTGACGGATGATTTCCGCCAGCACCTTCGTTGTGTCCATGGTGCCGCCAGAGGACGAATTGTCGCAATGGTCCAGCATCACGACCGGCCCCTCCAGGTCCTTGGCACGGGCGACGGAAGTTGAAAGATCTTCGGTTTCGAACAGAAATTCCTTTCGCGCCGCCCATGCCGCGTCCAACAGACGTTTGACGAGGCGTTCGGCCGCCGGTTTGTCGTTATCGGTGACGACGACCACGCTCAGGCCGGCCTGGCTGATATCGGCGTGCGGGAAACCGGTGAACAAGCTGGCGAGCACGGCCTCTCCGTCGCGCTCCATCGCCGCGGCCATTTCCTGCAACTCCTTGTTGGGGGAGCGGTAGGTGCCCTGCGCCATGATGTGCGGCAGCATGGGGACGTTCCCCCAGGCGGTGGTCGGGGCGATCTCGCCTTTCAACAGCCGGACCAGGGCGCCGCCGGCGCGGTTGGCGGTGGGGAGGTGATCGACATGCGGATAGGTGCGATAGCCCGCGATGACATCGGCGCGGCTGGCGATGCCGTCGTGCAAATTGGCGTGCATGTCCAGCGACAAAGACAGCGGGGTCTTGGGCGCGATCTCCCGGATGCGGCGCAGCAATTCGCCTTCGCCGTCCTCGAAGCTTTCGGTGACCATGGCGCCGTGCAAATCCAGCATGATCGCGTCGAAGGGGCCCGTTTTCAGCGCGTCCACGATCAACCCGCTGAACAATTCGAAGGCGGCGTCTTCCACCTTGCCACTGGGCGGGGCGCCCGCGGCGACGGGCAGGACGATCTCGGCGCCCAGTCCCTCGGCGATTTCGATGTAACGGCCGACGCAGCTCGTGGTGCCGCGGAAGAAATCGATCGCCGCCTGACCGGTGAGGAGGGTCTTACCGTCCGGGCAAAAGCGGCCGACGGGGGTCGGCACGGGCGAAAACGTGTTGGTCTCGTGGGAAACGCGAGCGATCAGGATGCGCATGACGAACTCTTCCGGCCAAAGGGCGTGGAAGGAGAGCGTATCATGGGCCGCGCGGAATGACATCCGGCGGCCCATGGCGCGGTATCGGCTCAGGCCTTGATGAAGGGACAGCCACCCTCGGACAGCGGCCGCCACACCTCCTCCATCGGCGTTTCCACGATTTTTTTATAGAGGTCCCATTCGTGCTTGCTCTCGGCGGGAGACTTCGCCTCGAACAAATAAATCGGATGCATTTTGCGGCCATCCTCGCGGATCTTGCCCTTACCGAAACAATCGTCGTCGGTCGGCATCGCCTTCATGCGTGAGATCAGCGCGGTGCCATCGGCCTTCGCCGCCGCCGCGCCCATGTCCTGCACCGCCTTCAGATAATGCAGCGCCGCCGAGTAATTGCCGGCCTGCGCCATGTTCGGCCACAGCTTCACCTTCGGCTGAATCCGCGCCTGGAACGCCCGGGTGCGGTCGTTCAAATCCCAGTAATAGGTTTCCGACATGCGCAGACCCTGCGCCATCTCCAGCCCCATCGCGTGAATATCGGTCGAAAACACGATCAGCGCCGCCATTTTCATTTTTCTCGGAATGCCGAACTCGCGCGCCTGCTTCACGATGTTGATCAGATCCGAACCCGCGCCGCCGATCCCGGCCACCTTGGCGCCGGAGGCCTGCGCCTCGATCAGCGGACCCGAAAAGTCCGTCGTTTCGGGGAAGGGATACAGATGCGCGCCCATGACCTTGCCGCCCGCAGCCTCGATGAATCGCGTCGTGTCGCGCTGATACGCGATCCCCGCGGCATAGTTCGGCGTGATGAAGAACCAGGTGTCCCCGCCCGCCTTGATCATCGACCCGCCGGTGGATTTCGCGTTCGCATAGGAGTCGTACACCCACTGAATCGAGGTCGGCTGGCAGGATTTCCCCGTCAGGTCCGACGTCGCGGAGGCCGTGGTGATGAAAGGCTTGTTCCGCTCCTTGCAAATCCCCGCCAGCGCCAGCGCCACGGCCGAGGACGGCGCGTCCAGCACCAGATCGATGTTCTCGCGGTCGATCCACTGCCGCACGATCGTCGAGGCGACGTCGGGCTTGTTCTGGTGGTCCGCGGTCAACACTTCCACATCGAAACTTCCCGCGGCGAAATCCTGAATGGCCTGTTTCGCGCAGGCGACTCCGGTCAGGCCGGTGACATCGCGGTAGGGCCCCGACTGGTCGTTGATCACCCCGATGCGGATCGTGGGTTTGGCTTGCGCGCGGCCCGGTATCGGCAGCGCGGCAACGGACGCGGCACCAAGCAGCGCGCGGCGGGTCATGGTCATTGGAACGGTCTCCCCTGTCGTTTCGCGCATTCGCGCGCGGTGTGTGGCGGTAGGCCTGGTCACCGGGCAAAACAAGCCGGAATTCCCGCGCCGCGGCGAATGAAACGCCCGCCATGGGCAGCGTTCACCGTCTCGCGCGCACCAACCGCCAGGACCCGAATGCCGCCATCCCCGCCATCTGTCCCGCCACGAGCAAATACGGAACCACCCAACCCCCGGTCAGGCGCACCGCCAGCGAGAACAACAACGGGCCCATCACATAGCCCGCGAAGGTGATCATGGTGGACCCGGACGCCGCATCGGCGATTCGGCCCGGCGGAGCAAGCCGCGAAACCTCGGACAAAATCAGACCGGGCCAACTCGCCGCCGTCAGACCGATGGCCAGCGCCAGCGGCGCGATCGCCGCCATGCCGGCATCGGCGGGCAGCAAAGCCCAGACGACGGCCAAAGCAGCGGCGGCCCAGGCCTGAAGGACGAGATCGCGTGGGATGTTTCGCGAACGGTCGGCGGTCCAGCCGACAAGGATTCTCCCGGCCATCCCGCCGCCTTGCATGCAGGCGTATGCGACGCCCGCCTGTGTCAGTGTCATCTCCCGCGTCGTCACCAAATACGTCACGCAAAACGAAAACAGACACCCCTGGGCGACAGCCATGCTGGTGGTGAGAACCGTCATCGCCATCAACGCCGGGACCGCGGCCACGGCGGCGAAGGGCGCGCGAAGGTTTCTCAGGCCGAACAAACCGGCGAAGGAGATGGGACGCGGCGGATCGCGGGCGATTTCCAGCGCCTGGCGGGCGGGCGCCACCGCCAACGCCGTCAGCACACCCACGGTCACCGGCAGCGCGAGGCCCGCGGCCCAGCCGAAATGCGCCGCGACCGGGGCGATCGTCAGACCCGCGAGCACGCCGCCAAGCTGCGCCCCCGCCTGCTTGATCGAGAAAATCAGCGCCCGATGCTTGGGGATCGCCGTTGCCGCGAGAATACGGGTCGAACCCGGCGGCGCGGGTCCATACGACAAACCCATCAACAACGCCGCCGTCACCACCACCGGCCAGATGCCAATCGAGACCAGCGCCAGCGCGCAGGCACCGCAGAAAACCCCGGTCCGCATCGCGGTCAGCGGGCCGAACCGCAGAATCAGCGGCGTCCCGAACGCCATGAACAGGATCGACCCGAAACTGTTCAAAGCATAGACGACGCCGATCTGTTCGCGGCCGACGCCCGCGCCCGCCGTCAGCAACGGGGCGACGACGGGCAGGCTCTGGCTCATGAAACTGCCGGCCATCTGCATGCCGGTCGTGACCAGCAGGCCGGTGGCCCAAAGGGGAAGTTTCATGTCCGGGCTTGGTCAGAACCCCATCAGCGCGGCGTAACGGTCGCGGCAGAAGGCGGTTTCCCCAAATGTGGCGCGGGCGACGCGGGCGCGCTTCATGAAGAAGCCGATCTCGTGCTCGTCGGTCATGCCGATGCCGCCATGCATCTGGACGCCCTCGTTTCCGCAGAGGTCCAGCGTATCGTTGGCCTTTTCCTTCGCCAGCACCGCCAGCGCGGCGGCGTCGTTCGCGTTTTCGTCCAGCGCCGAACACGCGGCCATGACGGCGGAGCGGACGAGTTCCACTTCGCAGAACATTTGCGCGGCCCGGTGCTTCAGGGCCTGGAACGATCCGATGACGACACCGAATTGTTTGCGGTCCTTCAGATATTGCACCGTGCGATCGAACGCCTCCTGCGCCGAGCCCAGCATTTCGGCGGCGAGGCCGGCGCGGGCGCGATCCAGCACCTTGTCCAGCGTATCGGCGCCACCATCGACGCGGCCAAGGACGGCGTCCGCCGGGACGGACACATTGTCCAGAGTTACGCGCGCGGCGTTGCGGCTGTCGATCATGATGGTCCGAAGCCGCGTCACGCCGGGCGCGCCGCCGGGAACCAGAAAGAGCGTGATGCCTTCTCTGTCGTTCGTCCCGCCGGCGGTGCGGGCGGCGACGATCAGCGTGTCCGCGACATGGCCGTCGAGGACGAAGGTTTTTTGGCCGCTCAGTTTGTACCCGTCACCGGATTTCTCGGCTTTCGCCGCGATGCGGTTGGGCTGGTGGCGGGAGCCTTCTTCCAGCGCCAGGGCGAAGATTTTCTCGCCGGCGACGAGCGTGGGCAGATGTTCGGATTTTTGGTCTTCGGAGCCGCCCAGCGTCAGCGCGGAGGCGGCCACGAGCGCGGTGGAGAGCAGCGGCGAGGCGGCCAGGGTGCGGCCAGCGGCTTCCATCACCTGCGCGAGGCCAATGAGGCCGAAGTCGGTGCCGCCGTGCTCTTCGGGGACCAGAAAACCGGTCCAGCCGAGGTCGGCCATTTCTCGCCAGAGCGGCCGGGAGAATCCATCGGGGTCCGTGGTATCGCGGAGTTTGCGCAGCGCGGTGATGGGCGCGCGTTCCCTGAAGAAATCCAGCGCGGTGTCGCGCACCATCTGGGCTTCGGAATTGAGGATCAAGGGCATTGGAGGCGGTTTCCTGTGTGCTTTGGCGCGGACATGGGCCGTCGCGCGATCGTCATGGCCTGGCCGCCCCGGCCGTCGCGCGGCCATGCGCCGCCATGACGGGGGAGGGACGGCGGCCCATGACCGGACGGAAGGGACGGGACGGTGGCATCGTTCAGTCCGGCAGCGCCAGAACGCGTTTCGCGATGATGTTAAGCTGGATTTCCGATGTCCCGCCCTCAATCGAATTCGCTTTCGAACGCAACCATTCGCGGGTCAGGCGGATTTCGTCCTCCGTGTAAGGTTCGCCTTCCCAGCCCAGCGCGTTGAAGCCCTCGGCGGCGATGAGCATTTCGTAGCGGGTTTTATTCAGTTCTGTCGCGTAATATTTAAACATGGCGGACATCGGGCCGGGAGGGGCGCCGGATTCGGCTTCCTCGGCGGCGCGGCGGCGGGTGAGTTGGAAGGCGTGCGCGTTCATCGAATATGTCGCGATTTTCTGGCGCAGTTCTGGGTCGGCGATGCGGCCGTTTTCCTCGCCGGCGTAGTGTTTGGCGAGGCCTTCCGGCGTGACCTCGAACTTCGCGGCGTTGCGCGCGCCGATGCCGCCGATGCCTTTGCGTTCGTGTTCCAGCAGGCGTTTCGCGATGGTCCAGCCTTTGTTGAGCTGGCCCACGAGGTGGCTGGCGGGGACCTGGACGTTATCGAAGAACGTTTCGCAGAAGACGGATTTGCCGGAAATCAGCCGAATCGGATTCGGCCGCACGCCTGGGTCGTCCATGTCGATCAGCAAAAAACTGATGCCGTCGTGTTTTTTCACGGTGGGGTCGGTGCGGACGAGGCAAAAAATCCAGTCGGACAGATGCGCGTTCGATGTCCAGATTTTATGGCCATTGACGAGGAAATGCTCGCCTTGCAGCACCGCGCGGGTCGACAGGCTGGCGAGGTCGGAGCCCGATCCGGGCTCGGAATATCCCTGGCACCAGCGGATTTTGCCGGCCACGATGTTGGGGATGTGTTCCATCCGCTGTTCCTCGGTGCCGTATTCCAGCAACACCGGGCCGAGCATGGACAAGCCCATCCCGCGCAGGGGGGTGCGGCAGCCCAGGTCCTGCATTTCTTCTTCGAGGATGAGGGCTTCCTCGCCGGAGAGGCCGCCGCCGCCGTATTTTTTCGGCCAGGTGGGGGCGGTCCAGCCTTTCGCCGCCATGCGGTCGAGCCAGATTTTCTGCTCGGGCCGGACATATTCCGCGCGTTTGCCGCCGGCGACCTGTTCTTCCTCCGGCATGCGGGTGCGCATGGCGGGGGGGCAGTTGGCTTCGAGCCAGGCGCGGGTTTCCTGGCGGAATGTTTCGGACATAAGCGGGTTTCCTCCGGCTGTTGGGGGGAGTTTGAAGGAGGGGGTGGCGGGGTCAAGTCCCGGCGGGG
>CANJJS010000097.1 GCA_947474705.1 Acetobacteraceae bacterium | reverse complement strand
CCCAGTTCGGTTTGCATCGCCGAGATCGCGGGCACGAGCGTGTCCTGGAAGGTCGCGGTCTGCGCCTGAAGCGCGGCCGCGGCCGTGTCGAAATCGCCGCGGAAGGTTTTCAACGCGGCGCGCACCGGCTCGATGGTGGGGCGCAGGGCGCCGCCGTTCGTTCCGGACATGCGTTCCATCGCCTCGGCGATCTGGTCGAAATTGCCCAGGGCTTCGGTGGCCTTGGTTTCGGCCGCGCGGGCGGCGGCGAGGCTGGCCGGATCGCGCGTCGCCATGTAACGCCAGACATTCGCGCGCACCAGCAGTACGCCGCGTTCGACGCCGGCGGCCGCGGCTTCGACGGATTCGTCGTGCTCGGCCAGCGCCGCCGCGGTCATTTTGTCCGTGGCCGCCGATAACGCGTCGCCGCCGGCGATCAGTTTGTCGCGCGCGGTGGCGAGTTTCCGGCCCTGTTCCACCATCGCGGCGGCGGCGGTGCCCTGTCCGTCGAGCCGTGTCAGGACCGAGCGGTAGGTGGCCTGCTGTTCCGTCGAGGCGGTTGTTCCCGACAGGGAGGTCAGCAATTCCCGGACTTTCGCTTCCGCCGCCGTCATCGATGCCACCGCGCGTTCGTCGAGGTCGAACATGAATCTGGTCTGGGCGCGGCGGATACTTTCCAGTTGGCGGCTGGCGGTCAGTACCAGGCGAGTGTTCGCGCCGATACGTTCGACCTCGGCGACCTCGTCCCCCAGGTCCCGGATTGCCCAGGTGCCGGAGGCCGCGAGGAGGGCGGCGAGGAGGATGAGGAAGGAGAACCCCGCGTAGAGACGGGTGCGGAGGCGCAATTTCGGCGGGAAGCCGGTGGCGCGGCGGATCGATGGCGTGGCGACGGTCAAGGCGATGCTCCTCGGTTATGCGATCCGATCCGGCCGGGACGGCCCGCGGCGATGCGGGGTTTGTCGCGCCAAAAGGTAAATAAACGGTTGAGACCGACAGGATTTCCGCGCAATGGAGACTGTCCGGACCGGTGAAACGGCGGGCGGCGGCCGTGAGGCGAAGCGGCTGGATGGGTTGGGGGGAGCGGGTGAAATGAAGTGGCCATGGGAAAAACCGCGCCCAGGCGGCAAGGGTTTCGTGGTGGCGATCGTCGCGGCGCAGATGCTGACGCAGATCGGGGCGTTCGCGCTGCCGGCGATGTTGCCGGGTTATATGGGCCGCTGGATGTTGTCCGCGACCGAGGCGGGGTGGCTGGTGGGTGTGTTCTTCGCCGCCTATGTCGCCGCGGTGCCGGTACTGCTGGCATTGACCGATCGTTTGCCGGTGCGCGCGGTCTATCTGACCGGCGCCGGGCTGACGGCGGTGTCCCATCTCGGCTTCGCGTTTCTCGCCGACGGGTTTTGGTCCGGGTTGCTGCTGCGTGCCATCGCCGGGGTTGGATGGGCGGGGGCCTATATGCCCGGTCTGAAGGCCATCGCGGATCCTTTGGAGGGAGTGGCGCAGTCGCGCGCGGTGTCCATGCACGCGGCCGGCGTCGGGGTCTCTGGCGCGCTGTCTTTCATGCTGGCGGGATTGCTGGAGACCGTGGCCGGGCCCCAGGCGGCCTTTCTGTTTGGCGGGGTGGCGGCGGTTGGCGCGTTCGCCATCGCGTTGACCGTCATGCCGGCGGCGTTGCCGCCCAAGGTTGGCGCGGGCCGGGCAGGGGCGCTGCTGGACTTCCGGCCGGTGTTTCGCAATCGCGCCGCGATGGCCTGGATCGCCGGTTATACCGTGCATACCTGGGAACTCGCGGCGCTGCGGGCATGGGGGGTGACCTTCCTGGCCACGACCATCGCCCGCCATGGCGCGCCCGCCTGGCTGCCTGGTCCGGCGGTGCTGTTCACCGCGGCGGGTTTCGCGGGCATCGCGATTTCGCTGACCGGCAACGAACTGGCTCAGAAATTCGGGCGGCTTCGTGTTGTCACGCTGGCGATTTCCGTGGCCGCCTGCCTGTCGCTGACCGCGGGATGGGGGCTCGCGCTGCCCGCGCCGGCGGCGGCGTTGCTGATCGTGGTCTGGAACGCGGCGATTTATCTCGACAGCTCCGCCCTGACCGCGGGAACGGTCGCGGCGGCGGACAAGGACGCGCGGGGCGCCACGATGGGGGTGCACAGCATGGCCGGGTATGCCGGCGGATTTCTTGGGCCTTTGGGTGTCGGTCTCGCGCTCGACCTCGCGGGGCGCGACACCGTGCTGGGATGGGGTTTGGGGTTTGGCCACCTGGCGCTGGTCACGCTGACCGGGCTCGCTGTGCTGCGCTGGGTCGCGCGGGCGCGATAGGCGCCGGTCAGGTCCGCCGCCGCAACCGGAAGCCGGGCGCGTGGTCTGGCTGGGTGGTGACGACGGCCTGGGGTAGCACCGGGCGGGCGCCGTCCAAAGACAGGCGAAAGCGTTGGATCAGGCTGGCGAGCACCAGCATGGCTTCCGCCATGGCGAACTGGGCGCCGACGCAGATGCGCGGGCCAGCGCCGAACGGCATGAAGGCGAAGCGCGGCGGGGGCGGGGCATCGGGGAGAAAGCGCGCGGGGATGAAGGCGGCGGGCTCGGTCCACAAAGCGTGATGACGGTGCAAAACCCAGGGCGCGATCATGACGACGGTATGGCGCGGCAGGGTGAGCGCGCCGATGCGGTCGGGCAGAATGGCCTCCCGCACCAGGGTGAAGGCGGCGGGGAACAGCCGCAGGGTCTCGTTCGCGACGGCGCGGACGCGGACGAGCCGCGTCAACACGCCCTCCTCGGTCAGGTCGAGCCCGGCGACTTCCTCGGCCAGCCAGTCCTGAATATCGGGCGCTTTGGCCAGCAGGACGCAGGCCCAGAACAGCGTGACGGCGGTGGTTTCATGGCCCGCCAGGATCAATGTCGCGACCTGGTCGCGCAGTTCGGCCGGGGCGAACCCCGCCCCGGTTTCGGGATCGCGGGCATTGCGCAGCAGATCGAACAGGTCCTTGGGCGGCCCGTCGGCGGGAATTTCGGCGCGTTCGGCCATCATTGTTTCGATCAGATGCATCCATCGCTTGCCGAACCGCGCCGGCCCCCAGTCTCTGGGCGAGGGGATCGAGGCCGGCAGCAACATGTCCAGCAGATGCGGCTGGGCGTGACGTTCGGCGAATTCGTTCAGCAGCCGCCGCATGTCTGGTCCGAATGTCCGGGTTTCCAGCGAGAACATCGACCGGCCCGCGATATCCAGCGCCAGGGTTTGCATGAAGGACAGGATATCGACGGGCGCGTTGGTTTGTGTTTCGAGGGTTTCCAGCGCCTCGCGCGCCGCGTGCGGAATATGGCCGCACAGCAAGGGGATAACACGGGGCGCCAAAGCGGGCGCGACGGTGCGGCGTTGCAGCCGCCATGTGTCGCCGGTGCTCAGCAACAATCCGTTGCCGGTAATGGGGCGCAGGATACGGATGGAGGCGGGGGAGCGGCGGTAATTCGCGTGGTTGTCGACGAGGACGTGGTGGATGGCGTCCGGCGTGTTCAGCAGGACGTTCGCGCGTCCGAGGAAATTCCGCGAGACGATGTCTTCGCGGTAGGCCGCCTCGGGCCAGATCGTCAGGGCGTTCTCCCGGATCGCGCGCAGGAAGGCGGGCAGCGGCAACGGCCCCGCTGGCGGCGCGGGCACCGGGTGAACGTAGGCCATTGGCGTCCGGCCGCCGCGCGCGTTATTCGGCCGCCGTGGCGCGGGGAGACCAGGCGGGAATATCGGCTCTGCCCGCGGCTTCCATCGGCTTCGGCCACCAGCGGTGCTCCCACTCGGAATAGAATTTTTTCAGCACCGGCGCGACTTTTTCGGCGAAGATCTTGGAGTTGTAACGTGTCAGGTCCTTGTTCATGTTGCCGAATTGCATGAGCAGCATGAGATTGCCGACGTTCAGATTTTCCGCCAGCTCGACCAGTTGTTCCGTCACCTGCTTTGGCGAACCGATGACGATATACCCCGCATCGACCAGTTCCTTCATGCCCGTGGGCCGCGCGACGGAGCGGAGCGCGGCCGCGCTGACCTGGCTGCCCAGCGCGGCCCGCTGCGTGGCTTCGGTGGTGTAGCCGGGCGGGGCGGCGAAGCGCGGGTCGAAATGCAGGCAGCGGCCGAAGAAATACTCGGCGGCTTCGGTGTAGAGTTCAAAAGCCTGGTCGCGGCTTTCGGCCACGGCGACGGTCTGCGCGAAGGCGGCGCGGTAGGGATTGCGGTCCTTGCCGAGCCGTTCCATTTCCGCCCAGTACCCGTCCATTGTCGCCTTACCGGCCTTGTGCCCATAGTACGACAAATAGCAATAGACGTAGTCCCGCTCCGCGCACCATTGCCAGGTCTCCACCGACCCGCCGCCGGGGATCCAGATCGGCGGATGCGGCCGCTGGATCGGGCGCGGCCAGATGTTGACATAGCGCTGCTGGTTGTAACGGCCGTTGAACGAGAACGTGTCTGGGTCCTGCCATGCCCGCATGACCAGGTCGTGGGCTTCCAGGTAACGCTCGCGCAACTGGCTCGGGTTCTGCCCGTAGGCGAAACAATCGTCCATCGGCGTGCCGACCGGAAATCCCGCGATCAGACGTCCCCCCGAAATCACGTCGAGCATCGCGAATTCCTCCGCGACGCGGGTCGGCGGATTATAGAGCGCGATCGAGTTGCCCATGACGCAGATCGTCGCGTCGGTCGTCCGCCGCGCCAGCGAAGAGGCGATCAAATTCGGCGAGGGCATCAACCCGTAGCCGTTGGAATGATGCTCGTTTACGCAGATGGCGTCGTAGCCGAGATCGGCGGCGTATTCGAGCTCGTCCATGAAGTCGTTGTACATCAGATGCGCGCGCTTCGGATCGAACAAAGACGAATGAATATCGACCCAGACCGAGGGGTGCTTCTGTTTGAAGTCCTCCGGCAGCTCGGTATAGGGCATCAAATGGAACCACATCATTTTCATGGCGACTGGAACTCCGGCTTCTTCCGGTAGCTTACACCATGCCCCCTGGGCGGCGGCAAGCCGTACTCGACCCCGGCCCAGGAGGGTGGCAATCTCGTCCGATAAAAGGGAGGTCATGCCATGCGATCCTGGATCCATCACGCCAAAGGCCGGCATGTTCGCCAGGCGCGCGTCGGATTGGGCGATCTTCGCGAAGAACATATCAGCCGTCAGGGATTCTTCGGTCAGGTCGCGATGATCTACCGCGAACACGGCCCGAACGAAATTCTGCGGGTCGATGGACCGATCGTGCCGCGGCGGGTCGCGGATACCACACGCGTCGAACCCTCCGATGCCTTCGACCCACGGGGCGAGCCGGAACCGATGCTGTCGAACGGCGATGTCAGCGTCGCCATCAGCCGCCGTGCCGCGGCGATGCCCTATGCGTTTCGGAATCTCGACGGCGATCTGTTGTATTTCGTGCACAAGGGCACCGGTATGTTCGCGACCGAGTTCGGCGCGCTGCGATACGAACCCGGCGATTACGTGCTCATTCCCAAAGCCATCACATTCAGTCTGATGCCGGACAAAGGCGAAAGCCACATGCTGGTGGTGGAATCGCCCGCCCCGCTGTCGCTGACCGAGCACAAACAAACCGGACGCCATATGCCGGTCGATCCCACCGTGCTGGTTTTACCGGAACTCCAGGATTATGGGTTCCCGCCGCGCGAAGAGCACGAATTGCGGGTCAAACACGGCGGCTCGTATTCGTCGATCTATTACCGGAACAATCCCCTGGTTTCCGTGGGCTGGAAAGGCGATCTGTTTCCCTACAAGCTCAACATCCGCGATATTATCCCCATCAGCTCCGACCGCATCCACATCGCCCCCGCCGCCTGGTGCACCTTCGAGGCCGCGGGCTTCGTCGTCATCACCTTTGTGCCCCAGATCGCCGTCGCCGACCTCGACGCCGAGGAATTGCCATCCTACCACCGCAACGTCGATAACGACGAAAGCGTCTTCGTCCACCACGACGCCGGCAGCACGCGGAAACCGGGCACTTTGTCCCATGTGCCACAAGGCATCCTGCACGGCGCCGATGAGGCGACGCGCGCCGCGTTCCAGGCGAAACGCGTGCCCGGCATGCGCCGGACCCTGTGCGGCGTCAGCGTCGATACCGACAAACCGCTGATCGTATCGCCGACGTTTGAGTGGCTGAGCGGCGGGTAGCGCCGCCGAGGACGATCGGGAGAGGCGTGGTAAGCCTTGGGGCTCTGCCCCAAACCCCGCGAGGGCTCCGCCCTTCGAACCCGCCAGGGCGGGGGCCCCCCGCCTTCGCAGGGGCAAGCCTGGACCCGGTTAATTGGGGGAGATGAAGAAGGGGGGCCTACGGTGGCGGTTCAACGGCCTCGGATGGCCCCCTTCTTCATCTCCCCCAAACAAGACGGCATCCAAGGCCCTGCCTTGGTGGGGTCGAGGGGCAACGCCCCCGTGGGGTCCGGGGCAAAGCCCCGGGGCCTGCCACGCCGCTCCCGATTGCCCGGTCGCACCACCGTTTCCGCTTGCTCCGCGCGCGAATTCGGTGCGATAGCCAGGGGATCGACCTCGGGAACCGCCGCATGCGCCGCCGTCTTTTGTTGCAAGCCGCTCTCGCCATGCCCGCCGTCGCGCGGGCCGAGAAAACCGCGACATTGCGGTTCATTCCGCAGGCGAATTTGACCTCGCTCGATCCGATCTGGACCACGGCCACGGTCACCAACAATCACGGATATTACGTCTACGACACGCTGTATTCGGCCGGCCCCGACGGGCGCCCGAAACCGCAGATGGCGGAGGGCCACGAGGTCTCCGCCGATGGCCGAGTCTGGCGGATCCGGCTGCGCGACGGGCTGATGTTCCATGACGGCACACCCGTCCGCGGCAGCGACTGCGCGGCGTCCATCGCACGCTGGTGCAAACGCGATTCCCTTGGCCAGATCATGGACGCGCTGGTGGAAAAATGGTCCGCGCCCGACGATCGCACCATGGAAATCCGCCTGACCCGGCCGTTCCCGATGCTCCTGGACGCGCTGGGGAAAACCGACGCCTCGGTGCCCTTCGTCATGCCGGAACGCATGGCGCGCACCGACCCGATGAAGGCGGTGACGGAGGTCGTCGGTTCCGGCCCCTACCGTTTCCTGCCGGACGAATATGTCTCCGGCGCGCGCGTCGCCTATGCGAAATTCGACCGTTACGTGCCGCGCCAGGAAGCCCCCGTCTGGGCGACCGGCGGGAAAATCGCGTATTTTCCGCGGGTCGAGTGGAACGTCATTCCCGATCCCTCCACCGCGGCCTCGGCTATTATTCGTGGCGAGGCCGATTGGTGGGAACGCCCCTTCAACGATCTGCTGCCGGAAATGCTGCGCAATCCCGGCGTGACCAGCATGATCGCGGATCCCGCCGGGCGGACCAGCATCCTGCGTTTCAACGCGCTGCACCCGCCATTCGACAACCCCAAGGTCCGCCGCGCGATCATGGCCGCCGTCAACCAGGAAGATTACATGCGCGCGGCCGTCGGCGACGATCGGGAACTCTGGCGTTTCTGCAAATCGATGTTTCCCTGCGGTACACCCTATGCCACCGAAGACGTGGGCGCCGCCCTGATCCGCGGCGACCTGGCGCTTGGCAAGAAATTGCTGGCGGAGTCAGGCTACAAAGGCGAAAAAATCGTCATCGTCAATCCCACCGATTTCCCCTCCATCGGTCCCCTGGGCCAGGTCTCCGCCGCGCTCCTGACCGAAATGGGCATGAACGTCGATCTCCGAGAATCCGACTGGGGCACTGTCGTGCAACGCCGCGCCTCCCGCGAATCCGTCGATAAAGGCGGATGGAGCATCTTCCATACCACCGGCTCCGCCTCCGGGTGGGGCAATCCCGCCGTCGCCGCGCCCGTCCGCGGATTGGGCGCGAAAGGTTGGTTCGGCTGGTGGGACGGCCCAAAACTCGAAACCATGGTCGAGGAATGGCTCGCCGCCGCCACGGAAACGGAACAGACCCGGCTGGCCCATGCGATCGGCCGGATGGTGCTGGAGGAAGCCCCCAGTATCCCATTGGGCCAGTTCTTCATCAGAACGGTATTCCGTAAAAGCATCGCCGGCCTGCTACAGGGCTCGTCGCCCTATCCCTGGAACATCCGTCCCGTTTAATGCGGGCCAGGCAGCGCGACGACCGTCGGCCGTTCCGGTAACGTCATCCGGGACACCTCGATGCCCGGCTCCTGACGCAGTTCGATCGCATGCGTCGCCCGCATCGCGTCGAGGAATCGCGCCAGGTTCGACATCGAGAAATAATGCATTGGCAGGACGATGCGCGGGTTGATCTGCTCCACAACCTGTTTCGCGTCGGCCTGACCCATGGTGTAGGCGCCATCGACCCCGATCATCAGGATGTCGATGCGTCCGAGCGCATCCATGTCGGCGGGCTCCAACAAATGGTGCAAATGGCCGAGATGGGCGATGCACAGACCCGCGCTTTCGAAAATGAAAATCGAATTGCCGTTGATCTCGGTCCCGCCGCCCCAGTTGCGAATGTTCGTGGGCAGGTTGGTGACGCGCAAGTCGCGAACGATCGTGTCGTGACGGGGCGGTTTCGGGCCTTGTTGCCAGCCGTGCAGAACGTGCCGTATCCGCGGATCCGGCGCCAGGGTGAAATGCGATGTGTGCGCGTGGTTCATCGTCACCAGATCGGGCACCCGGTCCGGCGCGAAGACGCCGGAAAAATCGGTGACGGCGCTGACGCGATCCGGCGTTTCGATCAGGAAACTCGCATGTCCCAGAAACACGATCCTCACCACGGGGTCGTCCGCCGCCGCCCGCCAAACCCTGGGCTTGGCGGCGGCGACGGGCGCGCAGGCGGAAAACGCCGGTCCGGAGACCGCGATCAGAAAAACAGCGGCGAGGAGCCGGATCACGCGGCCTGTTCGAGCACGGTCGGCACGCCGTCCGACACCGTGGTCCGGTGCAGATCGCGCACTTTCGTTTCGTCGTATTCGCGCGCGCGATGCATGGTGCAGCGATTGTCCCACATCGTCAGATCGCCGGCCCGCCAGGAATGCGTGTGCACGAATTTCGGTTGCGTCGCGTGTTCGGACAAATCCATCAGCAGCAGGCGCGCCTCGGGTTCTTCCATGCCCTGAATGCGGCCGGCGTGGGAGGAGAGGAACAGGGATTTGCGGCCCGAACCCGGGTGCGTCCGGACCAGGAGTTGCGGCACAGGGGCCATTTTCTCGAGTTCTTCCGGCGCCCAGTCGGTGAACCCGATTTTGCCGCGGGAGAAGATTTGCGTGTGTTCGCAGATCATGCCTTCCACGCGGCGCTTCATGCTGTCCGGTAGTGCGTCCCATGCGGCCCGCATGTCCGCGAACTGGGTTTCGCCGCCTTCCGCCGGGACGACCCGCGCCGAAAGTAGAGAAAATCGCGCGGGGACTCGTTTGAAACTGGAATCGGAATGCCAGAGACGATTGCCCAAGGCGTTCAGCCTGCGGCGGTCGTTCTTGGGAAGCACGCGGTTCTGGTCGTCGAGGTTGGAGATATCCGCCATATGGACATCCAGCCGCGGCACGAAATCCTTGCGATAGGCGCGGACGGTCGTTTCCAGATCGCCGAAATTCCGGCTGAACGCCTGTTGCTGTTGGTCGTCGATGTGCTGGTCGTGGAAGATCAGGACGCCGTACGTGTCAATCGCGTCCGACAGCGCATCGACGGTGTCCCTGTCGAGCGGCTTTCGAAGGTCGATATCGCCGATTTCGGCGACGAAGCTTTCGCTACAGGGTGTGACGGTAATGGTCATGCCGCGCTCCTCCTTAATTCGGCCATGGGCGGGGTGGGTTCCATGACCGTCGTGCGGTGCAGTTCGCGCACCTTCGTGGGGTCGTATTCGCAGGCGCGGTGCATGGTGCGGCGGTTGTCCCACAACACCAGATCGCCCGCCGTCCAGCGGTGGGTGTAGACGAACTCCGGCCGCGTCGCGTGGTCCATGAGTTCCTTGAGCAGGATGCGTCCTTCCGGAATTTCCATCCCGTGGATCATCATGGCGTGGGAGGCCAAATAGAGGTTTTTTCGTCCGGTTCCCGGGTGGACCCTGACCAGAGGTTGCGGCGCGGAGCCAAGGCGGGCTTTTTCCTCCTCGGAAAAATCCACGAAGCCGATGGTGCCGCGGGAATACAGCAACGAATGTTCCGCCGTCAGACCGTCCAGCCGTTGTTTCATCCGCGCCGGCAATGCGTCGTAAGCGGCGCGCATATCGGCGAACTGGGTTTCGCCGCCGTCCTCCGGAATGACCCGCGCGGACAGCAACGAATAAAGGCCCGGCGTTTCCTTGAAGGTGTAATCGGTGTGCCAGAGCCGGTTGCCCAGCGAACTCATGCGGCGGCGGTCGGTCGCGGATAAAACGCCGTTGTTCTCGTCGAGATTGGAGATATCCGCGACATGCGGATCCAGCCGTCCCTTGAACCCCGGTCTGTACGCCTTGATCGTGGTTTCCAGCCGTCCGAACGGGCGGGAGAAGGCGACGTGTTGTTCGTCGTTAATGTGTTGTCCGGGAAACACCAGCACCGCGTAACGGTCGGCCGCTTCGACGACCGCGCGCATCGTGGCGGCGTCCGGCGGGACGCGCATGTCCAGGCCTTCGAACCTGGCCACGAAATGGGGATGCAGGGGGTGAACCGTGAATGCCATGCCGCGTTTCCTCGCTATGTCGTAGGATAGGGGAGGGCGGGCACGTCTGGCAATCTTCGCCGCGCTTGCGCGGGGCGCCCCCTCGGTTCAGAGTCGGTGCCAGGAGTTCCAGGAGATAACCACTATGCATGACATCGTCATTCGCGGCGGCACCATCGTCGATGGCAACGGCGGCGCGGCCTATACCGGCGACATCGCGATCGACGGCGACGAGATCGCCCAGGTGGGCGGGAAGGCCGGGCCGGGGAAAAGGGAGATCGACGCGGCGGGGCAGATCGTCACGCCGGGATGGGTCGATGTGCACACGCATTACGACGGTCAGGCGACCTGGGATCCGGTGCTGGCGCCGTCGTCCTGGCACGGCGTCACAACGATTCTCATGGGCAATTGCGGCGTCGGCTTCGCGCCCGTGCGCAAGCGCGACCACGATTGCCTGATCGATCTG
Source organism: Acetobacteraceae bacterium (assembly GCA_947474705.1). Taxonomy (GTDB): domain Bacteria; phylum Pseudomonadota; class Alphaproteobacteria; order Acetobacterales; family Acetobacteraceae; genus Rhodopila. The sequence continues at coordinate 6,665 of CANJJS010000097.1, read as the reverse complement.
ATGGAGGGGGTGGAAGACATTCCCGGCATCGCGCTCGCCGAGGGGTTGAAGTGGGACTGGGAGTCTTTCCCGGATTACCTCGACGCGCTGGAACGCCGGACGCGCGCCATCGACGTCGCCACACAGGTGCCGCATCACCCGCTGCGGGTTTATGTCATGGGCGATCGCGCGGTGCGGCGGGAGCAGGCGACGGCGGAAGACATTGCTGAAATGGGCCGCCTCGCCGAGGAAGCGATCCGCGCCGGTGCCTTCGGGTTCACCACGTCGCGCACGGTTCAGCACAAGACCACCAGCGGCAATTTGGTGCCGGGATATAACGCCGAGGAGCAGGAACTGCTGGGTATCGGCCGCGCCATCGCGCGGACGAAACGCGGCACATTCGGCATGGCCAGCGATTTCGAGGACGAGGACGCCGAGTTCGACTGGATCACGCGGATGACCCAGGAAACCGGGCGTCCGTTTTGGTTCCTTCTTACCGACCGCAACTCGGATCCCGGCCGCTGGCGCCGGATCATGGACGGTGTGCGGAAGGCGCGCGTTCAGGGTGCCCACGTCACCGCGCAAATCGCGGGACGTCCGGTCGGGATCATTCTGGGGTTGACGACGTCGCTGACTCCTTTCGCCGCGCGTCCCAGCTTCGCGGCGTTGAAGGATTTGCCGGTCGCGGAACGGCTGGCGCGGCTGCGCGATCCCTCGCTGCGGGCGAAAATCCTGGCGGAGGCGACCTCCGAGGCGCTGCTGGATGTCATGCCGCCGCTGCAACGTCCGATCGCGGAACGGTTCGACCGTCAGTTCGTGTTGGGCGACAATCCCGATTACGAGCCGGAATACAGCAAATCCATCGAGGCGATGGCGGCGAAGACCAATCTCTCGCCGGAGGAGTTCTGCTACGACTATCTGACGGGCGCCGATGGCGGGCGGATGTTGTTCTATCCGATCACCAACTACGTCCACGGCGATCATGGGGTCGTGCGCGAAATGATCGCGGATGAGGCGACGCTGCTGGGTCTGGGCGATGGTGGCGCGCATTGCGGTTTGATCTGCGATTCCAGTCTTCCGACGTACATGTTGACGCACTGGGCGCGCGACCGCTCGCGCGGGCCGCGGTTCGGGCTGGAATTCGTGGTGAAGCGGTTGACCAGCGAGACGGCGGATTACTTCGGCTTCAAGGATCGCGGCCGTTTGGCGCCGGGCATGAAAGCCGACATCAACGTCATCGACCACCAGGCGTTGCGCATTCATCATCCGGAGATGCGCTACGATCTGCCGGCCGGCGGCAAGCGTCTGGTGCAGCGCGCCGACGGTTACACCGCGACGATCGTGTCCGGTGTGCCGGTGTTCGAACGCGGCGAGGAAACCGGCGCGCGTCCTGGCAGGCTGGTGCGCGCCTGAGACGGTTGGGCCGGCATCGGCGAAATATCGGGTTTCGCCCGGTGCCGGCCTCTCGTTTCGCGCCGCGACATATCGTTTCGGGAAGGATGAACACCAGGAGCCGTGGCAAAGCGTCGCGAACAAGATCGAATGGCGCCGCGCCGGCAATTCGCCGCGCTTCCCGTCGCGCATGGGGACAGTGGCCCGCGCGTGTTGCTGGTGACCAGCCGGGGCACGGGGCGGTGGGTGTTACCGAAGGGGTAGCCGAAGAAGCGTTTGTCGGGGGCCGAGACCGCCGCGCTGGAGGCGTTCGAGGAAGCGGGGCTGGTGGGCGATATCGCGCCGGACGCAATGGGGGTGTTCCGGTATCGGAAGCGTCTGCCCGATGGCGCTTTGGTCAAGTGCGAGGTCGATGTCTTCGCCCTGCGGGTGGCCGAAGTGTTGGACGACTGGCCGGAGCGGACGCAGCGCCGACGGCAATGGTTCACGTTCGCGGAGGCCGCGGCGCTGGTCGAGGAGGAGGATCTGGCCGCGCTCTTGCTTCGCCTCGCCGCGGCCTGACCGGGGTCAGCGTGCCAGCGAGATGGCGCCGTAGGCCAGGGCCGCGATCAGGCCGGAGGCGGGGAGGGTGAAAACCCAGGCGGTGACGATGTTGCCGGCGACGCCCCAGCGGACGGCGGAGGTGCGGCGCGCGGCACCGACTCCGACGATCGCGCCGGTGATGGTGTGGGTGGTGGAGACCGGGATGCCCAGCCAGGTGGCCAGGAACAGCGTGATGGCGCCGCCGGTTTCCGCGCAGAACCCTTGCATGGGCGTCAGGCGGGTGATTTTGGAGCCCATCGTGTGGACGATGCGCCAGCCGCCAAACAGGGTGCCCAGGCCCATGGCGGCCTGACAGGTCAGGACGACCCAGAGGGGGACGTGGAAGCCGCCTTCCAGCAGGCCCTGCGAGTAGAGCAGCACCGCGACGATCCCCATGGTCTTTTGCGCGTCGTTGCCGCCGTGTCCCAGCGAGTACATCGACGCGGAGACGAATTGCAGCCAGCGGAAGGCGCTGTCCACGACGAAGGGCGTGGTGCGGGAGAAGATCCAGGACACGATCAGGACCAGCAGCAGGGCCAAGAGCAGCCCGACCATGGGCGACAGCACGATCGCGAAGAGGGTTTTGCCCAGTCCCGACCAGACGATGGCGCTCAGGCCGGCTTTGGCGGTGCCGGCGCCGACGATCCCGCCGACCAGGGCGTGGGAACTCGACGAGGGGATACCCGCCAGCCAGGTGATGACGTTCCAGGCGATGGCGCCGCACAGCGCGCCGAAGATCACCTGGGGGTCGACGATCTGGGCGTCGACGATTCCGGTGCCGATGGTTTTCGCGACATGCAGGCCGAAGAACAGGAAGGCGATGAAGTTAAAGAACGCGGCCCAGATCACGGCGTAGCGGGGGCGCAGGACCCGGGTCGAGACGATCGTGGCGATGGAGTTCGCGGCGTCGTGCAGCCCGTTCAGGAAGTCGAACAGCAAGGCGACGGCGATCAGGCCGTAGAGCAGGTACAGCGGCAGGAGCGTGTTCATCGCGGGCGTCTACACATGTTCGACCACGATGCCTTCGATCTCGTTGGCGGCGTCGTCGAAGCGGTCGACGATGCGTTCCAGTTGGTCCAGGACCTCGCGCGCGGCGATGAAGCGCAGCACGCCGTCGGGCTGGCAGCGGCGGAACAGGTCGATCATGCCGGCCTCGTGGATGTCGTCGGCGTCGCCCTCGACGCGGCGGATTTGTTCGCAGAGTTCGTTGATGCGGCCCGCGTTGGGGCTCATGCGGACCAGCAGCGGCACGGCTTCGCGTAGCAAATGGGCGCAGCGGACGATGGCGTCGCCCATGCGATGGTAGTCCGGGTCGAACGCGGTCATCTCGAACAGCACGATCGACTTCGCGGCCTTTTTCATTTGGTCGATGGCGTCGTCCATGCGGGAGATCAGCGTCTGGATGTTGCCGCGGTCGAAGGGGGTGACGAAGGTGCGGCGCATCGCCTGGATCACCTCCCGGGTGATCGCGTCGGCGTCGTCCTCGGCTTTCAGCACGTTGGGGTAGTGCTCGCGGACCGCGTCGCCGCCGTTCAGCATGGCGCGCAGTTCCTCGGCGCCGCGCACGATCGCGTCGGCGTGTCGCGCGTACATGTCGAAAAATGCGTCTTCGCGCGGCATCAGGTGGCGGAACCAGCGGAACATGGCGAGTCGTCCTTACGAGTCCGGGCCGCCACGATCGACAACGGCCGGTTGTTATCCGTATTGTCATATTCCGGCGGCGCGGGCACGTCACGTCGATGTCGTCCGCTTCAGGTGTTCCTTTGGCCGCTTTGTCCCCGGCGGGCGGGCAGGCCGATCGTTGGTCGCGCGACGCATCCTTTACTCTCGCGTTCACGCTGCCGACGGACACGGTGCTGTATTTGCTGCTGCCGCTGCATGCCTCGGCCTTCGGGGTGGGCCTGGCGGAGGCGGGGGTGTTGCTGGCGGCCAACCGGCTGGTGCGGATTCTCGGCTATGGCTGGGTCGCGCGGGCCTACGAAACCCATGGTCCCCGCACCGCCTGTATCGCGGCGGTGTTTGGATCGGCGGCCTCGTCGCTGGCCTATGCTTTGCTGCCGGGGGTTTGGTGTCTGCTGCTGGCGCGTCTGACCTGGGGGCTGTCGTTCGCCGCCATGAACATCGCCACGCAGGCGCTGGCGACCGCCGAGCCGTCGGGCGCGGCGCGGCGCAGCGGGCGGAGCCGGGCGATCATCGCGTCCGGGCCCATGGCGGCGCTGATCATGGGCGCGATTTTGGCGGAATGGGCGGGTCCGAACGTCGTGTTTATCGTTCTGGCCGCGGCGGCGTTGGGAGGGCTGCCCTTCGCATGGCGGCTGCCGGGCGGGCATGGTCAGAAGGTGCGCGGTGGGCCGCGATTTGGACCGCCGAGTCGATTGGATGTGTGGTCGTTCACCCAGGGCATGGCGTTGGATGGGTTGTTCGTGATGGGGTTGTCGGTGCTGGCCGTCGCCACGTTGCCGAAGGGCGCGGGACTCGCCGCTGGCGGGGCCTTGGCGCTGCGCTATGCCTCGGAAATCGTGTTCGGGCCGGCCGGCGGGGCCTTGGGCCAGCGTTTCGGCGCGGGACGGATGCTGATTTTGCTGTCGGTTGGCTCCGCGCTCGGTTTGGCCGCCATCGGGCTGCACGAGGTCTGGACCGCCGGGCTTTGGATCGGGGTGCTGTCGGTGGTGCTGTTGCGCGGGTTGTTGCAGCCGTTGCCCGCCCCGGTGGCGGCCGCGGCGGCGAAACCCGAGGACCGGGTGGCGGCCCTGGCGCGGCTGGCGACGTGGCGGGATTTGGGCGCGGGGCTGGGGCCGCTCGCCGCGGGGGTGTTGTTGCCGTTGGTGCCGCCGCCGCTGCTTTACGGGACGGCGGCCGCCGCGTTGATCGCGATTTCGCTTGCCCTCTGGCGCCGTTGACCCGGCCCGTGGCAGGTTCGCGTCCAATAGCAATCGAAGGAGCAGGAAATGGCCGTTCAACCCAACCCGTCGCGCGAGGCCGTGCGCGCCGTCGTCCCCCGCATGATCGAGATTTCCGAGGATGTCATCTACGGCGACATCTGGGAGCGGCCCGGTCTGAACAAGCGCGACCGCAGCCTGATCGTGGTGGCGACTCTGATAGCCACATACCGGCCGGAACAGTTGCGCGGGCATCTGGCGCGCGCGCTCGACAATGGTGTGACGAAGGACGAAATCGCCGAGATCATCACCCATCTCGCGTTTTATGCCGGCTGGCCGGGATCGATGACCGCCGCCCGGATCGCCGGCGAAGTGTTCAAGGAACGCGGGCTGGCGTGATGTTTACCGGGCCTCTCTTCGCGGGGAGGCCTGTTTGGCCGGAATGGAGAGCGGGCGGATGGACAAGCAGGCCCTGACCGATTGGGCGACGGCGAATGGCTGGCAAATTCTGGCCGGGATGCCTGTTTTGACGAAGCCGTCGGCGCCGAAGGAAGCCATTGTGCGGCTGGCGTTGAAGGCGACGGTGGCCAGCGTGGAGATCAAGAAACCGGCGGGGAAATGGGAGAAATTCTCGTCCGCCGCCTATGCCAAAATTCAGCCGGATCCGGAGACGGGTTTCCCGATGGGGCTTGGACTGGACACGATGCCCGGTTTCACGATGCTGATGCGGGACAACAAGGACCGCATGACGTTTGCCCGCATGGGCGGCAAGGGCTGACGCCCCACCGCCCGCGACAGTACCCGTATCCGCCGGGGCTTATTTCCGCCGGGCGACCCGAGCGGCGTATTTCGCGTCGCGCGCGGCCTTGCGTTCCGCGGCCAGAGCCAGCGAGCGGGCCACTTCTTCCGCCGCGCGCGCCTTGGCTTCCAGGTCGCGGGCCTGCTGTTCCAGTGCCTGTTTCGCCTGTTCTTCCGCGAGGCGGATGGCTTCGGCTTCCTTGGCGGCTTTGCGTTCGGCCTGGCGGATTTCGCGCGCCGCTTCGATCGCGGCCTGCGCCGCCCGGCGTTCGATCACCGCGGGATCGTCTGGGCCTGGGCGGGCACGGAAACGGGCCAACATGGCGGCCCGGGCGGCATCTTGCTTCGAGAGGCGGTCGCTGAATTTATCGTCTTTAAGTGCGCTCATTCGCCTGATTTAGGGTGTTGGACACGAAAATGAAAGCCCCCTTGGCCGTTTGAACCGGCGGAGGCCCAGGAACGGGCGGCGACGGGACGCCATGCCCGGTGGGTTCCGCGGTCCGGACCGCCCGCATAAAAGATCGCGGAGGGCTCGCGGCGCGGGCATTACACCGGGAGGACGAGGACCAATGGACGCGACCGCCGAGACCCCGCCCATGCCGTCCCATACCCGCCAACGCCATTTCGAAATCGACGGCCTGCGCGGCTGGGCCTGTGTCTCCGTGATGTTCTCGCATTTGTTTTTTGGCGTGTTCATCAACGTCGAGCCCCGCTTTATCCCGCTTGACTGGCGTTTTTTGATGGAGCCGTTTCTGGGCGGGACCTTGGCGGTCGCGGTGTTTTTCGTGCTGTCGGGCGACGTGCTGTCGTCGGGATACTGGTTGAACCCCTCGCGGCTCGAACTCGCCCGGCACGCGGTCAAACGCTACGCTCGGCTGACCATCCCCGTCGTCGCGGCCTCCGCCATCGTCTTTTTTCTGATCGAGACCGGCCTGACCTTCAACCACGAGGCGGCGCCGGTGCTGCGCGTGGAAAACTGGCTCGGTATCTTCCTGACCGGCGATTTCAGCTTCCTGGAGATGCTGTGGTTCTCCT
>CANJJS010000096.1 GCA_947474705.1 Acetobacteraceae bacterium | reverse complement strand
GCCGCTGCCGTGTGATCTGTCCGCGTGATTTCGATCGCCGCAACCATTCACCCCTCCCATGCCGCGATATCGCGGCATGAGGCATCGAATCGAAGAACAGGGGCGATTCCTAGCCCCCTACGAGTCAAGGGATGTGTCAGGTGGTATTACACCGATCGCGACAAGATTATGTTGATCATCGAGCCGGTGATCGAGCGTCCCTGGCTGGCGGAATGGGAGACGGCGAAGGCGGCGATCGCGGCGGCGATGGAGCGGGCCCAGGGGGGAGGGACGGCGCGGGCGAGGGAGCGGGCGAGGGAGGATGCGGCGGGGGTTTATCGCGCGTTTTTGGACAGGTTGCGGGCGTTCCGGGTTTTGGATCCGGCCTGCGGCTCCGGGAATTTCCTGTATCTTTCGTTGCTGGCGTTGAAGGATCTGGAACATCGCGCGGGGATCGAGGCGGAGGCGCTGGGGTTGCAGCGGGAATTTTCGCAGATCGGTCCGGGGTCGGTGAAGGGGATCGAGATCAATGCCTATGCGGCGGAGCTGGCACGGGTGTCTGTGTGGATCGGGGAGATTCAGTGGACGCGGCGGAACGGGTTCGACATTTCCAAAAATCCGATTTTGAAGCCGCTTGAGACGGTGGAGTGCCGGGACGCGCTGCTTAATCCGGATGGGACGGAGGCGGAATGGCCTGAGGCGGATGGGGTGGTGGGGAATCCGCCGTTTTTGGGCGATAAGTTGATGCGGGACCGGTTGGGACCGGAATATACTGAAGTCTTGCGTTCGGTTTTTTCTGAACGGGTGCCGGGTGGCGCGGATTTTGTGTGTTATTGGTTCGAAAAGGCGCGGGGTCAGTTGATCGCGGGGAAGGCAGGCAAAGTTGGGTTGGTCGCCACCAATTCAATACGTGGAGGAGCCAACCGTGTCGTGCTGGACCACGTTTTGGACTGTGCGACGATTTTCGATGCCTGGTCCGACGAGGCCTGGACAGTGGACGGCGCCGCGGTCCGCGTCTCCCTTGTTTGTCTGGTGCCTTTGGTTAATTCGGGAGTATCGGCGCGTCTAAACGGACGAAGCGTATGCGAGATTTTTGCGGATCTCTCCTCGGGGGATACCAATCTGACTCAGGCTGTGCTTCAACCCGAAAATGGAAAAGTCAGTTATATAGGTTGTATGAAAAAGGCGCCTTTCGAAATATCCGGTGAACTGGCGCGGTCCTGGCTGGTTGAACCGACAAATCCCAATGGGGATAAAAATAGTAGTGTTTTGGTTCCATGGATGAATGGCGCCGATGTCACCACGCGTCCACGCGATCGATGGATCGTGGATTTCAATCATCGTACCGAAGAAGATGCCGCGCTTTACGGCGCGCCGTTCACCTATGTTCGAGACACCGTGCTTCCGATTCGGCTGACCTCCGGTTCGGTATCGGAGCGAAGCAAATGGTGGCTGCTGGCGCGACGGGCGTCAGATATGGTCGAGAGAGTTTCGGCACTTTCACGCTTTATTGTTACGCCAAGAGTTGCGAAATTTCGGCTCTTCGTTTGGCTCCGGTGGCCGGTGATGGTGGACGGTCAGCTCGTTGTCATCTCCCGCGACGACGACACTTCATTCGGCATCCTCCACAGCCGCTTTCACGAAACCTGGTCGCTCCGCCTGTGCACCTGGCTCGGGGTCGGCAACGACCCCCGCTACACCCCCAGCACCACGTTCGAAACCTTCCCTTTCCCGGAAGGCCTGACCCCCAACATCCCGGCCGCCGCCTACGCCGAGGACCCCCGCGCCATCGCCATCGCCACCGCCGCCAAACGCCTGAACGAACTTCGCGAAACCTGGCTCAACCCGCCCGGCCTCGTGCGGCGGGAACCCGAAGTCGTGCCCGGTTTCCCCGATCGCATCCTCCCCATCGACGAAAAGGCCGCCGCGATCCTGAAAAAGCGCACCCTCACCAATCTTTATAACGAGCGTCCCACCTGGCTCGCCAACGCCCATCGCGATCTGGATGCGGCCGTCGCCGCCGCCTATGGCTGGCCCGCGGATATTTCCGAGGACGATGCGTTGGCCCGTCTCTTCGCGCTGAACCAGGCCCGCGCCCACGCCACCCGCTGAACCTGGGCCGCGCGACGCGGCCATGCCCAAACGCCAACACGCATCCCGATATTTCTTGCGCCCTCGCCGTATTCTCGCGAATATATTTCCAGATGATCGAATGAGTGAGCCAATGGCCGATATCGCGTTGCTCGACACAAAAGCCCAGGCCGAACCAGATTTTGAAACGTTGGTGGCCGGGATGGAGGCGAAGTTCCGCCAGGGCGCCACGAACGCGATCCGGCAGGCGCACGGGGCGGGTCTGGCCGCGCCGGTCCTCGGGGAAAACGGCCAGACCGCCTGGCTGCATCCGGACGGGCGCTTCCGCGCCACCAAAGACACATCGCATGGCGGTGGCCATACCTGAGCGGCCGCGATGCCGGTCCTGGCGATCGTCGCGGGTCCGAACGGCTCGGGAAAGACAACATTGGTTCGAAACGGCGGCCTGGATGGGTTCGTCGATCCGCCGTTTGTCTGTCTGAACGCGGACGACATCGCCCGAATGTTCGCGGCGGGCGGCCAGCCTTCCGACGCCCAGAGCCTGCTGGCGGCCCAGATGTGCGACGGGTTGCTGGACGGACGGATCGCGGCGGGGGAATCCGTTGTCGTTGAAACCGTTCTCTCGTCCGGCAAATTGAAGAGCCGTGTTCTCGCTGCGCGCGCGGCCGGGTTTCGGATCGTCCTCGTTTATGTCTCCGTGAAGACGGTCGAACTGAACGTCGCCCGTGTGGCGAACCGCCGTGTGTTGGGCGGTCATGGCGTGCCGCCGCAACGCATCGTCGACCGCCGGGCACGTTCGCACGCGATGTTCGCCTGGTTCGCGAGAGAGGCGGATCGGGTCGTCGTCTTCGATAACAGTCTCCCCGAGCCATTCGTGGTGGCTTTTAAGGATCGGGAGACCTGGACTTTGCGCCATCTGGAGGCACTGGCGTCCGATCTCGCCGCGGCGATCCGGACATTGGCGGCACCGCGCCCCACCCCCTGACCCCGCAATGTTGTGATCCGGGCCCGGACGCCGTATGCCGCTGTCCCAACATCGACCTCAATAAAGACCAGGGACCTCGCCCCATGCCGACGCCGAAGCTGTTCGAACCGATTACCTTCCGTTCTGTCACCGCCAAAAACCGCATCGTCGTCGCGCCGATGTGCCAGTACTCGGCCGAGGACGGGTTGGGCGGCGACTGGCACATTCAGAATCTTGGCGCCAAGGCCGCGGGCGGCGCGGGCATCGTGATGGCGGAGGCCACCGCCGTCTCCCCCATCGGCCGCATCACCCATGGCTGTCTGGGCGGTTACGACCCGAAGCACCTCGCGCTGCTGACCCGGCTCGCAAAGGTCATTGAGCAATGCGGGTCCGTCCCCGCGATCCAGATCGCGCACGCGGGCCGCAAGGCGTCGAGCGATCTGCCCTGGGTTGGCGGCAAGCCGATCGCGGTGAAGGATGGCGGCTGGGAAACGGTCGCGCCCAGCGCCATTCCGATGATTCCGGGTGCCGCCGATCCGCATCCGCTGTCCACCGAGGAAATCGCGGGTGTGGTGGCCCAGTTCGCGGCGACCGCGCGGATGGCGCGGGAAGCCGGGTTCAAGATTCTCGAACTGCATGGCGCGCATGGGTATTTGTCGCATTCGTTCCTGTCGCCGATTTCCAATCACCGTAACGACCAATATGGCGGCGATCTGAACGGACGCATGCGCTTCATGATGGAAGTGCTGGATGCCGTCCGCGCCGAATGGCCGACGGAACTGCCGCTTTGGGTGCGGCTGTCCTGCTCCGATTACATGCCGGGCGGCAACACGATCGACGACATCGTGGAGGTCGCGAAGGCGATCAAGGCGCGGGGCGACGTCGATCTGATCGACTGTTCCTCCGGTGGCGTGTCGAACGACCAGAAGATTCCGTCGCTGCATCCGGGTTACCAGGTGCCCTTCGCCGACGCGGTGAAGCATGGCGCGGGGATCGCGACCGGCGCGGTGGGTCTGATCACCGAACCGACGCATGCCGCCGAGATTCTGGCCAACGACCGCGCGGATGTGATCCTGCTGGCGCGCGGCCTGCTGGCCGATCCCGGCTGGCCGCTGCGCGCGGCGAAGGCGCTGGGCGTGAAACCCGATCTGCTGCCGCAATATTCGCGCGCGTCGTTGTAATTGGAGCGCCGTATGACCCTTCGCCTGTTGTGCCGTCTGATCTTGTTGGCGCCGTTGCTGGCGGCCGCCTGCGCGCCGGGCAGGGGCCAGTTCGCCCCGGTCTGTCCCGTGCCGGGCCTGGTGAAACCGTTGTCGGAGCTGACGCGGTATCGCGCCGGGTCGCGCGATTTGCGCGATCTGGAGGTGCGGGCGCGAATCGTCGATATCGCCGGGACCTGCAAGCCGGGCCGGACCGGGACGGTGGCGGTTTCGGTGAAGGTCGTGGCCGAAGCGGTGCGCGGTCCCGGCGCCTCGAGCGAGGCTTACCGGCTGCCGGTGTTCGTGGCCGTGACGGAGGGCGCCGACATCCGGGACAAGACCTTGTTCTGGCTGCCGGTCGAATTTCCTCGCGGCCGGAACACGGTCCGCGCGGCGAGCGAGGAAATCGAAATGGAATTGCCGGTCGCGCAGAATGTCACAGCCGCGGCCTATGGTATTGTCGCCGGGTTCCAGTTGACGCCGGAAGAGGTCGAGGCGTTCCGGCGCGACCGGCGTTGATCCCGCGGGCTGGTTCGCCCATTGGCGCGCCCATGGGCGAACCAGCGGGCGTACCGGTGGCCGAACCGGGTGCGATTGCGTTTATCCCCCAAACTTCTGCTATGGTTGCGTCATGAGCGATGAACCCCCCAAAGACCGGCCCAGTCAGGGAAGGCGGCGTGGCATGAAAAATCAGGATTGGGAGATTCCCCGGAATCTGCAACCGGTTCCGGACGACTATTCGTTCGATCTGGAGCGGGCGTTGAAGGCCGTCGTCGGTCTGAAGACGTACGTTCCGGCCGATGCGTTCACCGCCAATTCGCTGGGCACCGAGCGCGCGGGTAGCGGGGTCGTGATCAACGACAAAGGTCTCGTGGCCACGATCGGGTATCTGATCACGGAGGCGGAGACCGTCTGGATCACCGCCAACGACGGACAGGTCGTGCCGGGCCATGCGCTGGCATTCGACCAGGAAACCGGTTTCGGGCTGGTGCAGGCGTTGGGCAAGCTCGACACGCCGCATCTGGAGATGGGCGATTCGGACCGTTTGAAGGTGGGCGACCAGGCGATTTTCGCGGCCGGCGGCGGGCGTCATCACGCGGTCGAAACCCGGATCGTCGGGCGGCAGGAATTCGCGGGCTATTGGGAATATGTCCTGGACGACGCGTTGTTCATCGGGCCCGCGCATCCGTTTTGGGGCGGCTGCGGTTTGATTGGCACGGACGGGAAGTTGATGGGGATTGGTTCGCTGATCCTTCAGCAGGGCGATGGCAAGGGCCGGCGGGTCGACATGAACATGGTTGTGCCGATCGGGTTGTTGGGGCCGATCCTGAAGGACCTTCTCAGCTATGGCCGGGTCAACCGTCCGGCGCGGCCCTGGCTGGGCATGTACGCGACCGAGTCGGGCGACGACATCGTCGTCGGCGGCTTGTCGGAAACCGGTCCGGCGGCGCGCGCCGGCGTGCGCGTGGGCGACAAGGTCTCGATGGTCAACGACGAAGAGGTGCCGGACCTCGCGGGTCTGTGGCGCCGGGTCTGGGCGTCCGGGAGCGCGGGCGCCGAGGTGCGGCTGCGGTTGGAGCGCGACGATCAGCCCAGACGGATCAATGTCCGTTCGGCCGATCGGGTGAGCTTCCTGAAGTCGCCGAAGCTGCACTGATGGGAGTGGCGGCGGAATCCCGGTTGCGCGGTGCCATCGTTCCGGTGACGCCGTTCCAGCAGAATTGCGCGATCCTTTGGGACGACGTCTCGAAGAAGGCGCTGGTCGTCGATCCCGGCGGGGATGTCGATCGTATCCTGGCGGCGATCGACCAGACCGGCGTGACCGTGGAGCGAATCTTGCTCACGCACGGGCATCTGGATCACGCGGGCGGGGCGGCGGGTCTGGCGGAGGCGTTGCGCGCGCGTCCGGGCGCCGGCGCGGTGCCGGTGGAGGGGCCCGACCGGCGGGACGAATTTCTGTTGAACGGGATCGCCGCGCAGGCGGCGCAATATGGGTTCGAGGCGCGGAACGTCGCGCCCGACCGGTGGTTGTCGGAGGGCGAGTCGATCTCGCTCGGCGCGCATCGGTTCGATATTCTGCACTGTCCCGGTCACACGCCGGGTCATCTGGTTTATGTGAATCACGCCGCGCGGTTCGCTCTGGTGGGCGATGTGTTGTTCCAGGGCTCGATTGGGCGGACGGATTTTCCCTATGGCGATCACGCCGCGCTGATCGACGCGATCCGGACGAAATTGTTGCCGTTAGGAGACGATTATTCGTTTTTGTGCGGACATGGGCCGGGTTCGTCGATTGGCGACGAACGTCGGACCAACCCGTTCCTGCGAGAGTGAGGGCCGGGCGGCGGTATCGCCGCTCATTTTTGATCTATGTCAGGTGGCTCGCACGGTTTTTGAATTTCGTTGCGAAACCCACCTTCCATCTCCGCGCGATTTTGCTACGGTCCGCCAGCCGTCAGGGAGTCATCGCGTGGACTATGTGCCTCCGTTTGAAACGATCAAGGCATTGGTGAACTTCGCCGCGTTGAAAGGTGAGTTGACGGTCAGCGCCACGTATTCCCAGTTCACCGCGATGATCCGTTTCCTGCTGCAGGGTGTCGAGGTCGATGAGGATTGGTACCGGGCGCAATATCCCGATGTCGATGAGGCGATCCGCGCGGGAGTCGTGCCGTCGGCGCGCGAGCATTTTCTGAACGACGGGTATTTCGAGGGACGGATGCCATTCCAGATCCCGGTCGACGAAGCGTTCTACCTGAAGGAAAATCCTGGCCTCGCCGAATTCATCGAGCGTGGGGAGATCGAGTCCGCGCAGCGCCATTTCGACGACAATGGCTATCGCGAGGGCCGGCGGCCGTTTCCGGCGGTGCGCGCTTTGCCGTGATCCCGTCGCGGCGGCCGGGGTTGATCCCGCGGCCGCCGGGCGTTGCTCAGGGCAGGTCCAGCCGGACCTCGACCGCGGCGCTGGCGATAATGGCGACGTCGCCGCCCGCGGCGTCAGGCACGTCGAGGCCGCCCTTCACCGCTCTCACCGTGACGATGCCGTGCGGCAGGGTGACCCGAACCGCTTCCGTATCGACCTTCTCCGGCTGCTGCACCCCGATCGTCACGGTCACGTGCATTTGCGTCTTCGAATCGACGCCCAGCGACCGGAGCATGGAGAGGGAGCTGTGATGAATGGCGTCCTGGACCGCGCGTAGCGCCGCCTTGGTGTAGTTGCCGCCGTGCAGATCGTTGCCGGTCCCCATTTCGAGGATGACTCGTTTCAATGCCATCGTTTGCTTCTCCTCAGGGTACATCGAGGAAGACGACCGCCGCCGCCTGCGCGAGCAGGGTGACGTTGGTGCCTTCGTCGTTGGGGATTTCGAGGCCGCCCTGAACGCAGGTCACGGTGCCCGTGCCGTGCGGCAGGACGGCGAGCACCTGTGCTTTGTCGACATTTTCGGGGTGCGGCGTGCCGATCGTCACCTCGACCTTCATGGAATCTACGTCGAGACCCAGTGCCGCCGCGACACTGAGAGAATTGTGCCAAAGCGCGTCGCGAAGCGCGCGCACCGCTGCCTTGGTGTCGTCTCCGCCGCGGATATCCGTTCCCATCCCGATTTCCAGGACCATGCGCTTGAGGGCCATGCCCGGTTTCCTCCTGTTGCCGCGCGCAGCTTAGGCCGGAAACGCGGTGTCGTCATCCCGTTGGCGATTGGCCAGATGACGCGGGAATTCGTTGCTTCAAAGATATTTCTCGCATTGTCTCGCGGATACCTTCGTTCACATCGTCCGGGTAAGTTAATACTTAATTCATATTTTTCTCTTGTGCCTTCGCCGCGTCACAGCCCTGCCTCGCGGGCCCCGCGAGGTAGCCTGCCCGGACATCGCGTGGGCATGAAAAAGCGAGATGCCATGATGGTCAACCACGCGAAACCTTGCTAGTACAAACTTTATGGTGGCGCGGACGGTAGTTCTTGTCTCGGCACGGATGGAAAAGAAAGGCGGAGTCGTGAGGGATCCAAAGGTCGCGCCGGGTTCGAAATCGCCAGTCCATGGGCGTTCGCGGCCAATCGCCGCCGCGTGTCTCGCGCTCGGCCTTGCCTTTGGGGGAGCCGCGCACGCGCAGGGACCGGCGCCGGGGCTGCCACGGATACAATTGCCCCCGGCCGGTTCGCCGATCGATCGGCTCGCGCCCAGGGCACTGCCGTCGGTCTCGGCGACGGGGATCGATTTCGGCAACCTGGACAGGGGCGAGGTGCCGAATGTGTCCGTCGCGATCCGCGCGGTGCAACTGACTGGCGCGACGATGTTTCAGCCCGAACTCGCGGCCTATACGGCGGACCTGACCGGACCGGGCGTGCCGTTGCCAAAGCTGAATGAAGCGCGGCAAAAAATCCTGATGCATTACCGCGAACGTGGCTTCGCGTTTGTCTCCGTGCATCTGTCCGTCGATCCTGGGCCTGGCATCGCCCGGTTCCAGGTGGTCGAGGGCCGGATTGTCGCGGTGAAGCTGGACGGCGATGTCGGACCCGCCGGGGCGATGATCCTGCGCTTTCTCAACCGCTTGATCGACGACAAGCCGATCGATACCGTGAAACTCGAAAAATACGTTCTGCTCGCGCAGGACGTGCCGGGCGTGACGCTCAGCACAGTGCTGGAGGAATCGAAAACCGCCCGTGGCGATCTGACCTTGATCGCGCAGGTCGGCCGGTCTGGCGTGGCGGTGTTGCCAGGCGCGAAATACGGCTCGCTGTCCGGCTATGCCTCGGCGGATAACCGGGCCTTCGAACTGACCGGACCGATGGAGGCGCTGGCGGGAATCAGCATCGCCGGCCTGACATCGCTGGGCGACAAAACCGAGTTCTCGTTTTTTCACGCGTTTCCGAACAGCCAGAATTTCGGACAGATTTCCAGCGAATGGTATGTCTGTGTGCCCGGCATGGAATCTTCGTTCATGCGCGCCATCTGCTCGTCTGGTCTGAAAATGAAGATCTATGGCGGCGCGGGCGTCAGCACCCCGACGGGCTCGCTGGCGGCGTTGAAATATAACGGCGTCACGAACATTTTCGGCGCGCAGCTGACGCTGCCCGTGATCCGCTCGCGGCAGGAAAACCTGAACGTTTACGCCGCGCTGGACATGCTGGAATCCACTGTCTTCACG
Source organism: Acetobacteraceae bacterium (assembly GCA_947474705.1). Lineage (GTDB taxonomy): Bacteria > Pseudomonadota > Alphaproteobacteria > Acetobacterales > Acetobacteraceae > Rhodopila. The sequence continues at coordinate 9,027 of CANJJS010000096.1, read as the reverse complement.
GGCGCCGTGGCGCTGCAATCCAGCGCCGATCAGGTGCGTTCGTTGCGCGTGGGCGCGGACTACATCGTCTCCGATCAACTCGTGGATCGGATGCTCGCGCGGATCGGCGGCGGCGAATGGCCGGGCGGTAAGCGGCCCGCCACCAATCAGTTGCTTGTCCGCGTCTCTCGTGGCCTGGATATTCTGGGCGGCTACCACGGCACGGCGCTGCCACCCAGCACGGCGCGGCAGAACGAACGGCACAATTATACCGCCATCAAGTTCGAGGCGAGCCGCACCCAAACCATGTACGGCTTCGAGGGCGGGTCCAACATTGCCTTGATGGGCCTCGTCACCGGACAATGGTCCAACGATATCCTGCCGCCCTCGGAACAATTCTATCTGGGCGGCATGCGGTTCAATCGCGGTTACTACGCGGGTCAGGCGCCGGGCGACAAAGCCTTGGCTTACACCGCCGAGGTTCAGTTCAACACCATGCTGGATTTGTCATGGGCGTTCAGCCAGACGGAAGTTCCCAGCCAGTTCTATGTGTTTTACGATTGGGGACAAACCTGGCAGAACCAGGCGGCCGATTTCGCGACACGGCTGATCTCGGCGGGCACCGGCGTGCGCTTGCAGCTCACGAAAAGCGTGGAACTGGATTTGGAAGCGGTGATGCGCATGACGCGCAGGCCGCCGCCGGCGACGGCCGATCTGAATGGGATCGGGCTTTATTGGCGCGTGATGGGAAGGTTCTGACCATGCGAGAGATTGTCCTGAACCGCATCGCGAAACGTTTCGAAAGCTCGCCGAACCGGGAGAACGTGTGATGGCCAGAACGCGCGAAAATCGCAGAGGCGGGCAGGCGATTCAGGTGGTCGGCGCGGCGCGCCGGTCACGATCCGTGTTGATGGTCACGACCGCGTTGCAGGCGGTGACGGCGATGGTGCTGGCCATGCCGGCACTGGCACAACCGGCGCCGAACGCGCGCCCGGCCGGTGGCGTTGTCGTCGGCGGCTCCGTCACGATCGGACAGACCGCGAACAATACAATCGTTAATCAAACAACGTCGCGTGGCGCGGTGAACTGGCAGAGTTTCGATGTCGGTTCGAAACAGTCTGTGACGTTCCAGCAACCCAGCGCGCAGGCGATCACGCTGAACACCGTGGTCGGGCCGAATCCGTCGCAGATCGCCGGACGGATCTCCGCCAACGGCCAGATCGCGATTGTCAATCAGTCCGGTGTGACGTTCTTCCAGGGCTCGCAGGTCAACACCGCGGGGTTGATGGTTTCGGCGTCCGGGACCGATCCCCAGGCGTTCATGGCCGGCGGAAAAATCGCCTTCGACAAGCCGGGCAATCCGAACGCCCGGGTCGTGAACAATGGGCGCATCACGGTGCGCGAGGCGGGGCTCGCCAGCCTGGTCGCGCCGTCGGTGGCGAACAACGGGGTGATCGACGCGAAGCTGGGTCATGTCGTGTTGGCCGGCGCGAAGACGGCGACGCTCGACCTTTACGGCGATAAAATGGTCAGCCTGAACGTCTCGGGTGCCGTGACGCAGGCGCCGGAGGGCGGCGAGGCGCTGGTGACGAACACTGGCGTGATTCGGGCCAATGGCGGAACGGTGCGGCTGACGGCGAAGGCGGTCGATGGGCTCGTCACCAATATGGTGAACGCGGGCGGAACGATTCAGGCGCGTACCGTTGGATCGCAAACCGGAACGATTCGGATCGATGGCGTCGGCGGTTCGATCACGATCGGCGGGACGCTGGACGCGACCGGCAAGGCGCCGGGGACGACGGGCGGGCGGATTGGGCTGCTGGCCACGGAAAGCGTGATCGTGAAGTCCGGCGCGGTGGTGACTGCCTCTGGCGCGGCCGGTGGCGGAACGGTCGCCGTGGGGACGACATTCAAGCGCGCGGCGGGTGGGCCCGCGGTGACGGCGACGCGGACGGCGAAGCGGGTAATCGTCGAGGGCGGCGCGACGATTACGGCCGACGCGACGGCGAACGGCAATGGTGGCAATGTCACGGTTCTGTCCACCGATCTGACGACGATGGCGGGCACGATCACCGCGAAGGGCGGAGCCCAAGGGGGCAATGGCGGGTTCGTCGAGCTGTCGGGCAAGAATTTGGGGGTGACCGGGGTCGTCGATGTTTCGGCGCCGCATGGAACGCCCGGGAAAATTCTGCTCGATCCCGATTTCCTCGACATCGTTTCGGGTGTGGGCACCGAAAATGGAAACTTCGCGACCAACACCGGAACCGTCCTGGCGGGAGACGGGAAGACCGCGACACCCGATTCCATCCAGGCGAGCGTCATCAACGCGTTCAACGGCAACGTGCTGTTGCAGGCGAACAAGACGCTGACGGTCGCGTCCTCGGTCAATCTGAACGCGGCCGCGGGTTTGAATCTGACGCTGGAGGCGGGCGGGACGATCGTTGTCGCAGCCGGTCAGAGTGTGGCGGCGACCGGGGATATTATTTTGGCGACGGGTGGCGCGGGCCCGTCCAGCCCGCCGGCGGCCCAGGCCTCGCCGTTGATTTCGATATTGGGCACGGTGGCATCGTCGGGCGGTTCGGTCAGTCTTTTGAGCGGAATTGGCTCCGGCGCGACGTTCGGCACGATCGCCGTTGGGGCGGCGGGTGTTGTGTCGGCGCCGACGTCGGGCAAGCTGATCACCTTGCAGACGGACACGCTGAGCGTGGCGTCTGGCGGAAAGATCCAGGCCAGTTCCGGCACTGTCGAGATCGCGCCCGCGACTCCCACCAACGCGATTACTTTCACGACGAGCAATGCGACCACGCTGAAGGTCGGGACCGCGGATTTGGCGGGCGTGTCCGCGTCCGTCCTGCGGCTGGGGTCGGTGACGGTGGCAGGCGTGCCAACCACGACGGCTTCGTCGATCGTGTTCGATACCAATGTCGACCTGACGGGAGTCGCGACGACGCTGGACCTGCGGGCGACGGGCGGGACGGCCCGAACGGGCTCCAACATTATTACCGTTGGGACGCTGACGGGTTCAACCACTGGCGCCGATCTGGTGAACGGAGACCTCACCGACCATAAGATTGGAACCGTTGGGAGTTTCGCCGCGGGCGCCAGCGTTTTCATAATCAGTATCTCCGGTGCCGGGACTATCGCGGGACCGGTGACCGCGGACTCGATTTTCCTGGGTAGTACGGCTGGCGCGCTGAATGTTACTGGGACGATTACCGGCACGACAGACCTGACCGTCCAGACCGCTGGCAGCATCGCCGCGGGGAGCAGTTCGAAGTTCGACGCGCCGACGGCCACGTTTAATTCCGGGGCGGGAGGTATCGCGTTTAACGGGGGCGCTATTGTCGGGCAGACAACTGGCCTGGTGAACCTGACTTCTGGGGGAGGGATCGCGCAGGCGGCGACGTCGAAGATTCAGGGCGCCACGTTACAAAGCCCCGGCGGGCTGGGTGGCACGATCGATCTGTTGGGCACCGCGAACGCGATCGGCACTATCGCGGCGGTGACGGCGACCGGCGCGAAGTTCACGCTGGTCGATACGGGCTCTCTTGTCGTATCGGGCGCTTTGACGGCCGCCAACATTAAGATCGGCGCGGACACGATCGTCGCCGAGACGACGGGCAAGCTGACGGCCACGACGGGGCTGACACTGGCGGCGAACGCGGGCGGGATCACGCTGAAGTCCTCGTCGGTGCTGAACGCCCCGGCGGTCGATCTGTCGGCCACCGATGGCGGCGTGGGCCAGGCCGGCGGCGGCACCATCGTGGCGACGGGGTCGTTGATCAGCGGTTCGGGCATTGGCGGCACCGGCTCGGTGAAACTGTTCGGCGGAACCTCCAACACGATCGCGTCGGTTGGGTCCATTGCCGTGACCGCCGGCGATTTCCAGTTGACCGCCAATACGGGGAAGGTCACGACCTTCGGCACGATTTCCGCCAACAATGTCACGATCGCCAGCGATACCGTCGCCGTCGGCTCGAGTCTTTTGGCCATTGGCGGCACGAAGACCGTCTCGTTGTCCAGCAACGCCGGCGGGATCACCCTGAATTCAGGACATGTGGTGACCGGCGACATCTTGTCGATTTCCGCCACGGGCGGCGGCGTCAGCCAGACCGCGGCCGGGGCGATCACGGTGGGGACCTTGCTGAGCCCGGCGGTGGCGGGGACGATCGCGTTAACCGCCGGTGTGAACAATATCGATACGATCGGCGCGGTGTTCGCGACCGCCGGCCTCGCGATGAAAAACAGCAAGGCGCTGACCCTCACGGGTCTGATTCAGGCGGCGGCCGGCAATGTGTTCCTGTCCGCGCCGACGTTGAGCTTCGTCGCGGCCTCCACGGTTAAGGCGGCGACGGCGGGCGCGGTGGTTGGGTTGCAGACCGACAGTTTGGTGGGGCTTTCCGCCGCTTCGGCGGACGCGACCGCCACGGGCACGTTCGAACTCGCGCCGTTGACTTCGATCGGTATGACTTTGGGCGGGGCTGGCGGGTTGTCGCTGGTCGATCTGACCGGCATCACCGCCGGGACGGTCCGCCTGGGCGGGCTCACGCAGCCCAGCGTCCTCACAACGGCGACCGCGATCGCGGTGGCGGCGGCGGGTTTCGACGCGAAGGCGGTCAATCTCGATTTGCGGACGTCGGGCGCCATAACCCAGGCCGCGGGCGGCGCGTTGAAGACCACGGGCACGCTGAGCGGCGTGGCCAATATCGTTACTTTGACAGAAACGACCAACGTCGCTTCGAAACTGGGCGATTTCGCCGCGACGGGCACGTTGCAACTGACGGCGACTGGCGCGGTCGATGTCGTGGGCGCCGCGACCGCCTCGGGCGCGAACCTGACGACCGACGCCGCGTTGACGATTTCCGGCACGGTCTCCGCCGCCGCCGTCGCGTTGAAAGGCGCCAGCATCGTCATTCCCGGCACGGTGACCGACGGTGGTTCGGGCACGGTGAACCTGGTCTCGACCGCGACGACCATCGGGGAAACCGGCACGCTGGTCGCGGGCACGTTGACGGGGAGCGCGGCCGGCGCGGTCACGTTGTTGGGTGCGACCGCCATCGTTAATAAGGTCGCCACCCTTGGCGATTTCTCCTCGGCCGGATTTACCTTGAACGCCGGCTCGGCGCTGAATGTCCCGGGTACGGTGACGAGTGGGGCCGGCGATATCGTACTGAAGACCGACTCGACTCTGACGGCTGGCGGAAGTTTGACCGGCAATAACGTGTTCCTCACAGGCAAGGCCATTGCTTTGTCGGGCACGGTGAATGCGACGGTTACCGCGAACTTCGTCTCGGGACCGGCTGGCGGCATATCGCTGAACAGCGGGCATGTCGTTCTCGCCAATGTCGTCGATCTCACGGGCGACAGCGGGGTGACGCAGAACGCGACCGGAACGATCTCCGCGGCGACATTGATAAGCACCGGCAACGTCGGCGGCGCGCCGGTTTCGTTGCTGGGTGTCAATAGTGTCGGTACCGTCGGCGGCTTCTCCGCGGATGCGGGCTTCGGGTTGCGGAACGCCACCGGCAGCCTGACCGTGGCTGGCGCGGTGCTTTCCTCGGGCGGCGCGGTGTTCGTTTCCTCGCCGACCGTTGTGTTCGCGGCAGGAGGTTCGCTTAAGCAAAGCGGGAACGGGCTTGTCGGAATTCAGGCCAATTCGATCGCCGAGCTGGGTGTGACCGGCGCCAAGGGCGTGGTCGATGTTGGGACCGGTGTGTTCGAACTCGCGCCGATCGGGGCGAATCCGCTGACGCTTGGGGCCGCGTCGGGCCTTTCGCTGACGAACACGGTTGGCATTACCGCGGGTACGATCCGTGTGGGCGCGATCACGCCGTTCGGTAGCGTGAGTCCGACGACCGTCGCGACAGGGATCTCCGTCGCGGGCGGGTTCGACGCGGGCGCGACGAATGTCGATCTGCGGACCTCCGGGGCGATTACGCAGGGCGTGGGCGCGGCTTTGAAGACCACTGGCATTCTGGCCGGGGTTGCCAACACCGTGACTTTGACCGAATCCACCAACGTCGCCTCGAAGCTCGGCGATTTCGCCGCCACGGGCACGTTGCAACTGGCCGCCACCGGCGCGGTCGATGTCGTGGGCAAGGCGAGCGGGTCGGGCGTGAGCCTGACCACGGACAATGGATTGACGATTTCCGGCACCGTCAGCGCCGCCGCGGTCGCGTTGAAGGGCGCGAGCATTACCATTCCGGGCACCGTGACGGACGGTGGCGCGGGCACGGTCAGCCTGACCGCGACGGCCGGGACGATCGGCGAGACCGGGACCGTGATCGCGGGGACGTTGAGCGGCGGGTCCGGCAGGTCGGCGACCACGCTGAACGGCGCCTCGGCGACGGCGAACCAGATCGCCACATTGGGCTCCTTCGCGGCGGCCGGGTTCTCGCTGCGGAATGGCAAGAATTTGACCGTGTCCGGGACGATCGCCGGCGGGGCCACGATCGGGATCGTCGACAGCGGCTCCTTGTCGTTGACGGGCAGTCTGAGCGCGACGGACATCGGGCTGACCGGCTCGGCCGTGTCCGTGGCCGGGACGGCGACCGCGACCGGCGCGGCGTTGCTGAAATCCACGAGTGGCGCGATCGGGCTGGCCGTGGGCCATGTGCTGACGGGCGATACGGTGGATCTGACCGCCAGCGGCGGGATTTCGCAAGGCACCGGCACGGTGAATCCGGCGACGCTGGCGAAGTTTACCGCGCAAGGCGGCGCGATCGTGTTGAACGCGGGCCATGTGCTGTCGGGCGCGACGGTGGATTTGTCCGCCACCAATGGAATCGCGCAGTCTACGAACGGAACGATCGTCGCGACCACTTCGCTGGCCAGCGGTTCGTCGGTGACCGGTGGGGACGTCAACCTCGCCGGGACGGCGAACACGCTAACCGCCGTGGGCGATTTCGCGGTGAACAATGGCAGCCTGGCGCTGACCTCGAAGACCGACCTGACCGTCGCGGGCGTCGCCAGCGGGTCCAAGGGCGTGACGGTGACGGGCGCCGGCAAGCTGACGGTGACCAAGGAATTGTCGTCCTCCGGTGGCAATATCTTGCTGACCACGACCGATTCGAACGGCGTGTCGGTCAATAATGGTTCCGTGATCGCGACAACCAAGACCGTTTCGGTCGCCGCGCCGAGCCTGTCGGTGACTGGCGTCAACGGCAACATCACAACCACGACGTTCGAATTCGGACCGGCGGCGAATGGCGGGACCGTGACGGTCGGCGGTTCGGGACTGACTTTCGGTAAGATCTCCGCCTCGACGATCGTCGTGGGCCGGGTGTCCAACCTCACGACCGCGGGCGCGGTCGTGCTGAACGATGTCGATTTCGGCGCGAAGCCGGTGGAGATGGTCGCCACGGGTCTGATTTCTCAGGCGGCGGGCTCGGTGGTCGGGATTTCCTCGCTGACGGGTTCGGCGGGGACTTTGACGCTGGACAAGACCGGCAACACGATTCTCGCTTTGGGTTCGTTCGCGGCGACGGCCGGGTTGACGGTGGTTAATACCGGCAGCTTACAAACGACCGGGAAGGTCACGGGCGCGAATGTCTCGCTGTCCAGCGACACGATTATCGCGGCGTCGAGTATTGGCGCGACCTCGTTGTTGACCTTGATCGCGGGCGGTGGCGGGCTGACCATCGGCGCGGCCGGCACGTTGACGGGGGCGACGATTGGCGCGGCGGCCAGCGGGCCGATCGATGTGACCGGGTCGGCGAAAGCGACGGGCGCGTTGACGTTCGACGCGTCGGGGCTGTACGGTTCGATCGCGCTGAACAGTGGCCATGTGGTTTCTGGCGCGACGGTCGCCTTGACGGCGTCCACCGGGCTTTCGCAGGGCAACGGCAGTGTGAGTTCGACCGGTTCGTTGTCGATGAAGGGCCAGGCGATCGCGTTGAATGCCGGGCATACGCTGTCGGCGGCGGCTTTGACTCTGACATCCACGACGGATGTCATTCAGGGCGGTGGGACCGCGAACGCGACCGGGTTGCTGACGGTGGACGCGCAGGGCGGCCAGATTCTGTTTAATTCGGCCCATGCGATGTCCGGTGGGACGGTGTCGCTGACCTCGCTGACGGGAATCACGCAAAACGCGGGGACTTTGGGCGCGACCGGATTGCTGACCTTGAAGGCGGGTGCCGGTATCGCGTTGAACGCGTCCCACGTGCTGTCCGGCGCGACGGTCGATCTTTCCGCGCCGGCCGGCGGTGTGGCGCAGGTCGCGGCCGGCAAGATCTCGGCGGGTACGTTGTTCAGTTCGGGCAGTCTGGCGACCGCGGCCGATTTGATCGGTACTGCGAACGCCATTTCGACGCTGGGAAGTTTCGAGGTTCGCACGGGCGGCACTTTCGATCTGGTCAATACCGGCTCGATTGACGTGGTTGGGCCCGTGAAGGCGGATAATATCACGCTTTCCGGCGCGACGCTGGGCGTATCGGGTAGTTTGGCCGCGACGTCGTTGTTGACGTTGGCCGCGGGCGCGGGCGGGCTTTCGCTTGGCGGGTCCAGTGTGCTGACGGGCGCGACGATCGACGCGAAGAGTGCCGTGGGGATCGCGGCGGCGGGGACGGCGACGGCGACGACGCTGTTGAAGTTCGTGGCCCAGAGCGGCGCGGTCGCGCTGAATTCGGGACATGTGCTGTCGGGTCCGACGGTGGATCTGTCCGCTACGAACGGCATTACGCAGAACGCGAGCGGGACCCTGTCCGCCGGGACTTTGATCAGCGGCGCCGGGGTGACCGGCGGCAATGCGAGCCTGGTGTCGGTCGCCAATAAGGTCACGGTTCTCGGCGATTTCGCGGTGACCGCGGGGTCGCTGGATTTGTCCGACAATGTCGCGTTGACCATTGGTGGCAAGGCGAGCGGTTCGACGGGTGCGACGATCGTGGGGACCGCCTCGAGTCCGTTGACGGTGACGGGTACGCTGGCCTCCAGCGGAGGCAACGTGTTGTTGCGCACCGCCGCGGCGGGCGGGGTGGCGATCAATAACGGTTCCGTGCTCGCGACCGGTCAGACGGTTTCGGTGGCGGCGCAGACGCTCGACATTTC
>CANJJS010000095.1 GCA_947474705.1 Acetobacteraceae bacterium | reverse complement strand
GGTTCCACCGGCCAAACCAACGGCGGCATGGATCAACCCGCCTACGCCGGAAAAGGCGGCCTGAAGCGCCGGATCCGGTTAGGATGTAACTGTCATGACGTCTCGCGCCCACCCGCCGGCAACGTTTCAGGCGATCGCAGCCTCCGCCGCCCCTTGCTCCATGCACCGTGGCCGCTTCCGCTGGATACCGTCACGGCGTTCATCCGGCCGGATCCGGGACAGTCACCGGTCACCTTACTTGTCCCGGAGGAATACCGGCCGAGGGTCAGGACACGAGCTTAAATTACGAAACCGGGTGTATCAAAGTCGTTGACACGTTCCGCCTTCTCCCCATAGCGCCAAGCCTCGTGCAGCGTCTTCACGGCAAGAGGGCTATTGTTGCTTCGGAGCTTCGTCGCAGGAGGCTTTCCGACAGCATTTGCCGGAATATTGAGCTCTTCTATCAGCCCGATCAGGTCGTGTCCAAAAAATCTGGCGGCCCGTTTATACGCGTTCGCGGAGCTTGTGTCGCGGAGTTTATGCTGGTCCAAATACACCGCCTTCAACGCGCATTCAGCAGCGTAAAACATGAGTAACGCGGCAGTATCCTCGTCCTGCTCCCGATCTGCCGCGACGTTCAGTTCACCGGAGCGACGTCGCAGAGTTCGAAACGAGGGATCAATCATTTTGGCTTCTCATTGATACGTGCCGGTCATCCAATAACGCAAATTTGCCCGTGCGGCTCCTGATCGAGTGACGACAGCAGAATGCCGCGTGCCTCGGCCTCCATGGATCAGCCATGAACCGCCGCCAGGTAAGCATTTCCGATGATCATTGGCCGCCCTCGCGATCCTCATTAAAGAGCCGAATATACGGCGCGTACCGAAACCGCCGGTTCCGCACCTGGCCCGTCATCTCCTCCAGAATGCCAAGCGTGACCAGCCGGTCCACCAACTGATTCGCGGCGGGATAGGTCGTGCCGATCAGGTCCCGCACCTCGTTCACGGACACAATAGGGCGCGCAAACAAGTGCTCCAGAACCCGATGGCCATTGCCCGCAGCATAGCCTAGTTTCGCGGCGATGCCGGCGCGATGGTCTTCCCGCAAGGCCAGAATACGCCGCGCGGTCTCGGCCGCCTGGGCGCTCACCTCGGCCACCCCTTGCAGGAAGAACGTCAGCCACCCCTCCCAATCACCGCTATCGCGTGTCGCCTGCAACAAGTCGTAGTAGAGTTGGCGGTGCTTCTTGAAATAGTACGACAGATAAAGGACCGGCTTCCCCAGCACGCCCTTCTCGCACAACAGGAAGGTGATCAGCAGCCGCCCGACGCGCCCATTGCCATCCAGGAACGGGTGGATCGTCTCGAACTGCGCGTGCGCCAGCCCGATCTTGATGAGCAGCGGCAAGTCGTCCTCGGCGTGCAGAAAGCGCTCCAGGCTGCCGAGGGCGTCGGCGATCTCATGAGGCGGCGGTGGCACGAAGCTGGCGTCCGCGAGGGTACAGCCTCCGGGTCCGATCCAGTTCTGCGAGCGGCGCAGTTCGCCCGGCGTCAGGGCCGAGCCCCGCACGCCGCGCAACAGCCGCTCATGAATTTCGCGAATCAGCCGGACCGAAACCGGCAACTCCTTCAACCGTTCGATGCCGTGGTTCATGGCGGCGACGTAGTTGATCACCTCCGCGACATCGCCCGGCTGATCCGGGCCGAGGATATGGGCCTCCGCGGCCAGCAGGTCGTGCAGCGAGCTTTGGGTGCCTTCGATCTGGCTGGAAAGCACCGCCTCCCGCCGCACATACATGAAGACGAACAGGTCCGGGTTCGGGAGGATTTGAATCGAACCGTCCAGCCGTCCCAAGGCGAGGTCGGCCGCCGAGAGCAGACGCTGCAACCCACTGTCGATGCGCACGGGCGGGACCGGTGGCAACGCCGCGGGAATGAAGGCACGATAGCCCGTCTGCTGGCGGACATAGATCCCGGAGCGGCCGGGCGCCGGCGGCTGATTATATGTCTCAGCGTTTAGCATGGGGCGGGATGGCGATCTTACTAAAGACAGAATTTAATATAGCCGCGGATTTGCGCCATATACAAGGCTGACCTTCATACCGCACCGACGGTTGCCCCCCTCCGGCTCGCCGACAACGTCGTGACCGAGGCGAATGGCTCGTTGAAGGCTCGTGGCGCGCATCTGTTCACGCGGCTCGTCAGGCTGGTCAAAGCCACCCGCGGCTCAAACAAGCCGCGAAGCGCGGACCGGTCTCCCTTTCGGTCGGAATCGCCGCTCCTCGGCGAGTTACAGCCCCCGATTCCGGACCGTGTGATCGACCATATGCGGGATTTGACCGGAACATTCCATGAACGGCAGGCATCTGTGTTCATCTGAACAACAGACCCATTCCGCGCGGGCTGGCCAAGCCCTTGAAATCGTTGGTCGGAGTGAGAGGATTCGAACCTCCGGCCCCTGCGTCCCGAACACAGTGCTCTACCAGGCTGAGCTACACTCCGGCCGAGGCGCGCGTATAGCCGTCCCTCGATCGCACGGCAAGCGCCGATATCCGATTTCAAACGATTAACCGGGTCGTGTCGATTTGGGCTTGTCTCGCCGGTCCGAGTGGGTTACGTCCCCGCCCCTGGATGCGCCCGTAGCTCAATTGGATAGAGCACCAGACTACGAATCTGGGGGTTGGAGGTTCGAGTCCTTCCGGGCGCGCCAGATTTTCCGCGAAAATCGCCGCCGACGAACGCCGAAGCGTCCATCGGTCGGCATACGCGTCAGGCCAGTCCGTAAAACTCCGCGACATTCCCCCGCACGATTCGTTCCCGCAGCGCCGGGTCCATGCCCGCCGTCTGTTCTTTCAGCACATCCTGGCTCCAGGGCCAGGTCGAATCGCTGTGCGGGAAATCGTTCGCCCACATCAACTGGTGCGGCCCCAGCATCTCCGCCAACTGGAACGCGACGTGGTCGTCCTGAAAGGTCAGGCGGATGTTGTCGCGGAAATATTCCGACGGCAGACGCGGCAATTCCTTGCCCTGCAACCAGAAGCGGTGCCGCTTATAAGCGTGGTCCATCCGGTACATGAAATGCGGCGCCCAGCCCGCGTCCGCCTCGACGCAGGCGACCTTCAGCTTCGGGTGCCGCGCGAACACGCCGCCGAAAATCAGCGTCGACATGATGTCCTGACAGCCGCGAATGATCGAGATGAAGCTGTTGATCTTCGGCCCCCGCGGGCGGGTCGCCTCGGTCGTCAGGATATGGAACGACAACGGCAGTTCCAGTGCGACGGAGGCCTCCCACAGCGGGTCGTACATTGGATCGTCGTAATCCGCCTCGCCGGGCATGCCGGGCATCATGACGCCCTTGAAGCCCATTGCCTTGATGCGCTCGAAATCCGCGATTCCGTCCTTCACGGTCCGGATCGCGGACTGGCCCATGCCGATCAGCCGGTCCGGGGCGTGAGAGACATATTCGGCGAGCCAGCGATTATACGCCTCGAAACAAACCGCCTTGTATTCCAGATCCTTGTGGTTGCAGAGCACCATCCCGACCGTGGGATAGATAATCTCCGCCCCCACCCCGTCGCGATCCTGATCGGCGAGGCGAACGGTCGCGTCCCAGCCACCGCGATGCAGGTCCTCGAACTTCGCGCCTTCTTTTCGCAACTGCGACGGGTCGAGACCGGCGGCGGCGACAAGCCCCATCGGGATTGTCGTCTTCATGCCCTCGACGACGTAAATGTCGCCGTAGCGCGCGTCGTTCACGATATGCGGCGCGCGGTCCCGGAATTTCGGGTCGATATGCGCCCGGTAACAGTCCGGCGGTTCGGTGATGTGCGAGTCGGCGGAAATTGGCAACGTTGTCATGGACGGGTTCCTCGCGCGATGTGGTTCGGCTTCACCCGAGACTGACGCGCTCGGTCGCAACCGGCAAGCGTCACGCCGGATCGGGGCATGGCTCCGTCATACCCACCGGCGAAACCTTCGACCGTCGCTCGCCCCCCCCCGTCACGTTCCGCGCAGACTGACCATCCACGCGTGCGCCCCCGCGCGAAAATCGCGAACGGCCAGCCCCCACCCGCCAAAACGCCCGCCGATGTCATATCTGAAAACTTACAAACACACGGGCGACAACCCGCCTCACCCCACCCATGACCAAACCACCTTGATCGGCGCCCCCGCGGGCTGTCTACTGCGCCCCAACGAAACAAGAGGAAACGGACATGCGTCTTCGATCCTGGCTGGCCGCGCTCGCCGGCGTGCTGCTGCTGACGCGAACCGCCGCGGCGGCGGACGCGTCCTGCCCGAACCCGCGCCAAATGGACGGCTTCAAAACCTGCGCCAACGTCGAAAAGGCGGAACAGGAAGGCGAGTTCCTGATCTACTCGACGGACCCGGAGGGCGCGCAGCAAAAGCTGCTGGCGGCCTTCCACGCGGCGTTCCCAAAAATCAAAACCGGCTTCCTGCGCCTACAGGCCGGCGCGCTGTATGCCAAGCTGCTCGCGGAACGTCAGGGCCAGATTTTCTCGCCGGACATGGTGCAAATTTCCGACGTCAGCTTCGCGTCGGATTTCCAAAGGCGCGGCGGCTACATGCACTACATCTCGCCGGAACTCGCGGCCTATAAGCCGGAGTATAAAAGCAAGCCGGAGGGGTACTGGAACTGGGGCGCCGTGGTTGTCGCCGGCATCGCCTATAACCCCGGCCTCGTCACCGCCGCCGAGGCACCGAAAACCTATCTCGATCTGCTCAACCCGAAATGGGCCAACGACATTTCGGTGAAAGTCACCATTTCCGGTCTGCAACACGTCACCTGGCACGTGCTGCGCGAATTGCACGGACCGGTCTATTGGGAAAAATTCGCCGAACTGAAACCGCGCGCCTTCGATTCCTACGTCCAACAGTTCGACCGTCTCGTCAGCGGCCAGGACAAGGTCGTGATGACCGCGCAATACTCTGGCTATCTGATCATGAAAGCCAAAGGCGCACCGGTCGAGTTCGTGATCCCGCCGGAAGGCCTGGTCGCCACGCCGCAACCCTACGGCCTGGTCAAGGAAGCCCCGCACCCAGAGGCCGCCCGCCTGTTCATGGACTGGTTTCTCGGCGTTCCCGGTCAAACCGCCGCCGTCTCGGCGCTATACTACCACTCGCCCCGGTCCGACGTCCCGCCCCCGCCCGGCGGCGAGCCCATCACCAAATTCAAACTGCTGTTCCCCGCCGACTGGGCGGTCTTCCAGGCGACCCACGCGGCGTATGTCCGGGAATGGAACAAACTGACCGGCCTGAAATAACACTGGTGGCCGCCGGGCCCCGCCCGGCGGCACGGCGCTACCCCAAATCGACCGCGAACCGCACCAGATCGGCGAGGGCGCAATGACGCAGCGCGCCCTCCTCGGTCGCCTTCAACACCACGCGAGGCGCGGCGTCCGCTTCCAACGCCTCCTGCCAGCGCGGCGCGCACAGGCACCAGCGGTCGCCGGGCTTCAAGCCCGGAAACCCGAACTGAGGCATCGGCGTCGACAAATCGTTCCCCGCCGCTTTGCTGTAGGCCAGGAATTCCGCGGTCATGACCGCGCAAACCGTGTGGCTGCCAACGTCCTCAGGGCTGGTATTGCAGCAGCCATCCCGGAAAAACCCGGTAATCGGTTCCATGGAACAGGCCATCAGCGGCCCACCCAGCACATTGCGCGAAGGCCGCCGTCCTGGGCGGCCGCCGGAATCATCCAAAGGCACGCGGCACTCCTTGGGTTCGTGTGCGAATACGGGAAAGCCTAACCTTGTCCAGAAGGTCGCGCCATCCCCTCACCGGATCAGTTTCGACAGCGCCGCGGCCATCTCCGGGCCCGCCAGGTCGGCGCGAACCGGCGCGACAAACCGGCCGTCCGGTCCCATCAAATACAGCACCGAACTGTGATCCATCGTGTAATCGTCGCCTCCGGTCCCGGTCCGATGCTCGGCGTAATACACGCGATACGCGCGCGCGGCGGCGCCAATTTGCTCGGGCGATCCGGTCAACCCTATCATCCGCGGTCCAAACGCCGCCGCGTATTGCTTGACGACCGCCGGGCCATCGCGCTTCGGATCGACAGTTATAAACAGCGGCTGCACCCGCTCCCCCGCCGGACCGAGCCGGTCCAACGCGTCGGCGACATGATTGAGCGTTGTCGGGCACACATCGGGACAAAACGTGTAGCCGAAATAAACCAGCATGAATTTGCCGCGCCAGGACCGGTCCGTCACCGCCTTACCGTCGCCATCCACCAGCGCGAACGGCCCGCCCACGGCCATCCCGCCAGGCTGCCCGCCGCTCAGGAACAAATAACTCCCGACTCCCACCAACAGCACCGCCACCAGCGCGCCGACGATCGCATACAACACGCGATTCCCCGGGGGTTGTTCGGTTTCGGCGGCCATGTCTGTCTCCCGATCGCGTCACGGCGCGACCCTACCACGCCACCGCCGCCGCCTGGAAACGGCCGCGCGACGCGGCTACGGTTCACCCCCCGCGGCGAGCCGGATTGTCACCCCACCCGCGTGGAAAATCTCGCCGCCACCTGTGGCCGTCCCCAAAGTCAGCCCCACGATCGGCCCGCCTCCGGCCGGATACAACACGGTGGCGGCGGCGCGCGGCAAGATCCGGATCAGTCCCCGCACCAGCGGAATCCGGTATCCCCCGGCCGGATCGGGCTCGGCCGGCCGCCCCGCGACCCGTGACAGAAAGGCGGCCGTCGCGGCGGGAATATCGGCGGCGAAGACCGCTTCCAACAACGAAACAGCGCCATTTGGATGCAAGGGCGTCTCCGGACGCCACAACAGGTCCGGGGTCTCATGCCGGATCAGGATCGCGCGGCCCTCCGGCGGGTCTGGCGGCATGACCAGAGAAAACCGCGCCCTCCGTCCATCCGCCGCGTCGCGGTCCGCGGCGGTCACCTCCTCCACCGCGAATCCCGCGCGTCGCAGTCGCGCCAACGCGGCGGCGGTATCGGCGACGCTCAGCGCCAGGATGTGCCCCCCGGGACCGCGCGCCAGAAACCGTTCCAGCGTCGCGCTGCGCTGTCCCGGCGCGATCCCCATCAGTTCCAGATACCCGCCGTCGCGCAGCATGACGCAGCGATTGCCCGTGCGCCCCCCGGCATGCGCCACATGAGGTGTGAGGTGAAATCCCAACGCCGAGACCGCGCCGGCCAGCGCGTCGAGGTCTGGGCCGACGATCCCAATGTGGTCGAGGCCCGCCGCCATGGACGCGCCGAGAGATGAACCGGACATAACCGCCGATGTGGCGGCGGGCTCCCGCCAGGTCAAGCGGCGCCGTCTTGTTTCGCCGGGTCCGGATCCGCCAGCGCGGCCCGAAGACCGGCCACCGCGAAATCCAGAAACGCGCGGGTCTTCGACGGCACGCGCCGGCCGCCGTGAAAAACCAAATGCACCGGTCTCGGCCGCGGCTCGAACGGTTCCAGAACAACGCGCAGCAGCCCCGCCGCCATCGCATCGGCGGCCTGATAGGACAAGACTCGCGTGATCCCCACCCCCGTCACGGCCGCATCCACCGCCGCCTCCGCCGTATTCACGGCCAGACGCGAGCGCACAGGCACGGCCAAAACAGACGATTCCCCCGAAAACTTCCAGACATCCGGCGCCATCAGCGAAACGCAGGTCACGCAGGCATGACCGGACAGGTCCTCGGGGTGCGACGGAACCCCGTGCGTGTCGAAATACCCCGGCGAACCGCACACCACCGTCCGCACAACGCCCACCCGCACCGCCGACAAGCCACTGTCCGGCAGGTCGCCAATCCGCACCGCCAGATCGATCCGATCTTCCAGCAGATCCGCCACCTGGTCCGACAGCACGAGACGGATATCGATCTCCGGAAAAAGCGCCAGAAACGCCGCGATTGCCGGCACGACCCGCAGACGCCCGAACGCGACCGGCGCCGCCACCGTCAGTTCGCCGCGGGGCGAGTGGTATTCGCCGGTGGCCGCGCGTTCCGCCTCCTGGACCTCTTCCAGAATGCGCTTGCACGCCGCCAGGTAGGCCTCGCCCGCATCGGTGAGACTAAGCCGCCGGCTCGACCGGTTCAGCAATCGCGTCCGCAAATGCGCTTCAAGGTCCGAGATGGCGCGGCTGACCGTTGTCAAAGGGACGCCAAGGGCACGCGCGGCGGCGGAGAGGCTGCCCGTGCCGGACGCGGCGACCAGAAGCGACATGGCACGAAGGCGGTCCATACTGTTTCCAATTTTCGGAAGGAAGCTTCCCAAGATAACCGGATATACACCAAATTCGGAAAGAAGGACGATTCCGTCATCGGCCACTTCCCACTCAGCGCGACAGGATCCCATCATGCCCGGCCCCGCCACTCCGCTTTCCCCCGCGAGCGATATCGCCTTCACGCCCATGGTCAAATCGGTGCAGACCCGAAAGGGGTCGCGTCCGGCCTACGAACGGATGGAAGCCCGGGGATCCTGGAAAACCGCCATCTCCCCCGATCTGGCCGGGTTCATCGCCGCCCAGACCAGTGTCTTTCTGGCCACCGCGAATGCCGAGGGGCAGCCGTATATTCAGCATCGCGGCGGTCCGGCGGGTTTTCTCCGGGTGTTGGACGAGCGGACGATCGCCTTCGCGGACTTTGTTGGGAACCGGCAGTTTATAACCCAAGGCAACCTCGCCGAAAACACGAAGGCGCATTTGTTCCTGATCGACTACGAGCAGGCCCGCCGCGTGAAAATCTGGGGCGAGGCACGGGTCGTCGAAGGCGACGCGGCTTTGACCGCCTCCCTGATGCCAGAGGGTTACAAGGCAACCGCCGAGCAAACCATTCTGTTCACCGTAACGGCCTGGGATCCGAATTGCTCGCAGCACATTCCCCGGCGGGTCACGGCCGCGGAGGTTTCGGCCGCGCTCGCCGCCCGGGAGGCGCGAATCGCGGCGCTGACCGCGGAGGTCGCCCGGCTGCGGGAAACAGGCGCGCGTTAATCCCGGCGGGTTACCCCAGGATCGTCCGCTCCACGAACCAGATCGCGCCCGCCACCGCCACCGGGATCGACACCGCGCGAGGCAGCCATGCCAGTCCCGCGCGGGTGCGCGCCCAGACGATCGCGGGCAGTGCAACGGCGACAAACACAAGCTGCCCGGCTTCGACGCCCAGGTTGAAAGCGATCAGCGCGCGGGCCAGGCCGGGCCCGGAGAGGGCGAGGCCTGTCAGCGCGTCGGCGAACCCCATGCCGTGCACCAGGCCGAACAGAAAGGCGATCCCCACACGTCGGCGGCCGGACGGCGCGAGAAACAAATTCTCCATGGCCACCCAGACGATCGACGCGGCGATCGCCGGTTCGACGAGGCGGGTGGACACCGCCAGAACGCCGGTGACAGCCAGGCCCAATGTGACGCTGTGCGCCACTGTGAACGCGGTGACCATCCGCGCCACCGGCCAAAGCCCCCTTTGACCGGCCAGCAGCGCCAACAGGAACAGCAAATGATCGGCGCCGGTCAGGATATGCGACACCCCGAGCCCCGCGAAATTCGCCCAACCGCCGCCAGGCGCGTCCAGTGCGAGGCCGATTTCCTGGCTTCCCTCGCCCAGCACCGCCTCCCGCGTGCCCGGCGCACCGCGGATCGAAAGGATGGTCCGGTAATGCGCACCGAACACACCGCGCCAGTCCTCGCGCAGATGCAGCGGACCACCCAGCGCGGCGCAATGGAACAGCAGTTCGAGGCGCACTTTCGGCTCGCCCGCCGCGCCGCCCAGAATGCGCGCGCGTCCCGGAAGGCAGGGCTCCAGGCCCGCGCGGGGGACGACGGCGTCCCGCGCCAGATCGGTGGCGCGCCGGGCATTGGCCGCATCGCCACGCGCGGCGGACTCGAGCATGCGCGCGGCGGTGTCCGGCAACTCCCCGGTCTGGACGGTCAGTGTATAGAGCACGCCGTCGCCCATGGTTTCCACCGTGGCGAGGCCGGTGGCCGTCGCGTGTCCCCACGCCGGCCCGAATGGAAAAGCCAGCAGCGCCAGAACCACGGCGAGGCATGTCCAGACCCTCATGGTCCCCCCATCGCGTCTTCCCAGGCCCGCGCCAAATGCCCCGGCACCAGCCAAATTCCAGACTCCCCCTCCACCTGGGCGTAACGCGACAAACCCAGCGGGTTAGCCCCGCCGAACGCGATCCGAAGCGCCGGCGCCCCCTCGGTCCGAATCGTCACGATCAAAGCAGGCCGCGCGAGCCCGTACGTCGCGAGCCCCATCCCCTCGATATCCGCCGCCGTCAGATTCCGCTCCGGCGCCGCATCGCGGGTCAAGGCCAACGCGCCGTCGAGCAAAGCCGCTTCCGCCGCGGATGCCCCCTGCCATGTCTGGCCCCGGCGGCGGAAAACACGGTGGCGGTCCGGGCTTGCCATCTCCACCTCCGCCGTCGCGCCAATCGGCGATCGGGCGAGAAATCCCTTGGACTCGAACGCCGCCAACCCGCTTCGATCGCGCTCGCCCGACATCGACAGCACGGCAACGAACCCGATACCAAGGGCGGCCGCGGCGGGCGCAACCCAGCGCCTCATCGGCGCCGGACCCACCAGACGCCGATCCCGATGGCGGCCAACAGGCCAGGCACCAGCAACACCGTGACCAGGAAAATCCCGTTCACCTGCGATTGGGTCAGCGTGACCAACGGCAGCACCTCGACCGGCGGTTTCATCGTCGCGGCCCGCTCTTCCCGCAGCAGCCAGCCGATCGTCCCCAACACCAGATCGGCATTCGACAGGTAGGGGAAGAAGGAATTGGAGGCGAAGTCGGCGTCGCCGAACACCGCCAGCCGGAAAGGCTTCGCGCCCGGCGCCAATCGGCCTTCGCTGGCGGCCGCCAATGGCAAGGGGCCCCGCGAAGACTCCGGCCCGAGGAAACTCGCCGGGCCACTGGCGAACAACGCGACGCTGGTCACGTCTGCCGCGGGCACCGCCGCGACCGGCCGGACACCGGGAAAAATCGACAGCGCCAGGCGGGCGGTCGCCGGGTGGGCGGCATAGCGGGAGATCGCCACCATCCGCGCGTCGGTGAAGTAATGGTCTTTCGGATCGGTCACCACGCCCTCGCCGAACCGGACCCCGGCCCGCGCCAGCACGGCGGCCAGGCTCGGGTCGATTTCGAAATCCGGCTCGGCCAGCAGCATGAAAGCGCCGCCTTG
This sequence comes from Acetobacteraceae bacterium, assembly GCA_947474705.1. Lineage (GTDB taxonomy): Bacteria > Pseudomonadota > Alphaproteobacteria > Acetobacterales > Acetobacteraceae > Rhodopila. Next base: position 7,362 of record CANJJS010000095.1, on the reverse strand, counting down.
TTCCAGCCATGTCAGCAATGCCTGACTTTCCGGCGGGGTGTGACGTGTCCGCGGGTTCGCGTCGATCGCCACGGCGCACCCGGCGGCGGCCGGATCGTCCGACGAAAGCGAGACCTTCTTCGCCGCAAGCCCCAGTTTTTCCAGCGCCCGCCGCAGCCGCCCGAGGCCGTGTTGTTCCATCTCCACGACATTCCCACCCTGAATGTCGTGGCCATGGCCACCGCTGCCCTCGAAATGCGTGTGGAACTCGAAATTGTCGATGTCGTATTCGCCGTGCCCGGTCACGAAGCAAATTGTTTTCGCGCCGATGCGGAGCAGGCGCAAAAGGCCAAGGGCGATTTCCCGGTCGTCCGTGGCCGTCACGGTTTCCCTGGCGCCCGCGGTTTCCAGCACCGCCGTGTTATAAAGCCGCGCGCCGAGCCGGTTGGCCTCGCCGGGATTACGGTCGGGATCGACGGCGCGGATCGTCAACCTTGGGTTCATTTTCCCTATCAACGTCAGCATGGCGCGCATCTGCCGGGAGGCCGGATCCTGATTTTGGTAAAAATACGTCAACGTCACATCGCGATCCAACGCACGCACGACCCGCGCGGTATCCGGCGCGGGCGTGAAAGCCTTTTCGCGCGTCAGATCGAGGTGACCGTCGTGCCGGTAAAGCGCGACATTCGCCAGCAGCACGAGCCCCGCGCCGCCCACCGCGAACCCGCAGCGGGTGACCCATCGCCGCCATCCCGGCGCCACCGGCAAGGCCAGCGCCGCCAGAAACACCGCCACCAGCGCCAACAGCACGCCGATGAAGACCAGCAGGCCAGACCACTCTCCGGCGTCGGCTTCGCCGTGCATCAGCGTTCCCGCAACCAGCGCGTCGTCAGAAACAGCGCCAGGATCGACAGGGTCAGGAAATATCCGATGTCGGACAAAAACACCGAACCCGTCGCCATCGGACGAAAATGGCCGATCAGCGACAGGTTCAGGACGATGGAGTCGAAAGGCGGCGGCAGCATGTAGGCCGCGGCGTCCGCGAACCAGAGCATCAGGGCGATGCCCAGCGTGAGAGCGGCCGCGACGACCTGGTTTTCAGTCAGGCTGGAAACCAGCAAACCAATCGCGACCAGCAACGATCCGTGTAACGCGAGCGCCAGATAGCCGCTGTAGATGGGGCCCCAGTCCGGCTCTCCGTACATGCCGAGGATCGCCGCGTACAACAGCGACCCCGCGTACATGCCATAGACCAGCACGAGATTCGCCAGAAACTTCGCCAGCACGATCCAGATTTCCCGCACCGGCGCCGTCAGCAACAGTTCCAGCGTGTCGTTGCGCCGTTCCTCCGCCAAGCTGCGCATGGTCAGCACCGGCACCAGCAGGATCGACAGCACATACATCTGATGGAAGATGTAAATCAGATTGGCGGTCCGGGTCTGAAACAAGGTCAGACTGAACGTATATCCCAATACCAGCAAAAACACCGCCGCCACGGTATACCCGATCGGCGAGGTAAACGTGCCATGCAGCTCCTTCCGGATCAGGACGCCGAGCACGCTCATGCCAGCGACATGAACCAGGGTTCCAGCCCCTCCGGGCCGCCGGTTTCCCGCACGCCCCGCAGACGGCCGCCCAAAAACACCGCGACCCGGTCGGCGGTCTTTTCGACTTCTCCCAATATATGGGAACTCATGATCACCGTATGGCGGCCCGCCAGCGCGCGGATCAACAGCCGCGCCTCCACGATCTGGCGCGGATCCAGACCATTCGTCGGCTCGTCTAATATCACCACTTCCGGATCGTGCAGCAGCGCCTGCGCGATCGCCACGCGCTGGCGGTAGCCACGGGATAAGGCCCGCGACGGCCGGTCCAACACCGCCTGAAGCGCGAGGCGTTCCACGACCCGCGCGATCGCGTCTTCGAGCGCCGGTCCCTGGAGTCCGCGCAACCGGCCCATGAACCGGAGAAATTCCCGCACCCGCATATGGCTGTAAATCGGCACCGCCTCCGGCACATAGCCGAGACAGGCGCGCGCCGCGAGCGACTCCCGGACGACATCGTGACCCGAAAGGCTGATGCTCCCTTCGCTCGGCGCCAGGTATCCGGCGAGGATGCGCAGAAACGTCGTTTTCCCGGAACCGTTCGGTCCCAGCAGGCAAAACACCTCGCCCCGGCGAATGTCCAACGAGACATCGTCCAGGGCACGCGTGGCGCCATAGCGTTTGCCTAGGCCCCGCGCGATGACCGCGGCCTCAGCGGTCACGGGTGTTCGCCTGTCCGCGCATCCGCCGCTTCCGGTTCGCCGCCATGGATCGATTGCGCGGAGGACTGCTCGATCAGTCGTAAAACTCGGGGGCTTTTTTGGTCGCCTTGAACAGCTCGGGATCGTGCCCGATCAGAAGCCGCGCGTTTTCCATGTCCCGTATGTGGCGGATGCGCGCGTAACTTTCATACATCTGGCTCGGCCCCCAGGTCCCGGGAATAGGCGGGATCAGGTTTTTATCGAGGCTTTCCTTCAGATACACGGTGTCGCTGGTCAGGATCATCGAGCCGCTTTTCGGCAGTTTCACCACCGCGAACTGGCTGCCTGGCGTATGCCCAGGGGCGCGGAAGATACGGAATGTTCCGTCCATGAACAGATCGGTATCGCCATTCAGCCGCATCACGTTCATCTTCTTGGTGTCGGCGAAATCTCCGGGAATATAAAACACGGAATACCCGACTTCCGGCCACCACGCCGCCTTCATCTCGTCGTCCTGCACCACCAGGGTCGCGGTGTTGGTGAACTGCCCGACATTGCCCGCGTGATCGAGGTGCATGTGACCGACGACCAGGTATTTAATGTCCTCGACCTTCATGCCGATTTTCGCGAGTTGCGCCGGTATCGCGTCGTCCTTGGTCATTTTCAGGCCGAAACCCTTCGCCAGCGGCCCCCACCAACCCTCGGGATCGGCGATGGTTTTATCGTTATTGCCGCAGTCGAACATGATGTTGCCCTTGGGGTGCTTCAGCACATAGAAGCTGACAGGCACATTCTCCATGTTCCCCTGGCCGCCGATTTGCAGACCGGCTTTCGGGAAACCGCCCAACGACCCGGACGTAAACACATAAAGCCTGATGTCGTCCGCGGCACGCGCCGGCAACAGGCTGGCGCACATCAGGGCGGCGGCGGACACGAGTGTCCCGATCAGGCGCTTCATGGCGTTATCTCCCCTTCTTATCGCGACTGCCCCATGGGCGAGGCCGGATCGTCGGCCCGGAGCGGAACACTGTCAAGCAACACTGTTCCGTTCCGGACAAACCCATCTCAGCGCCCGAAACCCTGGCCGCCGTTCACCTGCACCACCTGCGCCGTCACCCAACCCGCCAGCGACGAGGCGAAGAACAGCACCACCGGCGCGATTTCCTCCGGGCGTCCCAGACGGCCCGCCGGAATGGCGTTGAGGATACGATTGTAAAGCTCCGGCGCATCGGTTTTGCGCTTCTCCCACGACCCGCCGGGGAATTCGACCGAGCCAGGCGCGATGCAGTTCACCCGGATCCCCTTCTTCATCAGCGTCGCGGCCTGCGTCTTCGTGTAATGAATCACCGCCGCCTTCGACGCGCCATAGGCCGCGTTCCGCACCGCCGGATTGATCCCGGCACCGGACGCGATGTTGACGATCGCCGCCGCGTCCGATTTTTCCAGGAAAGGCAGCGCCTCCCGCGATGCGCGGACCACCGCCATCAGATCGACGTTCAAACTGGCCTCCCAGCTCGCTTCGTCGTCGCTGCGCCCATAACCGGTGGCGTTGTTAATCAGGATGTCGATGCCGCCCATGGCCGCCGCCGCCGCGGGAATATACCGCGCGATGGCGTCCAGATCGGACAGATCGCAGGAACCTGCGTGCGCGATCCCGCCGAAGGCCGCCATGTCGGCGCGCGTGGCTTCCAGTGCCTCGGCGCCACGGGCACAGATGGAGACGGCGGCGCCCGCCTCGGCGAAGGCCAGCGCGATGGCGCGGCCGATGCCGCGGCTGCCGCCCGCGACGACCACGCGGCGCCCGTCGAATCGAAACGGTGTCATTGGGTTTCCTTCCCTTCGTGGCGCGCGCGCCACGTCCCGGCGTCACGCGAATTCCGTCCGACACTACCTCTCGGTGCGATCCCAATCCAGAACCCGGCCGTATAAGCGGGCGCACAGGGAGACAGGTCATGCCACGAAACGGAACACGCGGCCGCGCGGCGGCACGCGCCGCGCTGATTTGCTTTTATCTGATCGCGGGCGTGGCGCATCTGACCGTGCCCGATGGGTTTCTGCGCGTCGTCCCGGAATGGGTCCCATTCCCGGAATTCACCGTCCTGGCGACCGGCCTCTGCGAGATCGCGGGCGCTCTGGCTTTGGCGGTTCCGCGGTTGCGGCGCGCGGCGGGGATCGCGCTCGCGCTTTACGCCGTGTGCGTGTTCCCCGCGAACGTCAAACACGCCATCGACGGTCTGGCCTACGGACAAAACGCGCTGGGCTGGTGGTATCATCTGCCTCGGCTGGCCTTGCAGCCCGCGATTGTTTGGTGGGCGCTGTTCGCGGGAGAGGCCGCGCGGTGGCCGCCGGGACCGCGGTGGCGCCGGCGGGATTCTTGACGCGCGTCAATGACACGTTCCCGCCGGACCGCCATAGGAGCACGCGGGTACCGGAACGAGGCGCGCACCGCCGTCCGATTTCCGGAAAATTCCACGCGGCGACATAAGGAAACCGAACATGATTGAAATGAAGTGGTTCACGGTGGCCGCGCTGTGCCTGTTCGCCACCGCGGGTGCGATGGATGCGCCCACCGCGCGGGCGCAGAACACCTCGGGTAACGATTATTACAGCGGACAGTCGTCGTCGACCATGCCGAAATGCCCCACGGTCGAATGGCATCTGCTGCCCATGCCGTTCGGCACAGCGACGAATATCAATGGCATCGCATATTATTCCGACATGAGTGGGATCAGCATCGTCCGCGGAACATCCGCCGCCGACGGCACGGTGATTGCCTCGCTGGCATCGGTGTCCGGCAGCGGGCCGGTTGGCACCGTGACCGGCACGCGCACCGGCGGGATGACGAAAGTCGTCCTGGCCGGCGCGGGATGCGCGAACGCCACCATCGAATTGCGCCGCTGGCGATCCGCCGGCGGCGGCGACTGATACAAGGCGCCCGAACGCGCCGCGCCATGACATGGAGAGGCCGTGCCAGGAATCGGCCGTTCCGATGGCTGGTCTGACACGTTTGACGCCGCGACAGGTTTTCATCCTTCGAACCAAGGAACATCACATGCGCACATCTTTCGGCTCCGCGGTTTTCGCCACGCTCGCCATCGCCGCGATGGGCATGGCCACGGCGCCCGCCGCTTTCGCCCAGAAATCCTATTCCGGCGGCCGCGCGCCGAGCACGGTGGCGGGTTGCCCGACCCTGGAATGGCACATCCTGCCGGTGCCGGAAGGCGTCGCCGCAAATCTCAACGGTGTCGTGTTTTACACCGACATGAGCGGCGTCAGCGCGGTCCGCGGCGCGATTGGCACCGACGGTCAGATCGTCGCCGCGCTGATTCCGGTGTCCGGAAACGGGCCCGCCGGCAACGTATCCGGTTCGCGAGACGCCAACGCGTCCCACATCAAACTCACGGGCGCCGGATGCGCGAACGCGAGTTTCGATCTGCCACGTTTCGCGCCGGTCACCGGCGGCGGGGGCTGATTCAAACCGGAATAAATTGCTTCTGGCGCGCGCCGGACGCGCCAGAAGCCTCGATCACGGCAGCACCTTGCCTGGGTTCATCCGCCGGTCCGGATCCAGCGCGTCCTTCACCAAACGCATGACATCCATCGCCACGGGGTCCTTGTGCGCCGCCATCGCATGACGCTTCGACTGCCCGATCCCATGCTCGGCCGAAAAACTACCACCCAGAGACACCGCGATCGCATTGACCAGCGGCTCCATCTCCCCGGCGCGCGCGACCCATGCGGGCCGGTCCTTCATTCCCGGCGGCGCCATCAGCGAGACATGGATGTTCCCATCGCCCGCGTGGCCGATCGCGGCCATGCGGCCCTCCGGCCAGCGCGCCTTCATTTCTTTCTCGGCGATACGCAGGAACTCCGGCACGGCGGACACCGGCACCGAGGTGTCGGTGTTGACGGCGGGTCCTTCCATCCGGCCGCACTCGGGATAATCCTCGCGGATCTTCCAGATCGCCTGGCGCTGCGCCTCGCTTTCGGCGATCGCGGCATCCGTGACCTCGCCCGCTTCCATCGCGGCGCCAAGACATTCTTCCATGATCTCCCTCAGCGGAATGCTGGCATGGGCCGCGGCGAGTTCCAGCATCACGAACCACGGGCTTTCCAGCGGCAGCGGCAAACGCAGGCCGACGCCGTGGCGGTCTGCCATTTCCATGCAGAAACGGGCGCAGAGTTCGAAGCCGATGACCTCGGCGCCGCTTTCCATCATCCGAGAGAACAGCGACAGCGCCGCGTCGGGCGAGGGCACCGCGACGTAGGCCGTTTCCACGCGCTTCAACGCCGGCTGCAACCGCATCGCCGCCGCCGTGATGATTCCCAGAGTACCTTCGCCGCCAATGAACAAATGCCGCAGCGCGTAGCCGCTGTTGTCCTTACGGACCCGCCGCAGATCGTCCAAAATCCGTCCATCCGGCAGCACGACTTCCAAACCCAGCACCAGTTCCCGCGCGTTGCCCCAGCGTAGCGTGCGAATGCCGCCGGCGTTCGTGGACAACATGCCGCCGATCTGCGCCGTGCCCTGCGCGCCCCACTGGATCGGGAACAGACGCCCCGCCTCCGCCGCCGCCTGTTGCACGTTCTGCACGACGCACCCGGCTTCCGCGACCAGCGAGAAATCCCGCGCGTCGATGTCCCGGATGCGGTTCATCCGCTCCAACGACAACACCACGGATTTCGGCCCGTTCGCCTGCGGCACCGCGCCGCCGCTGAGTCCCGTGCGCCCGCCGGCGGGCACGATGGCCAGGTTCTCCGCGGCGCAGCGCTTCACCGTCTCCGCAACTTCGGCCGTCGTCGAGGGCCGCAGCACCGCCTCCGGCGTCCCGCGATAGGCGCTGCGCCAGTCGACAGCGTAGGGCGCGATATCCTCGGGCGAGGTCAGTACGGCGGCCGGCCCCATAAGCTCGGCGATGGCGGTCATGGCGTTCATTCGGTGTCAGGTCCTTCGGCGGGTGTCGCGCGCTGCCGCCCATGTCGCATCGGATGGGCGGCGGGCGTTCAAACAGCACCGGGACGCCGTTGACAAGGGCTTCCCCGGTTCGGACGATGGGCCATTCACCGGAAACCAGGGGACGAGACAAAATGGCTCTCTACGAAATGCGCACCTACACGCTGCACGTCGGCAAAATGGC
>CANJJS010000094.1 GCA_947474705.1 Acetobacteraceae bacterium | reverse complement strand
TGACGGCGGCGGATTTCGGCAATCGTATCCATGTACAACACCCCAGACTCTCCAGCATAAACGCCGGAGGATCGCACGGACCGGGGTGGAAACTATTGGACGCTGTTTACCCCCGGAATCTGGAAAGGTTTGCACGCTGTTTTACACACGAGGCGGCCGGACGGGTCGACGAGCCGCCAGCTTACCTCTCCGGCGACGGTCAGCGGGTCGAAGAAGAACGTGTCGCCAGCGTTGGCGGAGAAGGAATAAACCTGTGTCCGGCTCGCCGGGTTCAGCACGCCCGACACGGGCGAGCCCAGTGTCAGCGCGGTGGCCTGTGCACCGACGTCGATCAACCGGATGTTGTAATATCCGGTGCCGCCATTGAAGCTGGACACCGTGAACCTGTAAGTCCCGGCTTGCAAAGTGTAGACCGGGGCGCCGCCGCCGGTGTCGAAGCCGTTGGTGGAACTCAGCCGGTTGCCGGCGATGTCGCCATAGGGGCCGCTGAGCAGCCAGTTCAGTTGGGTGTTGCCGCTTAAGCTGTCCACCGCGATCATGGCGGTCTGGGCCAGCGTGAAGCTGTAGGCGATGCTCTGCCCGGCGCGCGCGATGTGGCCGGTGACGCCGTCGGTGTTCAGCCCCACCAGCGTGGCGTTGCCGCCTCCCGCCGCGATATTGGCGGAAACGGTGCCCGTGCCCTCCGCGAACGGCAGGTCGAGCACCAGGCCCGCGCTGTCGGGAGCGGGCGCGGCCGCCATCGCCGCGGCGATCTGTCCGGGCGTCAGCGCCAGCGACCACATCCGGACATAGGCGAGCCCGCCTTCCATCCGGCCATAGCCCGCATCGGCTTCCTCCGTGGCGCCAATGACCAGCGGGCCGTCGAATACGATACCCGGCGACGTCCGGATCGCGCTGGTTCCAACGACCGCGCCGTTCAGCAGCACCTGCATCGTGCCGAAGGTCCGATCCACGACCAGCGCGAGGTTCGCCCATTGGTTCAAAACGACGAGGCCCGCGTCGGAGGTCACGGACTGCTCGCCCGACGCATCGCGCAGCGTGGCCACGATCGAGCCGTTCGCATTCACGTAAAGCCCGTAAGCGCGCGTCAGTCCGCCCGACGATCCGCTGGCCGCGACCTTGGTGGCGATGGGCGTGTAACCCTCGAACCGCGTCAGGTTCACCATGGCCTGGATGGTGAAGCTCCCGGTCTGATCCGTGACCGGACCGTCCGGGACCGTCACCTCGTCGGCGCCGGTCAGGATCAATCCCTGGCCCGGCACAAGACCCGCGCCCCAAAGAGGGCCGGGGTTCGGGTTTGGCGCGCCGATCTGGAGCGTCGCGGGCAGCGTCTCGGCGCGGTCGAGTTCGAAGGCGAGATCGAGCGGGCCGAAGCGGTTGTAATAGGTGCGGCCTTCGATCAGCAGCATATAGGTGCCGGTCATCGGCAATGCCGGAATGCCCGTTTGCGCGTTGAACGTCAGCGGCCCCGCCCATAACCGGCCCAAGGGATCGATCAGGCGGAGGGACACCATGTCGTTACCAACCGGCGATGCCAGGCTGTTGAACACGACCGTGTCGCCGGCGTTGGCCGCGAAGCTCATCGCCTGGGTCGCGAACCCGGCCGGCAGCGTGACGTTCACCCGCGTGTTCAACGCGACCGGCACCGCCGCGGACAGGTCGAGCAATCGGAACCCATAACTCCCCACATGGCCCGAGGCGGCGCTGACCACCATCGTGTAATTGCCGGCCGGCGCGGCGAAAACCGGATTGCCGTTGAATTCGAAACTATCTGACCGGCGGATGGCGCGCGTGACCGACAGGCCATCCGGACCGGTCAGGACGACGCTGAACGCGTCGTCGTCCGACAACCCGTCGATCAGCAGGTCCGCCGCCTGTCCCAACGAGAATGTGTAGGTGGCGGTGCCGAAAGACCGGGAAATCCGGCCCTCGACCACATTGTTCAAACCGGCGAAGGCGCGGGTCACGGTCGCCGTCAACGCGTTGGGGCCCAGATCGGCGACGGTGTTGGCGCCGCTGGGGTCGTTCAGGGGGAGGTACAACACCAGCCCGGCCTCGTGGCCGGTCAGCGCGCTGTTGTAGCTGGCCTGGATCTCGCTGGCCGAGCGCGCCACGTTCCAGACAGCGACATGCTGGATCAGGCCCTGGAAAGCGCCGTCGTTGTTCGCGCCCATGAATTTATCGGCGGCGATCGTCAGGGGCGAGCCGCTGTCCACCGGGGTGTAGGACCCGTAGGCTTGTTGCGCCGCCAGCACGCCATTGATGTAAACACTCATCGTGCGCGTGGCGCCGTCGACGACTCCCGTGACCTGGGTCCAGGTATTGCCCGGCGCGATGCCGAAATTCGTATAAACGCGGTTGTCGTTGTTGGCGTCGGTGAAGCGCAGCCAAATCCGGTCGCCGCTGTCGAGGCCGAGGGCATACGTGAAATCGCGCCCGCCCGCTTTCGCCAGGATCGGCACATTGCTCGCGTCGATCTGATCCAGATTGATCCAGGCCTGTAACGTGAACGATGTGCCCAGAGACAACGCGGGGGTATCGGCCACCTGAATCGACTCAAGCCCGGTGAACGCCAGCGCGCGGCCAATCTGCCCTTGCGCCGAAAACGGCCCTTTGGGACTGTCGAGTCCGTTCAGCGCGATGCGATCCTGAGGCACCGAGGCGAGACCGATACTGTAGGGCCGCGGCGTGGCGTCCCAAACCCGCCCCTCGATCATGACGGTGTAAACGCCGGTCGCCGTTGGCGAGATCAGCCGCTGGCCCGTCTGAACAGGGCCGAACACCTGCTGGCCGAATGGATCGATCAGCCGGATCGCGAGAAGGTTGGACGGGTCCGTGGTGGTCAAACTCAGCGGCACGCCCGCCGTCGCATTAAACCTGTAAAGGAGCGTTTCATTCCCTGGGCTTAACGTCGAGCCGATCGACGAATCCACATTCAACACCGGCGCGTCCGCGAGATTCAACAACCGGAAAGAATACGCCCCGGCGGACGCCCGGCTGTTGGTAAAGGTCAACGTATAATCGCCGGCCTTCAACGGCAGCACCGGATTGGTGCCGCCAAGCTCGTAACTTCCGGTATAATAAAAAGACCGGGCCAGATTGTAACCGTTGGGACCAGTTAACGTCCAGGTCAGATCCGGATCGGCCGCGAGGCTGTTGAACACGACATTGCTGTCGGTATCGAGATGAAACGCGTAACGGACAACCGCGGAACGGTCCGCGAGCGTGCCGGCGTTCCCGGTTCCAAACGAAACCGGCGACGGCGCCGGATCGACCCATGCCGTCAACGAATACGCCACACTGGGCTGTTGGCCATAAAAGAAATAATTCAGCCCTTCGAACAAGATCGTATATGTACCGCTCGCGGCGATTTCGAAGATCGCGGGATTGTCGCGGTAACTCGCCGGCGGCGCCAAAGGCCGCCCGTTCGGATCGAGCACCAGAATACGATCGTCGAAGCCGGGCGCTTCCCGCGTGGTCGTGATACGCAACCGCTCCCCGGCCGCGACATCGATGGTATAGGCCTCGATGCTCTGATTGGGCTGCAACACGCCGGCGGCCGTCGCGCCCGGCGACAGCGCACCGGCGGTGAACATGTCGTACAACCTGAAGCTGTACGATGGCGTGCCCGTTGGCCGGCTGGAGGAAACCGCGAGCGTGTAACTGCCGGCGGGAAGCGCGAACACCGGAGAACCGGCGCCATAACCGACAGCCTGCGCCAGATTTATCGACCGGATCGCGCCATTGGCATCGCCGATCGTCAGAACCGCATCCGGATCGTTGGTGAAACTGCTCAGAATCAGCCGCGAATCGCCGGCGAGGTCGAGCGTGTACCGATCGGTCACTCCGCCCGCCGCGATCCGCCCTTCGATGGTCTGCCCCAGGCCAACCCCGACAGGCGCGGGATCGGCGATGGCGGTCAGCGCCAGCGAATAGGCAATGCCGCCGCTGTAATAGGCGTTGTTCCGCTCGCCCTCGACGATCAGCGTATATGTCCCGGTCACCGGGATATGGAGCACCGTGTCGCCAAGCGAAAACGGCCCCTGGACCTCACGCCCGTTCGGGTCGATCAGCCGGACATCGATGTTCTGAATAAACGTGTAGGACGCGGACGCCGCGAGAAAGACATCCGTGCCCACCGTCGCGTCGAACGTATAGATATGTGTCTGGTTCGCGGGCGACAGGCCCGTCTGGAAAACAGACCCATCCACCGGCAACACGGCCGTGGGTTGGGCCAGGTCGATCAGAGCGAACGTATATCCGCCCGTATAGCCCGCGGGGTTGGTGACCCGTAGCCGGTAGGTTCCGTCGAGCGGCAGCGCGATGACAGCGGGATTGATGTTTTCCGTGCCGTCCGCGTTCGGAAACGCGGTGTCCGGAATCTCGACGCCGCGCGGCCCGGTCAGGCTGTAAACGAGGTAGACGCTGTCAGTGTTCTGGACATCGAAATACAGACGCGTCCCGGCCGCTGCCGTGAACACATAGTCGTGCTGCTCATTCGGCGCGCCGAAACCGCTGGAGACCTCGCCAAAAACGATCGGCGTGCCCGTGAGTGGCTCGGGATCGGTGTGGCCGTTCAGGCTCGACTGGAACTCGACCGTGGCGGCGCTGCCGGCATCGACCGCGCCCTCGATCGCCAGCACATAGGTACCGGTGGCGCCCAGAGTCAGGTCGATTTGACTGGCGACACGGGACGGGCCGAACACGGCGCGGCCGTAGGGGTCGTAAAGAATCCAGGTGGACTCGAAGGCCCCGGTCGCGATGTCGAACGAAATCGTGTCGCCAGCGGCCGCGTCGAAACTGTAGAGGACCGTTCCGCCTGGCTGGTCCATCGTCGCGATGACGTAGTCGCCAAGGGTGAACGGCGCGACACCCGCGGCGCCCGGGGTGGCATCGAGCAGGCGGAAGGCGAACGCGCCTGTCGCGGCCGCGCTCCCGCCGATGGTCAGAACGTAATCGCCCGCGGCCAGCATCGGCGGCGGCGATGCCGGCGAGGAAGGACCGTCCGAGGCCAAAAGGTCTCGGTTGGCGACCTCCGTGCCCGCCGCCCCGGTCAGCGTCCAGTACAGCCCGGAATCGGCGGCAAGCGTATCGAACAGAACCCTGGTATCGGACCCCAGCGTGAAGGCATATGCCACGGTCTGGCCGGGCATATCGACGGTCCCGGAGACCGTGTCGCCAAAGTTCATCGCCGCGGCGATCGTCTGCACAGGCACCAGCCGGACATCCAGAGCCGCCGCCGACAGGTTGCCGATCGCCCCTTCGATCGCGAGCGTATAGACGCCATCCGTTTCCGCGACGATCGCCCCCAGGTCGGACATGGCCCGCGAGAAAAGCTGAAATCCGTTCGGATTGAAGAATCTTTGCGTGAACGCCCCGCTGGCACCAGCCTCATTATAATGGAAATCTGGATAATTGAGAAAATACGTTTGCCCGGCGGCGAGATCGAAACGGAGCAGTTCGGTCGCCGTGCCCGGAACCGGCCCAAGTACCGCGTCGAGCCCATTTCCCGACGAGTCGGATAGCGTCAGGCCGGTTGCCTCGTCGAGGTGCCAGAGCGCCAACAGTCCGGGCATGGCCCGTAGCGTGAACGGCATGTCGTTGCCGATGGCCAAAGCCGGGCGGGCGGAGTCCCAGATCCGTAACTCGTTGAGTTGCCCGTGCCAGAGATTGCCACCGCCGGCCGACGCGCCGATCGTCGCCCCGGCGCCGTCGTAAAACACGGGACCGGCGAAAGCTCTGACCGCGGCTTCGACACCGTTGACATACAGCCTCAGCGTGGCGCCGTCGTACGTCCCCGCCACATGCGTCCAGACCCCTGGGCGGAATGCCGTAGGCGCTTCGGCGGCCACGCCGTCCACCTCGAAGCGCATTTTTCCATTCGCGCCGACGATCAGGGCGTATCCCGTACCCGGCCCGCCCATCTGAAAAATCGTGTTCTGGCCGCCGGCGGCGAAGTCCAGCCGCACCCAGGATTCCACCGTGACGTTGGCGGGCTCGAGCAAAGGCGACACCACGACCGCCGCACTGACGGCTGTATCCCCCAAAGCCAGCGCATGCGGGGTTTCCGGACTCGACGGACCGTAAATCGGCGACAGAGCGATCGGGGCACCGGCCGCCGTATGCGCCGCCAACGCCGCGAAGCCGCCGTCGTCAATCGCGAGCGTGTGTCTGTCGGCGAGCGAGACGATCGCGGAGTCGATGAGGTCGAACAACCGGAAGCCATAAGCGCCCACGGCGGCCCCCGCCCCGGACACACCGACCTTGTAGGTTCCCGCCGCAAGTCGAAGGCTGGTATCGCCACCGATCCCCGGTCCGTCGGACACGTTAAACGCGCGCCGGCTAACGATGTCGCCCGCCGGCCCGGTCAAGGTCCACGTCAGATCGCCGCGATTGACCAGGCTATCGAACAGCAGCGTCGTCGGCTGGCCCAATGTGAACGCGTATTCGTTTGTGGCCCCGGGTGTTTCAAGGCGTCCGGCCGTGGTCTGACCCAGTACGAGCGGCGTGACCGTGGGCGCGACGGGAAACACCGTGAAGCTGTAATTGGCGAGGGCGGTCTGATTGACGTTGCCCTCGACAAGCAATGTGTAAGTGCCGGTCTCCGGCAAAACATTTGGGGCGGACGCCGGTCCGAACCCGGTGGGCCCGAACACCGTCGTGCCCTCCGGCCCGATGACCCGCCAGTTCGTGGACTGGGGACTGAGCGCGTGACTGTCGAAGAACAAGGTCTGTCCCGCCACGGCCTGAAACCGGTAGAGATTCGTGGCGTCGCCAGGGTTCAATTGCCCATCCACGGTCTGACCCGGCACAACCGGTGTGGCGTTCGCGAGGTCCAGTAACTGGAAATCGTAAGCACCCGTCGTCGCGCCCTGCGCGGCGACTGTCAGTGTGTACGTGCCGGGCACCAGCCCGAGCACCGCCTGATCGCGTGGCAGAGTGGCATCGGAGGCGGAGAACGATCGATGCGACACAACCGTCCCGGTTGGCCCCTGCAAGGTCCAGTCGATCTGATTGGCGTTCGGCGTCTGGCTGTCGAAATAGACTTGCGAGGGATCGGTCAGACTGAACGTGTATTGATTGGTCTGCCCCGGGGCGTCGATCGAACCGTGCACTGGCAACAACGCCGCGGACATGAGAATGCGCGGCTCGTAGGTTTCAAGCTCCAGCCGCCGGGAGAGGGCGACACTCGCCGTCTTGTCGCGTTTCGCCGCGCGGCGTCGCGCCGCGCGATTGAGCCTTGGGAGGATGAAATTCACGTTATGAATCTCCATTGGCGCGGGCAGACGAGCCCATGGACACACGCGTTCGATAACAGACGACGATGCATGCGCGCGATCCGCGAGTCCATGTGGACGGTGAGTGCCTCACGATCTAAAAACCAATCATTTTCGTCACTGGTCTACAAAATAATTTTTCTGACGTTCTTTGTATCATTGCTGCGACCATTTGACAATCGCGCGGACCGCGTCCGCTGAGGAGCCGCGCTTCGCATTTTCTCACCGGCGGTAAAATTCTTGACTGTTTCGATTTTGGGGACCCGGCGGGAGGGACGGTGACCCAGAGCACCGCGAACGCTCGATCGCGGCCGCGCGTGGACGAGGGATGATTGGCCGCCCATCGGACATGGCTGAACGCCGCGCGAATTCGGGCTTCGGCGGGTTGAGAGGTGGCCGGGGAAATCCGCACAGTTCGACAAGGCGACGCCCAACGTTTAACGAGTCGCTCAGTCCAGAATGCGCCCGCGAAACTGGTCGAGGCAACAGTGACGGCGATCGGGAAGATCGACATTCTGGTGAACAACGCGGGCGTGTTCCCACGCGCGCCATTCCTGGAGATGAGAGAAGCGGACTGGGATTTCGTTCATTCCATCAATCTAAAGGCGAGTTGCTTCCGCGCGCGGGCGGCGGCGCGGGCGATGGTCGCCGCCGGAACTCAGGGCACCATTGGACGATTATATATCGCGCAAAAACCCCCGGGTTTCCTCAACGGCCTTGGCCAGACCGACGCGGCGGACGTCCACGCCTTCCGGGAACGCGGACATCAAACGGGTCGGCGCCCCGCGGTCCAACAGAACGAAGACACCCCGATCCGTGGACCGGCGAATCAAGCGACCAAAGGCCTGACGGATGCGGGCGCGGGCGATGCGATCGTCCCAGCTTCTGGGGTCGCCGCCGGACAAATGCACGCGCCGTTCCCGATGCAGAATATCCGGACGCGGCCACGGCACTTTTTCGAACACGACCAACCGCAACGCCCGTCCGGGCACATCGACGCCGTCGCGCATCGCGTCGGTGCCCAGCAGGCAAGAGTCTTCCTCAGCGCGGAAAATATCGACCAGGGTGGCGTTGCCCATGGCGTCCACGTGCTGCGCGTAAAGCGGGATATTTTCGCGTTCCAGATCGGGCGCGATCCGCTGGTGCACGGCGCGCAGGCGGGCGATGGCGGTGAAAAGGCCCAGCCCCCCTCCCCCCGCCGCCAGAAACAGCGCACGAAAGGCCGTGGCGAGCTGGCCGATATCGCCCTGCGACACATCCGACACCACCAGCACCCGCGTCTGTGCCGCGTAATCGAAGGGTGACGCCACGGCGGCGCGGATCGCGGGCGAGGGCAGATGCGGCGCGCCCACCCGCGCCTCGGCGGCGGCCCATGCCAGTTCCGGATCGCCCATGCCGGCGTCCCGAAGTGTGGCGGAGGTAATCAGCATCCCCTGCGCCGGCGCGGCCAGAGTCATCGCGAAGGGCACGGTCGGGTCGAGCCAGTGCCGATGCAGCCCCACATCGAAATCCCGGTTCCCGTCGCGGCGGTCGAGCCGGAAGAACTGAACGTAGCCCGGACGCTCGCCGCTTTCGCGCGGCGGTTCGGACAAGGCGGCCAGCATCGACCGCCATGCCCGCACCGGCTGGATGGCGCGGCGGTCGAGCGACCGGGAGATCGCCTCGATCCGGGTGCGGGTCTGGGTGTCCATGTCCTCCGCCTCGTCCTCGGCGCGGGCGAGCAGGCGGGTCCGCAGGACTTCCAGCGGCTCGGCGATACGGCCCAGGGCGCGGGCGAGATGGGCGGCGGCTTCGTCGACGTTCTCGTTCAATGGGGCAACGTCGCACTCGACGGAACCGTAGGGATTGGGACGCCCATTCGGGGTTTCGGCGGAGGTCCGCGCCAGGACCTGGCGGCGGACAAGGCGGAGAAACGCCTCGGTCGGATTGACCTGGCGGGGTTCGACGCCTTCGAATTCGGGGCCTTCCTCGCCCAGACGCGCGGTCCATCCGGTGCCCGGCAACGCGCGGGCGGCCTGGAGCGCGGCGTCCAGCGGGGCCGTGAGGTTCGGGCGATCGGCGACGAGGTCTTCCACCCGGCGTTGCAGGCCTCGCGCACGGGTCCGTCCGCCCTCCGCGCCCAACAGCCAGCGGCGGAGTTCGCTGGTCTCCAGGCCGGAGAGCGTGGCGGAAAAAGCGCCATCCGCGGCATCGAAGACGTGGTGGCCTTCGTCGAACACGTAACGGGAGGGTACCGCGGCGTCGTCGAGCCCTCCCCACGCTGCCTGCGCCATGACCAAAGCGTGGTTGGCGACGACCAGTTTGGCGGTGCGGGCGCGGCGGATCGTGTGTTCGACGAAACATTTTTTGTAGTGCGTGCAGGCGCCGTGGATGCACTCGCCGCGGCGGTCCTGGAGCGAGGTCAACAGCGCCGCGCCATGCAGTTCAGCCAGCCATCCCGGCAGGTCGCCGCCATGGATGTCGCCGTCCTCCGAGACCGCGGCCCACCGGGCGATAAAGGCGAGAGGAATGATCTGATTCTGGAGGAACCCGCCCGTGCTGTTATTGACCGCGTCTTCCAGGTTGAGCAGGCAAAGATAATTTTCGCGGCCTTTGCGGACGACGGCGTTGGCCCGGCGTTCCGTCGGGTCGGGCCAGATGCGGGCGATCTCGGCCTCGATCTGACGTTGCAGGTGGCGCGTGAAGGTGCTGATCCAGACGGGCCCGTTGTTTTTCTCCGCCCAGACGCTGGCGGGCGCGAGGTAGCCGATCGTCTTGCCGGTGCCGGTGCCCGCCTCGGCGAGAACCAGATGCGGGTCGCCCTTCGTCTCCCGTGGCAAAAACGCCGCTGTCGCCGCGCCCGCGTAATCCGCCTGGCCCGGCCGTTGTTCAGCGCCGCCCCCGAGAATCTCCGCCAGACGCGCGCGGGCCTCCGCTTCGGTGACCGGATGGGCGGAGGGCGGCGGCGGAACAGCGGTTTCCTCGAATTCCGGCAGGCGGCGCCAGACTTTCAGACCATCGATGCCAGGGGCGGCATCGGGCTGGCCAAGGGCTTCAGTGACGAAGGCGGCCCATGCCCAGCCGGCGCGGCCCATGCGCGCCGCGAGAGAGGCGGCGTCGCGGTTCATCGGCGTGTCGCGCCCCCGCGCGAGGTGGTTCAGCAGCGCAAGGGCGAGGTCCGGCAGCATGGCGGCCTGATCCTCGAGTCCCGGCGGCGGGTCGTCGTGGTCCAACGCCACCGCCAACCCCCTTGGCGTCGGCGCCGCGTTATTGGCCGGACGGGCGAAAGCAAACAGCTCAAGCAGGTCGAACGCGGGCCCTGGGCGCATCCCCAGACGGCGGAAAGTGACGGGGGCATGGACCAAAATCGGCGGCGGAAGGCCGCGCAGAAAGGCAGCCGCTTCCTCGGTTGGCAGCGTCAAAAGCTCGCCGTCGGAGGTCAGAATGGACGCGCGGCCGAAACCGGCGACGACCGCGGGCGAGTCTGGCAGGGAAAGGGGCCGGTTCACGCGATCCGGTTAGACGGAAACGAGGCGCACCGCCACCGGATTAACCGCGTGTTTGCGTTTGTGGGGTTGAATGCGGCGTTGACATCGCAACAAAGTGTGTATGAATATGTCCATCAACAGCCGGAGATCGTTCGCCGGCCCCGGTTATCGGGCTGGGTGCATATCGAGACCCGCGGCAGCCATTGGCGGTTCGTGCATCCGGAACGGCCGGCCGTGTGACGGCGCCACCTGGCAGGGACAGTGCGAAGCATTGAAAAACAGTCCAGCGTACTTCCAAGGATACACCGATGGCCAGTTATATCGCGCTTTTGTTCAAAGAACCCGACAGCGATTACGGGGTCGCGTTTCCGGATTTTCCGGGCTGTGTCACCGCCGGAGCAACGTTGGACGAGGCCCGCCGTCTCGCCGCCGAAGTGCTGTCGTTTCACCTCGACGGCATGCGCACGGCGGGGGAAGCGATCCCCGCGCCCAGTACGCTGGACGAGGTCATGGCCGATCCGGAAAACCGGGAGGCGTTCCGCTTCATCGTCGATGTCCCCGATCCCCGGGGACGCGCGCTGCGCATCAACGTGACTCTGCCGGAGGATTTGATCGCGGCGATCGACAAATCCTCGAAAAACCGCTCGCGCTTCCTGGCCGAGGCGGCGCGGGAACGACTCGCCCGCCTTAAAGCGGGCGCCTGAGGCGCCGCGGTCTCCGGTTACGAAAACCGCGGCAATCGGCTCAGAACTCGACCTGTTCCACCGCCACGACTTCCGGCACGTAGTGGCGCAGCATGTTCTCGATCCCGTGCTTCAGCGTCGCGCGCGACGATGGGCAGCCGGAGCAGGCGCCCTGCATGTGCAACCGCACGATCCCATCCCGGAACCCGCGGAACACGATGTCGCCGCCATCGCCCGCCACCGCCGGGCGGACGCGGGTATCAAGCAGTTCCTTGATTTGTTCGACGACCTCGGCATCCGCCGGATCGACGTCTTCCTCGTCGAACAGGTCGTCGTGCGCCATGGAGGTATCGATCACCGGCCGCTCCATCACGAAGTGGTCCATGATCGCGCCGAGCACCTGGGGTTTCAACGACTCCCAGCCGGTCACGTCGGACTTGGTGACGGTGATGAAGTCGCCGCCCAGAAACACGCGTGAGACGCCTTCCAGCTCAAACAGCGCCGTGGCCAGCGGCGAACGCAGCGCCGAGGTCTTCGAGGCGAAGTCGGCCGTCGTCAGGCCCATGACTTCCTGGCCCGGGATGAATTTTAGGGTCGCGGGGTTCGGTGTGCCCTCGGTTTCGATGAACATGGTGTTCGCCCTTTGCGCCGCCAGTGGAAACCGGACCCACGCGGTCCGGAACGATGGAGGCTATGTCGTCTCCCCCGCGCCGCTTGGCAAGAGGGGGGACGCCCGGCGATCTCCCCCGATTGCCTCCCCCACCCCCTTCGCTAAACTCCCGCTTCAGGGAGGAACCCACATGGACTTCACGAACAAGGTCGCGCTCATCACCGGTGGCGGTGGCGGCATTGGCCGGGCGACGGCTCTCGGTTTCGCGCTTCGCGGTGCCAAGGTCTTCGTCGTCGACCACGACGCGGCCGCGGCGCAGGCCACGGTCGATGTGGTGGCGCAACGGGGCGGCGACATAAAGTGCTTTCAGGCGGATGTCACCAAATCCGCCTCTGTCCAGGCCTATGTCGCGGCCTGTCTCGACGCGTATGGCCGAATCGATTGCTTTTTCAATAATGCCGGCATCGAGGGCAAGGTCGTCCCAACCCAGGACTACGACGAGGACGTGTTCGACCAGGTCATCGCGGTAAATCTGAAAGGCGTCTTCCTCGGTCTGCGCCACGTGCTGCCGGTCATGCTGAAGCAAGGCAGCGGTACCGTCGTGAACACCGCCTCTGTCGCCGGCCTGTTCGGCGGGCCAGGCATGCCCGCCTACGTGGCGTCCAAGCATGGCGTCCTCGGCCTCACGAAAGTCGCCTCTTCCGACGTCGCGCCGCATGGGCTCCGCGTGAACGCGGTCTGCCCAGGACCGGTGGAAACGCGAATGATGCGGTCGCTGGAATCGCAGCGGAATCCCAACGATCCCGAAGGCGTCCACAAAGCCTACAGCGCCACCATGCCCACGGGCCGTTACACGCTGCCGGAGGAAGTCGCGGGCGTGGTCCTGTATCTTTCATCCGATCTTTCGGGCAATGTGACCGGCACTCACATCGTCGTCGATGGTGGCCGGACCGCATCCGGCGGCCAACCCGCGGCGAGACGTTAACACCAGGAGGACAAGACCATGGCGGACGACAACGACGTTTTCCACATCATGACGACCACGCGCTCCATGCGCCGCCTGAAGCCCGATCCCGTGCCGGACGAGGCGATCCAGAAAATCATTCACGCCGGCCTTGGCGCCGCCAACGGTGGCAACACACAAAAATGGCGCTTCATGGTCGTGAAGGACGCGGCCACCAAAGCGGCTGTGCAAAAGTGGTATAAAAAAGCCTTCGACGACGTCGTCGGCCCTCGCTACGCCTCCTCCGCGCCGCCCCCCGGCATCACCGGCGACAAATACGCCCGGCAGCACGGCGCGGTCGAATATCTGACGGAACACTACCACGAAGCCCCCGTCTGGATCGTCTGCTGCATGGAGGAACCGAAGCCCAACCGCACCACCGGCGCCTCCATCTACCCCGCCGTGCAGAACATGCTCCTCGCCGCGCGCGCGCTCGGTCTCGGCTCCACCCTGACCACGCGCCACACCATGTTCGCGGCCGAGGTCGATGCCGCTTTCGGACTTCCGGAAGGCGTGCAATCCTACGCAATCCTCCCCATCGGCTATCCCATGGGCAAATTCGGTCCCACCGGCCGCGGCGACCCCTCTCTCTTCGTCTTCGGCGAAAAATACGGTCAGCCCTGGGCTCCTATCGCGAGGAAGTAAAATGGCACGCGTTCCGCAAATAACATCCCGAGACGACGTCCCCGACGGTTCCAAATACGTCGCCGATCAGGTTCACGCCGTCTTCGGCAGAATCCGCGGCCCGTTCAGCATTCTGCTGTACAGCCCCGAACTCGCGGAACGCCTGCTGCCGATGGTGCCCTTCAACCGCGAAAAAAGCGTGGTTGAAGGGCCGCTCAAATCCATCGCGATTTTGGCTTTTGTCCGCGAAAAGGATTCCGATTATGTTTGGTCGGCCCAGGTGGGCGCGGCGCGAACGAATGGACTGAGAGAAGAGGTTATCGATGTGCTGCGGGCGAAAGGCGACCTTAATTCGCTGGAACCCGAGGAGCGGGATGTCGCGAACTACGCACGGCAACTCGCCCGAACCAGCAAGGTCGACCAGGCCGCGTTCGACACGTTGCATAAACGCCACGGCACGAAATGGCTGGTGGAACTCACGGCCTTCGCCGGTTTCTATGGCGCGCTGACAGCGGTCACCAACGCGTTCGAAGTGCCCACCCCCGAGGGCGGAGATCGCTTCTGACATGACCCCTCAAGGCATCTACACCAATTTCGCCATCGACCGCGTGATTTACGGTCAGCCCGCCGCCGCGGCCCTCGCCGGGGAAGCCGTCCGCCTGAACGCCAAACGGGTTTTTCTGCTGGTAAGCCGCACCCTCGATCGCGAGACGACCTGGGTGAACGACATGCGGGCCGCGCTTGGAGACCGCTATTTCGCCTCCCACGACGGCATGCCTTCCCACACGCCGCGTCAGGCCGTTCTCGACGCCGCCGAAAAGGCCCGGGGCGCCGACCTGATCGTCACGTTCGGTGGCGGTTCCGGCACCGATGCCGGCAAAATGATCCGGCTGGCGTTAAAACACAATATTCGCACGATCGAAGATTTTGACTCCTATGTCGTGCGTGTCGGCCCCGACGGGAAACGAATCGTCCTCGACTACGACGCCCCGGATGTCCCGCAAATCGCCATCCCCACGACGCTTTCGGGTGGGGACTTCAATCCCTCGGCGGGGGCCACCGACACGCGCACGATGCTGAAGGAAATCTACCGGCATCCGAAACTCGTGCCCTCCACCATTATCCTGGATCCCGCCGTCACCACCCGTACCCCGCAATGGCTTTGGCTGTCGTCGGGCATCCGCGCGTTGGATCACGCCGTCGAAACGGTTTGCCAGCCCGCCGCCGACAAGCGCTCCTGGCTGGAAGCGCTCCCGGCCATCTCGCTGCTCGCCAAAGCCCTGCCGCGCACGCACCAGGACCCGACCGACCTGGAAGCCCGCCTCGACGCGCAACTCGCCGTTTGGCTCTCGATGGAGCACAATCGTTTCGGCGTTTCCATGGGCGCCAGCCACGGCATCGGTCATGTGCTGGGTGGCACCTGCGACGTGCCGCACGGCTACACGTCGTGTGTCATGCTCCCGAACGTGCTCCGCTACAACGAAGCCGCCATCGCGGACCGCCAGGCGCTGATCTCCGAAGCCTTTGGCCGCCCCAACGAGCCCGCCTGGAAAGTCGTCGGCGAGTTCATCGAAAGCCTCGGCCTGCCCCGCACCCTGTCGGCGGTCGGCGTCGGGCCCGAAAAATTCGAGACCATCGCCAAAGCCGCCCTTCTCGACCACTACCTCCACACCAACCCACGACCCATCCACGGCATCGGCGATATTCTCGACATTCTTAAAATGGCGGCTTAAGCCGCCAGCGCGGGCTTCCCCCGGATCATATCCGACGCTTTCTCCGCGATCATGATCGTCCCCGCGTTGGTGTTTCCGGACGCCACCGTCGGCATGATCGAGGCATCGACGACCCGAAGCCCGTCGATCCCCCGGACACGCAATTCCGGATCGACCACCGCCATCGGATCGTTCCCCATCCGGCACGTGCTGGTCGGATGGTAGACTGTCCCGCCAAACTGGCGCGCGTATGTCAGCAATTCCTCGTCCGTCCGCACATCCGCGCCGGGACGGAACTCCGATTCGATGTAGCGATCGAAATGCGAAGTCGCCAAAATCCGGCGGATCAACTTCAACCCGTCCACCACGGTCCGCTGGTCGTTCGCATCGCTGAGGTAATTCGGCACGATCGACGGCGAGGCGGCGGCGTCCAGCGACTTCAACCGGATTTCGCCCCGGCTGTCCGGCCGCAACTGATAGACAATGACGGTGAACGCGGAAAATTTGTGCAACCCCGCCGCCGGATTGTCCGAACTGAACGGCGAGATCGAAATCTTCACATCCGGCGTCGCCAGTTCCGGCCGCGTCCGCGCGAACAACGCGCAGGGACCCGCCGCCATCGTCAGCGGCCCGTCCCGGAACATCAGGTAACGGACGCCCACCGCCAACTGCTTCAGCGGGTTCATCATCACATCGTTGAATGTGATCTTTTCCTTGCAACGCTGTTTCACCGCCGCCGAGTAATGGTCCTGCAAACACTGCCCCACCCCCGGCAGATCGTGCACGACCTCCACCCCCATCCCGGCCAAATGCGCCGCCGGTCCAACGCCGGACAGCATGAGGATATGTGGCGATCCGATCGCGCCGCCGCACAGCACGACCTCCTTGCGCGCCCGGATCGTCTTCGGCACCCCGTTCTCGCGGAACGCGACCCCCACCGCCCGCTTCCCCTCGAACAGCACTTTTTCCGTCAGGGCACGCGTGATCACGCGCAAATTCGGCCGCTTCATCGCGGGCCGAAGGTATCCCACAGACGTCGAACACCGCCGCCCATTCTTGGTCGTGGTCTGTTGATAGCCGACGCCTTCCTGCTTTTCGCCGTTGAAGTCGGGGTTTTTCGGGAACCCGAGATCGGCGGCCGCTTCGACGAACGCATCGCAAATCGGATGCGAATAGGTCGCGTCCGACACTGTCAGCGGCCCGCCCGTCCCGTGCCATTCGTCCGCGCCGCGCGTCTGGTGTACCGACCGGCGGAAATATGGGAGCACGTCGGACGATGACCAGCCGGTATTTCCCAACTGCCGCCAGTGGTCGAAATCCTCGTGCTGGCCTCTGATATAGACCATGCCGTTGATCGAGCTCGACCCGCCCAGCACTTTGCCGCGCGGCCAATAGATCGATCGCCCGCCCGCGCCGGGATCGGGTTCGGTCTGGAACATCCAGTTGACGCGTTTGTCGGCGAATGTTTTTCCAAAGCCGAGCGGTACGTGGATCCAGAAATTCGTGTCTTCGCCGCCCGCTTCCAGCAGGACGACGCGGGTGCCGGGCTCCTCGCTTAACCGCGCCGCCAACACGCAGCCCGCGGATCCCGCGCCGACGACGACATAATCGGCCTCCAAAACCTCTGTCATGCCTGTCCCTCCCGGTCTTTCGCGTCACGTTACAGGCGAAGCGGCGGCGCGCCAAACGCGTCCGAAATTAAGAGAATATTAACCCGCCGATGCCATCCTTGCCCCGCTGCCCGAGGATGCCGCATGACTTTAAGAACCCTTTTCGCCATTCCCATCGCCGCGATCCTGTTGGTGACCTTGTCCTTCGCCGGGATGATGGCGTCCAAGGGTCTGAGCGATTACGGTCGCGGCAAAGGCGCGGTTCTGGCCGTGGAGCGCATGCGCCTCCTGGTTCTGTTGCAAACCGACCTTTGGGCGGAGCGCGTCGCCACCAATGCCGCCCTTGGCGGTCCGTTTCCGTTGCCGGACGCGATGGCGAAGCGCCTCGCGGCGGCCAGGCATGAGACCAATCGGACGACGGTTGGACTGATCGCCAGGCTGCGCGCCCAGGCCAGTGCGGAGATGCCGGCGGATCCGTTTCTCGCGGAGTTGAGTGGCAAGTTGGGGTTGGCGCGGACGACCGTGGATAAGATTCTCTCGGTGGACCGAAGCGAGCGCCAATATCTGGATCTTCGAACCGTCATGCCGCGCATGCTCGCTGTGTCGCTGGTGCTGGAGACGCCATTGACGCAGGCGTCCCTCGACGTCACGGCGGCCGATGCCAGCCTGTCCGGCCTGCTCGCCGTCGCCCGTCTCGCGTCGATGTTGAAGGACAGTGTCAGCCGCATCCCGGGTGTTCTCATGGCCCGTTTTAATACGGGGCAGGTGTTAACCCAGGCGGATGTGGAGGCGGCGCAGGTGCTGCTGGCGCAAACAGACCAACTCACCAAATTGCTGCGAAACACGATCGAGATCGCCGACCCGAACGATCGAATCCTGGCCTCTTTGGCATGGTTGGAGGAGGTGGACGCGGGTGGCGTGCGCGACGTCGTCAGGGGTCTGCTGACCGAGGGCATGCGCGGCGTGCATGGACCGGGCGAAGTCGTTACGACACAAAAGGCGATCGCGCCCTGGTCGGAAAGCGTGAATAACCTACGGGCCGCCATCGTCGATACCGCGCTGCAACGTGTGACCGCCCAGCAGCATGCCCGCATCCGTCATCTCTGGCTTGTCAGTTTGGCGTCCGGCGCCGTGGTGCTGGCGACCCTCGCCTCCCTGGCTTTGTTGCATTGGCGTGTCGTGCGCCCGCTCGCGCGGTTGGGCATGGCAATTACCCGCATCGCGGCTGGCGACCGCGCCACGCCGCTGACGTTGCGCACCGGAACGCGTGAAATCGCGGACATGGTGGTGGCGGTGGAGACCCTGCGCCACGCCGCGCTGATCGCCGACGCGACGGCGTTACGCCAACGCATGGCGGCGCGCCAGCGCCTGCATACCCTGCGCGAGGCGTCGGGCATTGTCCTGGCCGTCGAAAAGCCCGCCAGGCAACTGGAAGAAGAAGTCGCCCGCCTGTCGAAAGGCATCGAATCCGCGATCGCGATGTTCGAAACCCCGGCCTCCGCTCCGCCCTCCAC
>CANJJS010000093.1 GCA_947474705.1 Acetobacteraceae bacterium | reverse complement strand
GCCCGCCTGCGCGGTGGAGCAGGCGACGACTTTCACCCCTTGCAATGGGCCATGCGGCGTGTGTGTGTCGGACATACCGGACATCTCCTTCCGTGGGTTCGGCCATATGTTAGCCGGGAACCCCGCCGGACGCGCAATCCGGCCGTCCGGGCAGCCCGGGCGGGCGCGCTTCCGCGCTTGGTACCCGGCCCATGACAATGATATGGTTTGGCACCGGCCACTGTGGTCTGAGCAGCGAAGGCGAAACAATCATGGCGATTTACGCGAAGATCACGGGCAGCAAGACCGGCGCGTTCACCGGCGATGTGAAAGAGGTCCCGTTTGTCGGCCAGATCCACACGCTCTCCAGCAATTTCGGCCTTTCCCGTCCGATGGACGCGCAAACGATGACCCCCACGGGTCGCGCCGTGATCCATCCTCTGACGATCACGAAGCGCCTCGACAAAACCTCGCCGCTGTTTGTCCAGGCCGCGTACCACAACGAGTCGCTGACCGTCATCCTGAGCCATTCGTTCGATGGCTCGTCGGCCACCGCGAAGAAGACCGTCGCGTCGGTGAAACTCAGCCAAGCGATGATCCAGGACCTCCGGCACGCCGCCGGGCCGGACGGCAACGCTGTCGAAACCATCACCTTCGGTTTCGTGGAACTCGAAATCACCTGGATCGATGGCGGTGTCACCGCGGTCATCGCCGTCAACAAATAAATCCGGGGTCATTCCCTGAAGCCATAAGGAACGTTCCATGCAGTTGCTTTCCGGGCGCCGCCGTCTCGGCACGGGGGCGCTCGCCGCCGCGTTCGCGAGCGGTCTGCCGCGTGTCGCCCGCGCGGACCTCAAGGCCATCGAAACAGCGGCGCGCGCCGAAGGGTCGCTGACCTGGTACACCGGTCAGACCAACGCGGAATCCGCCGAGGCCTTGGGCCGCATGTTCACCGCGCAACATCCCGGCATCAAGGTCTCGGTGATCCGCACCACCGGCCAGGTCGCGTACCAACGCCTGCTGCTGGACATCAAGAACAAGACGCCGCAGTGCGACGTGTTCAGCACGACCGACATTTCGCATATGCCGATCTTGCGGGAACGGAAGGAACTCGCCGAATACGTGCCGGAAAACGCCGCGAAACTGCTGCCGCAGTTCGCGGCGCTGTCCGATAAGGGCTTTTCCTATGTGACCAACGCGTCGCGCTATTTCCTTATCTATAACACCAAACACGTGAAGCCTCAGGACGCGCCC
Source organism: Acetobacteraceae bacterium (assembly GCA_947474705.1). Lineage (GTDB taxonomy): Bacteria > Pseudomonadota > Alphaproteobacteria > Acetobacterales > Acetobacteraceae > Rhodopila. The sequence continues at coordinate 17,468 of CANJJS010000093.1, read as the reverse complement.
AAGAACTGGACCGACCTGCTGAATCCGCGCTGGAAAGGGCTGGTCGGCACCGGCCATCCGGCGTTCAGCGGCTGCACCGGTGTCTGGTGCGTGGCGATGCGGAAGCTCTACGGCTGGGAGTATTTCGAGAAACTGGCGAAAAACAATCCGCGCATTGGCCGGTCCGCCGTCGATCCGGTGACCCTGTTGACCGCGGGCGAGGTGCATGTCGCGCTCGCCTCGGCCAACACCACCTATCAAATGATGGACAAGGGCAATCCGATCGCGATCGAGAACCCCACCGATGGGATCTCCCTGTGCGTCACCCCGTCGGCGATCCCCGCCAACGCCCCGCATCCGAACGCCGCCCGCCTGTTCATGGAATGGCTGCTGAGCGAGCCCTATTCGAAGACCGTCTCCTCCGATGGCAGCGAACCGCTGTTGATCGGTGTCCCAACTCGCCCGGACGAACCACCTTTGTCGTCGCTGAAGGTCATTCCGCTGACGGTGGCGGAAATCCGCAAGGGCATCCCCGAGGTCGTGGAAGCCTGGCGGGACACGTTCGGCAACTGACCAGCCGCGCCTCCGCGCCGGCCCGCGCGGAGGTCAACCGCTGCCGATCAAGACCCCTGTCGCGAACACCAGGGCACCGCCGAACGCCACCTGCAACGCGGCGGACACCGGTGGCGTGTCCATGTATTTCCAGCGGATCCAACTGATCGCGGCCAGTTCCACCACGACCACCGCGACCGCGACCACCGTCGCCGTCCAGAACGAAGGGATCAGGAAGGGCAGTGTGTGACCCACGCCCCCCGCCGTGGTCATCAGCCCGCAGATCAGGCCGCGGATCCAGGGCGCCCCGCGGCCGGTCAGACTGCCATTGTCCGACAGCGCCTCCGCGAAGCCCATCGAAATGCCGGCCCCGATCGAGGCGGCCATGCCGACCAGGAACGTCTCCCAGGTGCTGTTGCTCGCGAAGGCCGTGGCGAAAACCGGCGCCAGCGTCGACACCGAGCCGTCCATCAACCCGGCGAGGCCCGGCTGGATGTAACGTAGAACGAAAGACCGGTGCGCCGCCGCGTCTTCCGCGGCGACCACGTTCCCCGGCAGGTTTTCCACGCGCAGCCCATCGGCCCGGCGTTCGTGTTCCACCTCCGCGTCGGCGAGGTCGCCCAGCAACTTCCGGATGGAGACATCGGTCGAGCGAATCGCGGCCTTGCGGTAGAAGTGCTGGGTCTCCTCCTCCATGCTTTCCGCCAGCATCCGCACCGCTTTCAGGTTCAGCGGCTGCATCTGCCAGACGGGCTTGTGATGGATGAACCCGCGCACATCCTGGCGCCGGACCAGCGGAATATGTTCTCCGAATTTCTCCCGGTACAGATCCAACAACCGCCGGCGGTGGTCGCCCTCTTCGCTGGCCATCTCGGTGAACACGCGGGCACTGCCAGGATATTCCTCGCGGAGACCTTCGGCGATGTCGAGGTAGATACGGCCATCCTCTTCTTCGTTGGCGATCGCCAACGCGAGGATCTCCCGTTCGGACAGGTCGGAAAAATCGCGCATGCCGCAGCTATGTGGTTGCGGGCAGGGCCGCGTCAAGCCGCCGGATTGGCCGCGAGGCGAGGGTTCGCCGCCGCTTCTCGCAGTGTCGCCATCATCGCCGAGGCGATCGCCGCGGCCATCAATGGCGGCACCGCGTTGCCGATCTGTTTGAACGCCGGGTTCATTGTGCCCTCGAACACGAACCCGTCGGGAAACCCCTGCAACCGCGCCGCCTCGCGCACGGAGATCGTGCGTCCCTGCGCGGAGTCGTAATGAATATGCGTGTAAGCGTCCTTGCCGATATGCGCCATCAGTGTTCGCACCGGCTGGTCCGGTTCCAGCTTCCACCACCGGTTCGGGAATTTTCCAACATCGTAAGGCGGCACCATCCGCGCGAACAGCGCCCGATAGGCGTCCGTTTCCGCGTCGATCCCTTGCCGTGCCGCGGCCTCCGCCGCCAGCCGGCAGGCGGTCTCATGCGCCTCGGGATATTCCGCGCCTTGCCGCATCGCCCGGAAGATCGGCACGTCGCGCGGCAGCGCGCGGATCGCGTGATCGAACACGCCGCTGTTCGCTTCGAATCCGGGCCAGGCACGCATGAGTCGCGTGTAGCCGGAATGCTCGGCGTCCGCGGCATAGGCCGAAAACTCCGAAAACCGGCGGGCGCCGCGGCGGACCGACTCGCCCGCGATGGCGGGTAAATCGCCGATGGCCTCCCGCGCCGTGACCGGGCCCGGCAGATGCGGCCCGCCCAGGTCGGCGGGCACAAAGCATGGCCCAATATGTTTCAGCGCGACGGACCGCGTCCCGGCATATCCCTTGGGCAGCATCATGAAACGGGACGCGGCGGGGAACCGCACCGAAACCCCCAGATCCCGCCGGTAAGCGATCATGAACACACGATCGCGCATTTGCGGGCAGCCGTGGAACGCGCTGTTGATCAGGGAATAGCGCGCGTCGTAACCCAGCACGTCCAGCGCTTCCGCCATCTCCTCGACGATGTTCCGCCCACCGTAATGCATGATATCGGGAACATTCTCGACCAGCAAGGCCAAGGGCCGCAACGCCTTAACCCAGGCCAAATACCGCAAATAGAGATTTCCGCGCGGATCGACCTGATACGCGGCGGGATGATCCGCCACCTCCCGCAATTTCGCCCGCCCCACCCGCGCATAGGCCTGGCACGGCGGCCCGCCGACGATGACATCGACACCCGCCAGCCCCAGATCCTCCGGTTCGGTGCGAGAAATGTCCCGCGCCACCGCGGCATGCCCGAAATTCCGCGCGTGAGTCCGCGCCGCCAGCGCATCGATCTCCACGGCCCCGTCGATCCGGAACCCCGCCCGCTGGAACCCCAGCGAAATCCCGCCGGCACCCGCGAACAAATCCACCACCCGGGGCGGTTCGCCCCGTGCCAACCGCGCCAGAGCCGGATCCAGGGAGGTCATGCCAAAAACGCCTTCAACCGTTCGGACAGTCCGGCCTCGTCGGCGGTCTCGCATTCCCACACCACCAGCAACGACCAGCCCAGCGCGCGTAAAGCCGCCGCGTTCCGTTCGTCGCGCGCGACCGTGCGGCACAGTTTTTCCGCCCACCACGCCGCCCGGGTCTTCGGCGCAACCGCGTTGCGACAGGCCGGATCGGGGTGCTGGTGCCAGAAGCAGCCTCGAACCTCGACGATTTTCTCATGGCTGGAAAGCACGATATCCGGTGTTCCCGGCAGATCTCGCCGGTGTAAACGGTAGCGAAATCCCATCCGGTGCAATAACCGCCTGACCCGCAACTCCGGCGCGGTATCCTTGGCACCCACGGCCGCGAGGTTGCGCCTGCGCGCGGCGGGTACATCGTCGAAAGCGGGGCGGGGCAGGCGCGACTCGGACATGCCGCGATCATACACCGCCGCCGCCAATCAGGCAGCCGCCAGGACCTCCTGGGCGATGCCGTTGTCCACCGCGACCTCGAACGACGCGCCGGGATTCACGAACCCGCCGGATACCAGGCTTTCCCGCAGCCGGTCGTACCCCGCGCGCGGCAGGATCGGGTCTTTTCCCCAAATCCCGAGAGATTTGTACCGTCCGCACGCCGCTTCCAAAATCGTGGGCGCCACGGCGGGGAAAAACGATCTCACACCCTCGGCGATCGCCGCCGGAGACGCGTCCGCCACCCATCGTTGCGTTTTGTAAATCGCCCGGACCATCCGGGTCAGTTCGTCCCGCCGCGCGGTCAAAGCCGCCCGCCGCGCGTAAAACGTCGTGTAACTCGTCGGCCCCCGGTCCGCCTGCGCGTACCACACGTGGCATCCGCGCTCCGCCAGCAATGTCGACACAAACGGCTCGAACACCTGGACCACATCCAGATCGCCCGCCAGCAACGCCGCGCAATTCTCCGCCATCGTCCGATCCGGCACCCGGGATACCGCGTCCGGTGCCACGCCCGCGCGCCGCAAATCCTCTTGCAGACACATCCACGGCGTGGGCACCTCCGACACCGACCCCAGCCGCACCCCGGTCAGATTCCCAACGGCGAAGCCCGGCCTCGGGCCCCGGCCCACCAGCAGAAACGGATCGCGGGTCACGACTTCCGCGAAACTCACGAGGTCGCAGGTGGGATCGTTATGGTAGGTCTGCATGACCCGCATCGGCCCGCCCCAACTGACATCCGCGTCGCCGGACATGATGGCGGTGCCGGCCTTGCCGGGCTCGGGCGCGCTGACGAACCGGACCTCCACCCCTTCCTTGCCATAGGCGTCATGCGCCAGCGCCACGTAAAACGGCGCGTAGAACAAACCCCGCAACGATTCCTGCAACACGATGGCCATGGTCTTTCCCTTCCGGCTTTCGTCACCACGCATACGCCAGTGTCACGGCCGCTGGAACGCCTGATCCGTCAGGTCGGACAACGGCATCGCGATCCCCGGCGGAATCTCCAGACGCTCCACCGCGCCGGCTTTCACCGGTTCGTTCAAGGCCTGAGCCCGCATGCCCGCGGTGAAGGCGCGGCAGGACCGGCTCCAGACCTCGCCGGTCGCGAATTCGATCCGCGCGGGTTCCGGTGGGAGGCCTTCCAGGATCGTCTCGCCGCCGGGGTTCAGGAACACGCTGACCCCGACCTTCCCGTCGGCATAACGGACCTTGACGACCGCGGGTTGCCCGGAGCGGTTGCCGATCTCCATCCGCGCGGCGCCTGAGACGGCGCGGGTCAGGACCTCGCCATTCCCCGGTGTCGGCCCCGCGTTATACGTGCACCACGCCCTGGCCGCCACCGACGCGTCCCCTGGGCTTAACCGCACCGCCTCCACGAAGCCGTTCGTGGTTTCGGTGATCCGCACCTCCACCATCCCGTTGTGCTTATGGAACCGTACGCCTTGCAGGGCACTGAAGGCTGGCAACTGCCCCCAGGGGACCAGCTTTTGACTGGCTTCGTCCATGCGCCACAACATCGCGGGCGTCGCTGTCGGCACCACATAGAAATTCGGTGTGCCGGCCAGCCGCACGGGCAGGGGGTCGCGTGGCGGCGTCGCGGGCGCCTTCGGATCGGGCGGCGCCACATCGCGCGCCGTCGCCGGAATTTGTTCCCGCCGCGGCGGCGCCGGCGCGAAGATCAAATGCCGCGCGACCTCGGCGAGGCCGATCGTCAGGATCACCGCCATCCCCACCCAGACCGCGATGGGCAGATCCCGCCAACGCGGGTGACGTGTTGGCGGCGCGGCGACGTCGCGGAACACGGCCGGTCCGATCTCTCCGGGTTCGATCTCCGGTGCCGCGTCCCGCCTGGCTTCGCGGTCGTATGCGGTGCGCAGCTCCGGGTTGTTCAGCACATCGTAGGCCTGCTTCAGCGCCATGAATGCGTCCGCGCTGCCGGTTCCCGGAACGTCCGGGTGCACCAGCCGGGCCTGGCGGCGGTAGGCTGTGACGATTTCCTCGGGCGAAGCCCAGGGCGCGACTCCGAGGCGGGCGTAGTGGCCGGCGGGATCGACGAGGGTCCGGGAGGAAGACATGGCGGCGGCGGATCCATTTGCCGTGACGATCCCCGCAGGTAAGCGATTTCGCGCCGCCGCGCCACAATTTCGCGACCGCCGGGCGGGCCGGACGAATTGATCGGCCGCATTAACCAGATCTTCATCTTTTCCTGGCGGGATGGCCCGGTCCGCTCCCGAACCCAAGGCCATCGCGTGAACGCCCAATTGCCGCCACCCAAACGTCTTCTGGTCGTCGATGACGAGCGTATCCAACGTATGATCGTCGTCCGCTCCGTCGCGCCTCTCGGCTTCGCCGTCGATGCCGTCGGGAGCCTGGAGGATGCCGCCTTGCATCTGCGCGAATACCGTTACGACGCGATCGTGCTCGACCTGTCGCTGGGAGAGACCGAGGGGATCAGCCTGTTGCAGCGCCTGCGCGGCGGTGGCGGCGATCCGGCGCTGATCTTCATTTCGCGCCTGGACGAGCGCGTGCTGGCGGCCAGTCTGCGGCTCGCGGCGAGCATGGGGTTCCGGGTCGCCGGGGCCCTGCGCAAGCCGGCTTCGCCCAGCGCGTTGCGGGCGATGCTGAGCGATCCGCCGCCGCCCAAAGCCCAGCGCTTCAATGTCGACCCCCCGCCACCGACGCGGGAGGATCTGATGGAGGCCATCGCCACGGGGCTTATCACGCCGCATTTCCAGCCGAAAGTATCGTTGCGGGACCGGCGCGCGGTCGGCGTGGAGGCCCTGGCGCGTTGGCCCCGGGTGCAGGAACCGCGGATGCCGCCGGATATGTTCGTGCCGTTGGCGGAACAGACGGGTTTGATCGCGCCACTCACCTTCCGGATCATGCGGGCCTCGCTGGAAGCCTGCGCCCGTTGGCGCGCGTTTCACCCGGAGTGCCGTGTCGCCGTCAATCTGTCGCCTTTGGTTCTGGCGGACCCGGAGTTGCCCGATCAGGTCGAGCAATTGTTGATGGAAACCGGCCTTGGTCCGGGGGCGTTGATCGCGGAAATCACCGAGAGCACGGTTATCGCCGATCCGGTCGTCGCGGCGGAGGTGCTGACCCGGCTGCGCATCAAGGGGATCGATCTGTCGATTGACGACTTCGGCACCGGCCACTCCTCGTTGCTGGCGCTGTTGCGATTGCCATTCTCGGAACTGAAAATCGACCGCTCCTTCGTGTCCCAGTGCGACACCGATCCTGAGGCGTGGAAGATCGTCCGGGCCACCGTTTCGATGGCGCGAGAACTTGGTTTGCGGGTGGTGGCGGAAGGTGTCGAGACCGAAGCCGTCGCGCAACGGCTGGGGGACATTGGCTGCGATATCGGTCAGGGCTGGTTGTTCGGGCGCGCGATGGCGGAGGAGGATCTGCTTGTCTGGTTGACGGAAGCCGAGATGGTGCTCGCTTGATCAAATCGCGCTTCCCGGCCGTTTCGGGGGCCGGGCATGTGGCCCTTTTGGCGTGTACCCTGGCCGTGATCTGGAGTGTTCTGGGCCTGCGTCTCTGGGAAGACCAGCGCAGAGCGTTGCGCGACGCGGAAACCCGCACCGCGAACCTGGCCCGTGGCTTCGAGGAGACGGTGAGCCGTTCGATTGCCGTGTTGGATCAGGCGCTGGAATACGCGCGCGACTCCTATATCCAGGACCCTCAAAACTTTCAGACCGGCCCGTGGCTGGCGAACAAGACCGTGTTGCGCGGTATCAGCCAGCAAATGGCGATCATCGACGCCTCGGGAATGATGGCGACATCCAGCGTGTCCGGCGCGCCGGTCTTCGTGAACCTCTCCGACCGCGAACATTTTCGGGTGCATGTCAAGGCGGCCGATGACCGGTTGTTCATCAGCAAGCCGCTTTACGGCCGGGCGTCCGGGAAGCTTTCGGTGCAATTCACCCGGCGTATCGTGGATGCCAACGGCGCTTTCGCCGGCGTCGTCGTCGCGTCCCTTGACCCGCTGGTGCTCGGCCGGTTTCGTGAATCCGCGACGGTGGGCGAGGGCTTCGCGCTGCTGGTCGGTCACGACCGGATTATTCGCGCGGCGCAGCCGGATCAGGGCGCAATCGGCGATATTCTGACGGACTCGTTGAGCCTGGCCACCATGCGCATGCTTGTCGAGGCACGCGACGGGGATGGCACGGCGACGGCTCAACGCGGCGATTCCGTCGTCAGTTACCGGGAGGTGACGGGATATCCGCTGTATGTCGCGATCAGCATTTCCCGCGAGGCCGCGCTCGCGTCTTATCGCGAGAACCGGCGCATCAGCCTGATCGCGGGCGGCGTGTTATCTTCGATCGTGCTGTTCGTCGGCGCGGTCACCTTGCGCCAACGCCGGCGCCTGACGCGTTTCCACCGCGCATTGACCATGACCCTGGAGAATATCAGCCAGGGCATCCTCATGGTCGATCCGCAACGCAACATGCCGGTGGTGAACCATCGTGTCGCGGAACTATTGGACCTGCCCGCCGAACTCGCGCGGCCCGGTGTTAAGTTCGATGGCTTGCTCGCCTGGCAAATCCGCAACGGAGAATTCGGCGAGGGCCCGGATGTGGACGCCAGGATCGCCGCCATGTTGGCGAATGGCGGCATCGATCCGGATGTCGCCTTTTACGAACGCACGAGAAGCGATGGGACGGTGCTGGAGGTCCGCACCACCATCCTGCCGGATGGCTCGGCGGTGCGCACGTTCACCGATGTCACCGAGCGGAAACGGATCGAACGGGAACTGGCCAACGCCCGCGACGCGGCCGAGGAAGGGGTTCGCGCGCGCACGGAGTTCCTCGCGATCATGAGTCACGAAATCCGGACGCCCATCAACGGGATCATCGGCGCGGCGGGGCTGTTGCGCGACATGCCCATGGCCGGGGAACAGCGGGAGTATGTCCGTGTCATCCGGGACTCCAGCGATCACTTGTCCGCGTTGATCCAGGATATTCTGGACTTCGCCCGCCTCGACGCCGGGCGCATGGAGCTGGAAGAGATCGACTTCGATCCCCGTGCTTTGGTGGAAGGCACCGCGGCCATGCTGCGCGGGCAGGCGCATGCCAAGGGCCTTTGGATACACACCGCCATCGACGCGAGCGTTCCTGCGCGGGTCGCGGGCGATCCGGCCCGGTTGCGGCAGGTGTTGATCAATCTGATTGGCAACGGCATCAAATTCACCTCCGATGGCGGTGTCTCCGTGGGCATCGCCGCGGCGCCGTCCGGCGCGGACACGACGACCTTGACCGTCGAGGTGAAAGACACCGGGATTGGGATCGATCCCGCGCACCACGGCAAACTCTTTCACGCCTTCAGCCAGGTCGACAGTTCGATTTCCCGCCGCTTCGGTGGGACCGGGTTGGGCCTCGCGATCTGCCGCCACCTGGTCGGCCTCATGGGCGGATCGATCGCGGCGGAAATCCGTCCGGAGGGGGGCAGCGTCTTCCGTTTCGACATAAATTCGCGCCTGGCGGCCTCGACACCGGTCGCGGCGGCGGCGGCGGCGGATACGGCCATCCGGCCGCTGAACATTTTGCTGGCGGAAGACAATCCCACCAACCGTTTGGTCGCGACGCGGATGTTGATCCGCATGGGTCACACCGTGCGGGCGGTGGTCGATGGCGGCGACGCCGCCAAGGCCGCCGCCGAGACAGATTACGATCTGATTCTGATGGACATGATGATGCCGGAAGTCGACGGGTTGGCGGCCGCGCGGATGATTCGGGCGGGAACCGGTCCGCGCGCCGGCGTACCGATCGTGGGCCTGACGGCGAATGCGATGCCGGCGGATCGCGAGGCCTGCGAAGCCGCCGGGATGGATGGCTTCGTCACCAAGCCCGTGACCGCGGATCGGCTCGCCGCCGCGATCGCCGCCGCCCTGGCGACCCGGGCGAACGCGCCTGGATTGGCTCCGGCCGCGGCGCTTCCCTCGCTCGACGTCGCCTTTCTGGTCAAACTGTCGGAGGAGATCGGCCGCGACGGTGTCGCCGAGGTGACCGCCGCTTTTCTGGAAGACGCCCCGGCGCGTGTGGAGGCGATCCAGGCCGCCATGGCGGAGGGCGCGATCCATATCGTCCGCCGGGAGGCGCATGCCTTGGCCGGTGCGGCCCGCAACGTTGGCCTGGCGCCTTTGGGCGACGCCGCCTACGCTCTGCAAAAATCATGCGAAGGCACGGGGCCGGATCCCGCGGCCATCGATGCGCTGGCCGTTTTGCTGAAGGACGCGGTGACCGTCATCGCGCCATGGGCGGAGGAACACGAGGTGTCGGCATGGCTGCCCGCCAGGGTCTAGCTTTGGTTCGTCCCGCGACGTTTGTCGGGAAATATTTCACGGGCCTGGCCGGTCCGCGCGAGGTTTGAAACGCCGGCCGGTGGTGCGCATTCGTCGCCGGGACGATTCGCGGCCCATGCCCGAGACGGTTGGACTCCTGTTTTCGTTGCCCGGAACGTTCGGCCGGCCGGCCGCCGGTATCGATGCGTACCCGCCACCGCTTGCCGCCCAGAGACGACCGGCGTTAGCCTCTGAGAAACCCCGCCCGGAGGCTTCCATGCTGACAGACCGCTACGGTCTCGCGTTGACCACCACCTCCACCGCCGCGCGCGACGCCTATGTCGAAGGCTGCGACCTGCTGCTGAGCATCTTCCCGGGCGCCACCGCCGCCCTGGACCGCGCCATCGCCGCCGATCCGGGCTTCGCCTTGGCTCATATCGCCCGCGCCCGCACGCGCCAGACCGCCACCGACCTGGCGGGCATGCGGGAATCCCTGGCCGCGGCCGAGGCCGTCAGCGCCGGCCTTCCCGCGCGGGACCTGAGCCATATCGCGGTGTTCCGGCTGTTGTTCGCCGGACAGACGGCCGCGTGCCTGACGGCGGTTCGCGCGCATCTGGACCAGTGGCCGCGCGACGCCGTGGTCCTGAGCCTGGTCGCCAACCAGGGTGGCCTGATCGGCATGTCCGGTCTGGCGGGCCGCGAACACGACCTGGCGGCGCTGCTGACCAAACTCGCCCCGCATTACGGCGACGACTGGTTCTTCAACTGCCATTACGGCATGGCCTTGTCCGAGGTCAGCCGCCAGGCCGAGGCGCGGCCGCTCATCGAACGGTCCTTGGCCGCGTACAAGCTGAACGCCTATGGCGCGCACGCGCTGGCGCATTGTTGTTACGAAACCGGCAAGCCCGACGAGGCCATCGCGTTCATGAAAGAATGGCTGCCGTGCTACGGCAGGGACGGAGCGCTATACGGCCACCTGGCCTGGCATCTCGCGCTCTTCGAATTGCAGGCGGGCAACATGGACGCCTGTCTTCGTTTGTATCGCGAGGCGTTTTCCGCGCCCGACCATCGCGGCGCGGCGCAGCAAAAGCTGAATGACACGGCCGCGTTCCTGTGGCGAGCCGAACTGGCCGGCCATCCGCGCGATCCCGGAAAATGGGCCGTCATGCTGGATTTCACGCGCGAGAAATTCCCCCGGCCCGGCCTGTCGATCTCGGATTGGCACGCCGCTTTGGTCTACGCCGCCAACGGCGAATACGACGCCCTCGACACCTGGATCGACGCCATCGAGGACCTGGGCCGCGCCGGGCGATATGCCTCCGGCACCACCGTGCCCGCGGCCGCCCGCGCCTTCGCCGCCTTCCAGCGCGGCGATTATGCCACCGTCATCGACCGGATCGTGCCCTTGCTGGCCGAGCGCGAACGCATCGGCGGCAGCCGCGCGCAGGTGGATTTGATCGAGTTCACGCTGCTGGCCTCATACCTGCGCTCTGGACGTCAGGAGGACGCGCGCCGCCTGCGGGCCCAACGCCGCCCAGGCGGCAGTCTGGTGCCGGTCGCCGGTCTGAACTGAACATTGAAGCTCAGGTCGAGGGCGCCACCGAGTGACACGCGCCATTGCGAGTGGCCGTTTTGGCGGTGGCAGCCTACCGGGGTAATGCGGCGGTGGGGCCGTCGCCGCGATCCGGCCTCTCCCCTCGCCCGGCGCGCGCGCATGAGATTGCCTATCCCTGGACTTTTCGCGCGGCGATCCAGGACGTGACCTGGTCGTAATAGTTGGCGATGTAATACTCGGCGATGTCATCCGCGGTGGTGTTCCACACGCCGTCGTGGCCCAGAATATACCGCAGCGCTTCATCGAGGTATTTCGCCGCGTTCGGACGCCCGATATTGTGCGGATGCAGCGAAAGACACATCACCCGCCCGCTTTCCGCGCCTTCGCGGTAGAGCGTGTCGAACTGGTCCTTGATCGTTTGCAGGAAGTAATCCGCCTCACGGTTCCAGGCCAACATGCCCGCGTCATTCGTCTGGCCGGTATAGGGAACATAGATGAATTTCTGACCGCCTCGCACGTTGATCGGCCACGGCTGGTCATCGATGATCCAGGACGTGTGATAAAGGCACCCCGCCTCCGCCATCAGGTCATCGGTTCTGACAGTATAGCCCGCGCCGCCACCCAGCCGTCCTTTCAGGCGTTTGCCGGTCATTTCCTTCAGATGTGTGGTGAAGTCCAGCCAATAGGCCCGTTCCTGTTCTTCCGTGAGGTCGTAGATGGGACGGCTGTTATACAGGCCGTGCGCCATGTAATCCCAGTCGGCGGCGATCATGGCATCCTTGATTTCGGGGAAGTGATCGAGAATCTCCAGGTTCAAACAGCAACAGGCGCGAACCTTGTGCTTGTTCAGCACGTCGAGCATGCGCCAGAAGCCAACGCGATTGCCGTAGTCCATGCGCGCGTAAAGCGGAATGTCCGGCTGGGTTGGCCGGCTCTCCGGCATGTACTCGAAAAACTCCATGTTCGGCGCGACCCAGAACGCGACACGCGCGTTGCCGGGCCATTTGATGATGGGACGTTCGGTGATCGGTGCGTAATCGAACCGGCCAGGTGCGAGAGTCATGTCGTGTTCTCCGTTCGCCCGCGATGCGTATGACGTCATTAACGAAACAGACGGGTTCTACCCGGACCTCGCCTTGAACCAGTCGACGATCTCGCCACCCGTCGCCTTCCAGACGCCCTGGCGGGCGCAGATGTGGGCCAGTACTTCGTCGAGGTGCCGGATGCGCCACGGCTGGCCCATGATCCATGGATGCAGGTGCAGCACCATCAGGCGTCCCGTGGTCTCGCCGTCGGCGTAAAGCCCGTCGAACCAATCTCGCCACAGCAGATTGACCTCGTTGATGGTCCTGCGGCCATGCAGATGGATATAATTATCGTCGAGATACTGGTTCACGCCGAGCGAGTACAGTTCGCCGGTCTTCGGCGTCATCTTGTACGGCTGCTCGTCGTTGCCCCAGTCGCAGACGTAGCGAATGCCCTCGGCGGCGAGGAGGTTGGGCGTGTTCGGGGTTTCCTGGAAGTCGGGGCCGGACCAACCGATCGGCCGTTGACCCGTCGCTTTCTCGACGGCCTCGATCGAGGCGCGGATGTATTGGCGTTCCTCTTCCTCCGACATGCCGGTGTGGATGATCTGGCGGCGGGTCAGGCCATGCGCGATGAACTCCGCCCCGCGCTTCCGCCCCTCCTCGATCAGGAACGGGTAATTGTCGGCGATGGCCTTATCGAGAGCCAGGGTGGGCTTAATGCCGTACTTGTCCAGCACGGCGAGGATCCGGAAAATCCCCACCCGGTTGCCATACTCGTGGTTGCCATAGCCGCCGATGTCCGGAAATGCCGGCTGGTTGCCGGTCCACAGGCCCTCGGGGCCGCCCATGGGGCTCACGGGCAGTGGCGTGCCGGGTGGAACCTCCCAGTCCCAGTGCTCAAGGTTGACAATGACCGCGAGCGCGACGCGGGCGGCGTCCGGCCATCTGAGGACGGGGCGCGTGACAATGGGGGACCAGGCATAAAAGTCCTGATCCATGCCGTGGCTTCGCGTCGCGGGCATTGCTCCACTCCCTCTTCCGATAGGACCGGACGATCCGATGTCCTACTATGACAGACGGGAAGACCGCGACAAGCACGTGGCCACCGGCGGGCCTGAGCCAGGATACCCGAGATGAAACGCGTGCCCGTTTCGGCGCGCGGTCCCGATCGTCGCGTGGAAAAAACGGCGCGGCCGCGAGCCTGACGGCCGCCTCCCTCACGACGCCATGAAGATCCCGCCATTGGCATGCACGATCTGCCCGGTCATGAACGCGGATTTTTCCGAGGCCAGGAACACCGCGACATTGGCGATATCCTCCGGCCGTCCCATCCGGCCCAACGGCATCGTCGCGGCGCGGGCCAGCAACTCCTCCTCGGTCGCGCCGTAACGCGGTTGGGCGGTGTCCGTCAGACCGGGCGCGATGGCGTTGACGCGGATCCCGTAAGGCGCCAGTTCCGTCGCCATGGCCCGGGTCAGAGATACGATGCCGCCCTTGCTCGCCGCGTAATGAACGCCACGCGGCGATGCCCCAAAAATCGCCGAGGATGCCAGGCTCACGATGGTGCCCTGTGTTCCGGCCGCGATCATCGCCCGCGCCGCCGCCTGCGCGCAGAAGCAACTCGCCTTCAGATTGATGGAATGAACGAAATCCCAGTCTGTTTCCTTCATCTCCAGGAACGGCACGCGGGGGAACACGCCCGCGTTGTTCACCAGAATGTCGATCTTCCCGAACGCCGCCACCGTTGCCTCGACCATTTTCGCCGGCGCATCCGAACCGGAAACATCGCCAGGGATCAGGGCCGCGCGTTGGCCCAGCGCGCGGATGGCGGCGGCCACCGCCTCGGCCTCGGCCAGCCCGTCGAGGTAGTTGATCGCGACATCCGCCCCCTCCCGCGCGAGAGCGATCGCGATCGCCGCGCCGATGCCTTGTTGGGCGCCAGTGACCAATGCCGCTTTACCCGCCAGGGCCGCCATGGGTGCCTCCTTGCTTCATGCCATGCGCCAGACTGACGGTTCCCGCACTCGCTGTCATCCGGCGATTGCCCCCGAGAGCGATTTGGATATTTCGATCGACTCCGGTTCACACTTTCGGCGCGGGCCGGTCTGGATCGCCGTGCGCTGAGCAGCCGGACCTGGCGGTCAGCCACGCCTTCAAGGCGTCGATTTCCTTAAAGTCGTGGACCGCCGGCGACGACGGGTTGGGTAAGCCGTCGAGAGTTGCTGTCCACGCCTGTCGGCATGAGTGCACCCTTGATGGGGTGCACTCGCCGTTTGTTTACTTCGGCATGTTCGCCCTCAGGAAGGTACGCAAATGACGTACGGCCAACGGAACGCGATCTTTCGGCTCCTTCCACGGGAAAAAGGTCATCTGGGCGTTCGGCGCCAGCATCGCCGTTTCTTCCGCCACCGCGTAGGGATGCGGCTCGGTGTCGTCGGGCATGACAAGAACCGGCGTTGTGCACTGACGTACGAAATCGCGCGTCACGCTGAAAACAAAATCGTTATTAACATGGTACATATTTTTGAGGAAGGCGGAGCACGCTTCCATCGTGACATCCGGCCTTTTCTCGCAAAGCGCCGGAGCCCAGTTCTTCATGTTATTCCGATAGAAAAGGTCCGGCACTTCAGGCCGGAAGCCACTTGGCATCGCTGGCACGGCGGCGACGACGCGCTCCGGCGCGCGTTGCAACATTCTCCAGATGAAAGGGCCGCCGATGCAGAAGCCGAGCACCATGAATTTTTGGATCCCCAGATGATCCATGAGTCCGAGTTGGTCGTCGCCATACGAATCCCAGGGACGGTCGACCTCTACCGGGCCGGAAGACCTGCCGCCGATGGCGTTCCGCAGATCCATCGTGATGCATCGGAATTCGTCGCTGAGAACCGCCATAGGGTTGAATGGCGTCCTTTCGGAGAGATAACCGATCGTCGCATTCAATCCTCCACCGGGAATAACCAGCAACGGAAAGCCAGATCCGGCTTCCTCGTAATGGATTTGGACGGGACCTCTTTGGTAGATTGGCATGACGGACTCCTTGGCCGGGAAGGGCTGGACAGTTGCCGCGGCAGGTGGCGCGGTGTCGTCAGTCTAACGCGCAACCGGGCTGCCGCCACCTCGTGCGTTCCGCCGGTCGACGTCGATCCGGGAAACCGCGAACATCGCGAGCGAAGGTCGTAATGCCCCCCGGGGAACCGATCCGGCGATGGCCCCTTCCAACGCGCGCCTCGCGCTTCCGTCAAACCGCTCGGTAGACAATTTCCCGAATGACGCCCGTGGAGTCCTCCGTCCCGGACGCCAGCATCAATTCCAGTTCGCCTCGCACACGCAGCCGTGTGGTACAGCGAACCCAGCCCACGGCCCCCACCGTCTCCACATCGCGCGACACCCCGGCCAAACTCGCCCGCGTGGACAAAAGACGGACGCGAAAGCCCGACCCGGCATTCCAGATCGCGGTCACCACCGTCCGGCCCGCGAAGGCCGCCAGCGCGCGTTCCAGAGAGAGACCGGAAAGCGCGTCCGCGATCGCGACATCGGCCGCCCAAACGATCAGATCCAGATCCACCTGGCAGGCGGCGCGTTCCATGTAGCCGGCGGCCTGTTCGCCTTGTGTCACCACCTCGATCGGTGCCGGCGGATTGTCGCGGAAGAACCGGACGATCCGTCCGTCGACAACGAAATCGTCACCCTGAACCACCAGCGTGCCGGCGGGCGATTGCACTTCCGCCACAATCGGCAAGGCATCCGCGGGGAGCGTGAAATTCCGCTTGTCCCCGGAGTCACTGTCCGGTGAGACGATGGAACGCCGCGACAGCACCCCAGGCGCGCGCGGCGGGTCGTCCGGTTCGCTCAGCAATGGGTGCGCGCAGGTCAGGTCACGCGCGGTGACACCGATCCGGGTGGAAGTTGGCGGACCAGGCGCCGGTCCACCGAAGATCGCATCCGCCACGGATGGCGGCGCACGTAACGCGTTCACGACGATTTGCTCGAAGGCGCCTAACATGCCGCGTGCTTCCTTATCTCCGGCCCCGCGGTCATGCCGGCGCCGCCGGACGGGCGCGCAGAATGGTTTGCGCCCAACCGCGCGGTCCATTCGGCGCAAGAGGCATACAGGCGGGGGCGGGGATCCATGACGCGCCTTGGATCCGGCTTCGCGTTTCGTCCGCCCCGGCGGGGACAGGGCTCGCGGTGAACCACAGGCACTCGCCCCGTTCGATTTCGCAAACCAGCCACCAGGGTCCATCGGGCAACACGATCTGCTTCGCCAGACGGACACCGGCCCAGTACGCGGCGCCGGTTTCGGTCGCGGGCAGAACCAGGGGGAACGCACCGCCTGGCAGCGGTTTCGCGGCCGGAACGCCATGATCGTCGGCATGCAGCGACAGCGTGCCCCCGGCCGGCGAGGCGCCCGGCCGAACGTGGATATCCAGGCTGGACAGTAACAGTCCGGCTGGCAGGGCACTGAATTTCTGCGCGACCGCATGGGCCGCGTCGCATAATTGTCCGCGTGTCGCCGCCGGTTCGCCAATCGGGCGCAGATGGATTGTCTCAGGCGCGGTTGCCCCGCCGGTCCCCGCCGCCACCGCGCCAGACGCACGCCGCGGCGGCGCCAGTGTGGCCTCGAACGCGGCGATCGCGACTGGCGCCGGCCCACCCGCGGTCAGTTGCAACGGCACGACGGCGGCGGTTGGATTGTCCAGGAGATAGCGGTTCGCCGCCCGCGTCAGTCCCTCGACCGCAACCGGCGCGGACGGAAGCGGTCCGGCATGGGTGAAAAAGGGCGGGTCTCCGGCGATCGCGACCGAGACGTGGCAGGGCTGGTTGGTGCCGGTCAGGCTGAACGCCGTCACCGGCACCGCGCCGGGCAGCCAAATCGCCGGCATGTGCTCCGCCGCCGTCCCCGGCACCAACATTTCCACTGTCACGCGCGACCCCGCGACATTGGACAGGGACTGGGCTTTGGAAACAGCGACGGTGTCGACCGGCGTCAACGGCACCCAGTTCCCCTGGCTTGTAAAACAGCGTGCAAACCTTTCCAGATTCCGGGGGTAAACAGCGTCCAATAGTTTCCACCCCGGTCCGTGCGATCCTCCGGCGTTTATGCTGGAGAGTCTGGGGTGTTGTACATGGATACGATTGCCGAAATCCGCCGCCGTCAT
>CANJJS010000092.1 GCA_947474705.1 Acetobacteraceae bacterium | reverse complement strand
TCAGGCCAATTGCCGCGGTGCTGTCGTCTCCGGTCGGGCTACGCCCTTCCTACGACGACAGCACCGCAACGAGATTCCCATCCTGATTGTCGCGCATTCCCATCTTGATTGTCGCGGGACAAGGAACGGCAAAAACCCAAACTCTTGGGCCTCTGGACTACCCCCGTCCGCCGAACCGCCGCATGGCCCGCGCCATCGACACCAGGCGCTGCACCGGCCGCAGCAGCTTGTGGTGCCAGGCCGCCGCCAGGTGAACCAGTTCCATGAGTTCTTCCAAACGCGCGAGCCGCCGATCCACGTCGCGCCGTATCTCGGTCAGCAACTGTCCTTGCACGTCCAGGCGCTGCAACAGAGGCTGCAAAATGCCCATTGCCGCCGGGTTTTCGCGGAGTGCCAGCCGGATGGCGCGGTTTTGCAACAACACGGCCCGCGCGCGATGCCGATCCGCGCCCGCGACAACGGTATTGTCGCTGGCATCGCCGGAGATCTCCGGCCGCACGTGATAAAACGCGCGTGTTGCCTGGATCGTTCCTATGTCAGCATACATCAGTATACGGAGATAGAATTCCCAGTCCTCCAGCACAGGCAGATCCGGATCGTATGGTCCGGCCTGGATCGCGATCTCCCGGCGCAACAGGAGCGAGTGCTGAGGAATACGATTGCCGATCAGCATATTGGCGAGATCCACGCCGGATTCGAACAGCGGCCAGGGGGTGCGTTCCAGTTCGAGGATGGCGCCGTTTTCGACGCGCTCGCGAATCAGCGCGCAGTTGGTCGCGACTCCCGCGAAATGACCATGTGAGGTGTCACTCAGGAACGCGACGGTATCCGATAAAAAAGACGGATGCCATGTGTCGTCGTCGTCGTGCACGACGAAAAATGGGCCGGTCGAGGCTTCGAACGCCGCGTTGAGCGCAGCGCCACGGCCTTTGGCGTGAGCGTGATGAAGGATCGTTACCCGCCCGGCCAGCGCGCCGGCCCGGCACGCCACCGCGGCGTCGACCAGGCGCGGGTCGCCGCCGTCGTTCACGACGATCGCCCGCCAGTCCCCCCAGGTTTGCGCCGCCAGGTCGTCCAGTGCTCGTGCCAGGAACAGCGGACGATCGCGGGTACGCAGCAGAATGGAGACAAGGCCGGGCGGTGGTGTCACCGTGCCGTGCCTTGGCGCGGCGCGGGTGTGGCCGGGTGCGAGCTTCCATCGCCAGCCGTCCGAACGTCCGCCCGGTCGCGATGCCATGCCGGGCCCTGCCGCGCGGGCGAACCAACCTCTCCATCGATTGCCAAAACAGCCTCGATCATATGGCCGGCTTCCCGGCCACCCCTGGGCGTGGGAGGCCCAGGATGCGCCGGACGATGGTTTTTATCAGCCGCAGGTTGGCCAGTTTGAGTTCGGTGCCGATCATGGCTTCCGCGATGCGGGCGGTCGGCCGCCATGCCAGCATCGGCATCATGACGCGGAACACCGCTTTCGACCGGTCCGGCAAGTGCGCGGCCATGTATCGGAGGTCCTCGACCGCCTGGGCCAGATCCTCCCGCCGCGGCGAGACCAGTGCCCGGCGGTATTCCAGCAGAAACCAGGGGCAGAAGCGGGGGGCGATCAACTCGCGCACGTAGTTCACGTTGCGCCAGTCGTCGCCGGAAAACTGTTCGATCAGTTTGCGGAAATAGATCGTCCGGCTGCGGGCCATGGAGGGCGAATAGGAGGCGCTGCCGGAAAAAATCCGCCATTTGCCCAGCGCGTCCGGCAGATAGATGTTGTCGTAACCCATACGGAACATGCGCAGGAACAGGTCGTCGTCCTCGTATCCGATCAGCCGTTCGTCGAAGCCGCCCGCGCGTGAGAACGCCTCCCGGTTAATCAGGCAGGAGGAGGGAAGGATGAACATGTCGGTGGTCAGGCACCCGGTCAAAGAGCGTTTGGGGTGTTCGATCTCCGGCTTCCGGTCCAGGCAGTTCCGGGTCACCATCATGCCGTCGCGGTCGATTTCGTCGAGGTTGCTATAGACCCAGCCCAGTTCGGGGAACCGTTCGGCCTCGAAGGGCGCGGCGAGCCGGCGAAGATGGTCGGGGTACCAAATGTCGTCCTGATCCAGGAACGCGATCAGCGGTGTCCGCGCCAGCGACACGCCGAGGTTGCGGGCGGAGCCCTGGCCGCCGTTTTCCTTCCGGACCAGAGCGATATCGTGTGTTTGGGCCATGCGCCGGACGATATCGGGGCCCGAGTCGGTGGACCCATCGTCGACGACCAGGATTTGCACGGGCCGCAGGGTTTGCGCCAGGACGCTGTTCAGCGCTTCCTCGATGAAAGGGGCGCCGTTGTATAGCGGGATAATGGCGGCGATGGCCGGATTTCGCATGACGAGGGTCTGGCTTTCTGGATGGATCGTTCGGCTGGTCCGGTATACCAGCCGCCGCGTTTTCGGCCAGGCCCGGTTTTCACCCCAGCAGAAACCACAGCCGGAAAATCAGGGTCTCGGCCCAGGTTTGACGGGTGAAACCGGGGAGGCAGAGGGCTTTCAGACGGGGGATGAATCCGCCTTCGCAGCCTTGCGCGACCACGGCCAAGACGGCGCGACTCGTCTCCGGCAGCAGGTCCTGGCGGGCGCGCAGTGTCGTCACATGGGCGCGAAACAGGGTCATGAACGGTCCGCGGCCGCGGCGGATGGCTCTGGTGGTCCGGTGCCAGAATCCGGCGGTTTCGCCCACCAGGTTGCCGGCATGCTGGCGGTAGAGGATGTCGGCGGTTCGTCCCCGGACGATGTTCCCGTCGCTGGCGGCGACGACCAGATAGGACCACCAGTCGTGCCAGGTGCGTTCCGGTACGCCCATGGCCTCGATTTGGCGGGCGGCGGGGCGGTTCAGGATCATGCAGCAGCCGGGGATCACGTTTTGGGTCAGCGCGGCGGGGAAACCGGGCGGCTTGCGCGGCGGGGGCACCGTGCCGCTCGGCCGCAACGACGCGTCCACCAGCGCGCGCGGGCAGTAAAACAGACCGGGTCCCGGTTTCTCCGGGCCGGAGAGGGCCGCGACTCCGTTGGCCAGTTTTGTTGGGAGCCACACGTCGTCCTGGTCGGAAAACGCGAAATAATCGGCGGGGCCGGTCAGCGCGACTCGCAGCAGCGCCAGGAAGCTCTCGGTCGCGCCCAGACGTCCCGGCGTCGCGACGCGGATGCAGCGGCCCGTGCCCGGTCCGGCGGCGAAGGCGTCCATCATGCGCGGCGTCGAGTCGGACGACCCGTCGTCGCGCCAGTACAGCACCCAGTTTGGGTGGCTTTGCGCGAGAAAGCTCCGCAATTGTTCGTTCAGGTACCGTTCCCCGTCGAAGGTCGACAGGAGAATCGCCACGCATGCCGCGGGCGGCTGGCTCATCGCGCGCGGCACCCCAGGGGCGAAAGACGGTTCGGTCGCATCGTGTCGCAGGCCTGTCCCTTGTTCGTCCCGCCAGCGCCGAATCGCGGCGGGCTTTCGCGCGGCTGAAACCGTGCTAAACGCCCCCTCCCATGCGCCACTTCCTTGATTTCGAAAAGCCGATCGCCGAGCTGGAGGGCAAAATCGAGGAACTCCGGCGGATGCCGGAGCCCGATGGCCTGAACATCCCGGAGGAGATCGCGCGTTTGACCACGGTCGCCGATCGCCAGTTGCGGGCGACCTACGCGAAACTGACGGCCTGGCAGAAAACCCAGGTGGCGCGGCATCCGGACCGTCCGAAGGCGTCGCATTACATCGCCGGGCTGATCGACGATTTCACCCCGTTGGCGGGCGATCGTGCTTTCGCCGACGACGCGGCGGTGCTGGGCGGACTCGGCCGTTTTCGGGGCCGGTCCGTGGTGGTGCTGGGGACCGAGAAAGGCTCGGATACCGAAAGCCGTATCGCGCATAATTTCGGCATGGCGCGTCCCGAGGGATATCGCAAGGCGCGGCGTTTGATCGAGCTCGCGGGCCGGTTCGGTTTGCCGATCGTCACCTTCGTGGATACGTCCGGCGCCTTTCCGGGAATCGACGCGGAGGCCCGCGGCCAGGCGGAGGCGGTGGCGCGTTCGATCGAGGCCTGTCTGGAGGCGCCGGTGCCTCTGGTGGCCGCGATTATTGGCGAGGGCGGGTCTGGCGGTGCGGTGGCGCTGGCGGCCGGCGACCGGGTGCTGATGCTGGAGCACGCGATTTACTCGGTGATTTCGCCGGAGGGGTGTGCCTCGATTCTGTGGCGCGATCCGGCGCAGGCGGCGGCGGCGGCGGAGGCGTTGCGCCTGACGGCCGACGATTTGCGGCGTTTGGGCCTGGTGGACGATGTGGTGCCGGAGCCGTTGGGCGGGGCGCATCGCGATCCGGCCGCGGCGTTGGACGCCATGGGGGAGGCGGTGGATATCGCGCTGCGGTTGCTCGTGCCGCTGGACAGCGCGACCCTGATCGCGCGGCGGCGCGCGAAATATTTGGACATGGGGCGCGAAACCATCGGTTGAACGGCCGGTCCGCCGCGCCATGCAATCTTCACTGGATTCTCCGTCGTGTCCGGGGCACTCCCACAGGCGCGAATAGAAACGGGGAGAGACGGCGATGCCAGAGAAAGCGCGACATCGACAAAAACGGACCGGCGGGCGCCGCGCGGTATGGTTCGCCGCGCTGCTGTCGATCCTGCCGGCGGCGCTGCCCGCGGCCGCGCAACCGGCGGCGGGCGGCTCGCTCGGCAAAATCGAGCATGTCGTCGTGATCTTCATGGAGAATCGCAGCTTCGACGGCATGTTCGGCCGGTTCCCCGGCGCGAACGGGCTCGCCAACGCGGGCGCGGCGGCGATTCAGCTCGACGCGGACGGGAAGCCCTACAAAACCCTGCCGCGGCCCTTGAACACCCATGCCAAAGCCGAGGACACGCGGTTCCCGGCCAATCTTCCGAACCGGCCGTTCGAGATGAGCCGTTTCGTGCCGCTCTCCGACAAGACCGGCGATCTGATCCACGCGTTTTATCGCGAGCAGATGCAGATCGCGGGCGGGGCGATGAATCGTTTTGTCCAGGCGTCCAACGCGGGCGGGCTCGCGATGGGGTATTACGATACAAAGGGGACGTATCTGTGGAAGCTCGCCCAGGAGTTCGTGCTGGGGGATGCGATGTTCCATTCGGCGTTCGGGGGATCGTTCCTGAACCACGCGATGCTGGCGTGTTCCTGCGCCTATCGCTGGCCGGACGCGCCTGAGGCGATGGTGGCGAAGATTGGGCCGAAGGGCGAGTTGATCAAGGATGGGCAGGTCACGCCGGACGGGTTCGCGGTGAACACGGTCCGCTCGGCGCAGTTGCATGGACCGAAGGACACGGACCCGCGGCAACTGGTGCCGCCGCAAACCGGTCCCCATTTCGGCGACCGCATGGACGCCGCCGGTGTCTCTTGGGCCTGGTACGCGGGCGGGTACGACGACGCTTTGGCCGGACGCGGGGCGGAGGATTTCCAGTATCATCATCAGCCCTTTCAGTATTTCGCCAATCTCGCGCCCGGTACCCCGGCGCAAAAGGCGCATCTGAAGGATTTCAAGGACCTGATGCAGGCGATCGCCGAGGATAAACTGCCCCAGGTCGTGTTTTACAAACCCATCGGCGTGCATAACCAGCACCCGGGCTATGCCGAGATCGTCACCGGCGACCGGCATTTGCGGGATGTCGTGACCCGGCTGCGGGCCAGCCCGGCCTGGAAAAACACCCTGCTGCTGATCACCTACGACGAAAACGGCGGCACGTGGGATCATGTCGCGCCGCCGCGCCGCGATCGCTGGGGGCCCGGGACGCGGGTGCCGCTGATCGCGGCCGGCCCGATGGTGAAGCGCGGGCATGTCGACCACACGCCCTACGATTTCGGGTCGATTCTCCGCACCGTTCAGGTCCGTTGGGGCGTTGCCCCCGTGAACGAGATTGACGGGAATGCCTATCCGATGCTCAACCTGTTACAGTGAGCAGACGCGGTTTCCGCGCCGGAAAGGTCCGGATGCCGGGCGCGCGAACGAGGTGATCGCACGACAGCCATGACGCGCCCCCGTCTTCTGCGAGCTTCCATGGCCTGGAGCCTGTTCGCGCTGGATATACTGCTGGTGGTGGCCGCCTGGCCGCTGGTGTTGTGGCTCGCGCGGGTGGACATCGCGGCGCTGTTTCGCTTTCCGGTCGATCTCCGGGGCTTGCTGTATCCGCTGTCGCATCTGCTGTTTCTGTACGCGATGGGGCTTTACCGGCGGGAAGCGTTCGTGGAACGGAAGCGGTCCGTGGCGCGGGTGCCGTTGGTCGCGGGCATGGCCATGGGGCTGGGCTGGGCTGTCTGCGCCACCCTGGCCTGGATCGCCGGCGCCGGCAATAACGGCCCGCGCGAGCAGATCCTCGTGCTGTGTCTGGCGTTCGCCTGCTTTTCCTTTTGCGCCGTCGCCGCGCGGCTTGTCCTGAGTCTGTTGCTGCGCCGCCGGGTGCTGCGCCGGCAGTTGCTGGTCGTTGGCGCGGGGCAGCGGGCCTGGGATCTGCTGCGGATGCTGACCAACGAGGGCGCGTCGTTGAACTACGACATCGCCTTCCTGCACGATCCGGTTCTGGGCGCGATCGACCCGCGGCTGGAAGCCGATCCGGCCGCGACCATCCTCCGCCCGGAGAAACCCCTGGTCGCCGAGGCCGCGCTCCAGGTCGGCGCAGATCAGGTCGTCATCGCGCCGGACGAGCGGCGGGGTATGAACCTGGAGCAACTGCTGGATTGCAAAAAGGCCGGCTTCCCCGTGGTCCAGTATATGAGCTTTGTCGAAGACGAACTGCGCCGGATCGACATTAAGCGGCTCGATCTGGGGTGGCTGGTGTTTTCGGACGGATTCTATTTCCGGGCGATCGACAGGTTCCTGAAGCGCGCTTTCGATCTGGCGGTCAGTTCCGTGGTGCTGGTGCTGAGCGCGCCTTTGTTGCTGTTCGGCATCCTGGCGATTCGGCTGGACGGTGCCGGGCCGGTGTTTTACCGGCAGGAGAGGGTCACGCTGGACGGGGCGACGTTCTGGATCCTGAAACTGCGCACCATGCGGGTCGACGCGGAGGCTGGCGGCGCGGTCTGGGCCCGGGAGAAAGACAATCGCGTCACGCGGGCGGGCCAGTTTCTGCGGCGGGTGCGAATCGATGAATTGCCGCAACTGATCAACATCCTGAAGGGCGAGATGTCGTTTGTCGGGCCCAGGCCCGAACGGCCGATGTTCGTGGAGGAACTGGCGGCGCAAATCCCGCTGTATCGCGAACGCCATATGGTGAAAGCCGGACTGACCGGGTGGGCGCAGGTGAATTACCCCTACGGCGCCTCGGTCGACGACGCGCGGTCGAAGCTGAGTTACGATCTGTATTACGTGAAGAATTTTTCGATCCTGTTCGATTTCACCATTCTGATCCAGACGCTGCGGGTGGTGCTGTGGCCGAGCGGGGTCCGATAGAATCGGGCGGGGTGCGGCGCGGGCGGGAACCGGTTAAACTCGCGGGCCCCTTTGTCACGGAAACACCCGAACCATGCCCATCCGCGCCGTTTGCTTCGACGTTGGCGAAACGCTCATCGATGAAACCCGCGAATGGAACGGCTGGGCCGACTTCCTTGGGGTGCCTCGCCTGACCCTGTTCACCGCGCTGGGTGTCACGATGGAGCGCGGCCAGTCGCTGCGCCGGGTGTTCGAAATCTTCCGTCCCGACATCGAGTTTTCGACGGTGCGGCAGACGCGGGCGCAACAGGGCTGGCGCTATACCTTCGAACATGACGACCTTTATCCGGACGCGCGCGCCTGCCTGGCGGATCTGCGCGCCCGCGGCCTGAAGGTGCTGATCGCCGGCAACCAGCCCAAGGAAGCCGAAAGCGCGTTGCGGGCGCTGGATTTGCCGGCCGATTTCATCGCCTCCTCGGCGGGATGGGGGGTGTCGAAGCCCGATCCGCGGTTTTTCCAGAATGTCGTCGAGGCCGCCGGCGTGCCCGCGGCGGACATCGCCTATGTCGGCGATCGCGTGGACAACGATGTCATTCCCTCCCGTGCCGCGGGGATGACGGCGGTGTTTCTGCGCCGCGGCCCCTGGGGGTGGATGCACGAGGAACGGGCGGAGATCGCGCAGGCACATCTCCGGCTGCGGACCCTGGACGGTCTGGGCGAGCGGCTGGCCTCTTTGGGGGGGGCGGATTGAAAAGCCGCTACGGCCTCGAAATCCGCGCGGCCACCGCGGCCGAAGCGCCTGGGCTTGTCGAACTGCTGGGCGCGGCGGGCGTGGTTGTCTCCGCTCGCGACCTGGCGGAGCGCATCGAGGCCCTGGCGCGCGGGGACGGGACGGCGCTGGTGGCGCTGGAATGGGGACCGCCGAGCGGGGTGGCGGTGCTGCATTGGTACCGGACGCTGACGGCGGCGCGGCCGGTGGCGCAAATCGCGATGTTGCTGGTCGGACCGGACGCGCGGCGCCGGGGGATCGGGCGGATGCTGATCAAGGCGGCGGCCCAGGCGGCGCGGGTGGCGGGGTGCGAGACGCTGGAAGTGTTGGCGGAGGCGGAGGATTTGCGCGCGTTCTGCGCCGCGACGGGGTTCGCGGAGGCGGGGGCGCGGTTCGCGCGGGGATTGCGGAAGAAGGGGTAGGCTTTGGGTTTGCCATGATGGCGCACGGTTCTATACATTTGGAAAAATTCCAGAGCGGGAGTTCGCCGTGGCGTTGAGCCTGAAGGACAAAGAGACGGATCGGCTTGCCCGTGCCGTGGCGGCGTTAACCGGCGAAAGCCTGACAGCGGCGGTGCGGCGCTCGCTGGAGGAACGGCTGCAACGCGAGCAGGCCAGGCGAGGGACTCCCGCGCGGTTTGGAGAGCGTCTGGCGGAAATTGGGGCGCATTGCGCGGCATTGCCCGATCTCGATACGCGTCCGGTGGACGAGATCGCCGGTTACGACGAGCATGGACTGTGGCGGCGATGATCGTGGATACCTCGGCCGTGGCCGCGATCCTGTTTGGGGAGCCGGATGCCGCGCGTTACGTTTCGGCATTGGAAGACGCGCCGTCGCGCTTGTTATCGGCTGTGACGCGGGTCGAAATTTCGTGCGTAGTGGAAGGGCGGAAGGGCGAGTCCGGGCGGGCGGATCTGGAACGGCTCCTGGACGCCGGCGGGTTCGAGATCGTCGCGGTGACCCCACGTCATGCCGAGATCGCGATTGAGGCGTTTCGCCGCTTCGGCAAAGGGCGCCATCCCGCCGGATTGAACATTGGGGATTGCTTTTCCTACGCGCTCGCCCGCGCGACCGGGCTCCCGCTTTTGTTCAAAGGCGAGGATTTCGCCAGGACGGATATCGCGAGGGTTTTTGGAGGCTGAGGCCGCGGGAGGGGAGGCCGCTAAGCCTCTCCTTCCGCCCGCCGTCGCGCGCCCCGGTCAGGTCACGTCAGGAACGGATACAAATCGATATCGACCCAACCGGCCAGCATGCGTTTGTTACGAATCTGGCCTGTCGTCGACTCGCCGGTCATCATGCAGGTCGCGAGTTCGTAGTTTCTCTGCACAAGTCTGCACTCTTGGTCAGGCCATTTCCCTTGTCCCGCGTCGGCGGTCCACCAGTTGATGTCGATTGGGCTAAGGCCAGGGACGACGACGATACCGATGTGGACGAGAATGGAGTTAGGATCGCGGGTTTCGCATAAAGCGTAAATATCTCCCGGAAGCGGACGCGGACCGGGCTGGCCGGCGGAGGAGGCGAGCATTTGCAAGAATGCGGAGTTTTGCCGCCACGCGTTTTGTTTCAGGGCCGCGGTGCGCACCGCGTTCAGACCGCAACTGGCGATGCCGTCGCGCATGAGGTTCGCGGGCACGCCGAGCTGTTTCGCGACATAGCCGGGCAAGGAGCCGCAGGTGGTGGTGTGCGGGCCGGGTTTCGCCTGGTTCTTATCGCGCTCGATTTCGGAGGTGGGATTGTAGCCGCTGCCCAGTTCCATCCATTTCGGATTGCCACCATTGCCGTTCTTGTAGGTTCCACCGAGAACTTTCGGAAGAATTTCGAACAGGACCTTGCGGCGGCGGGGGCTGAGGGTGTCGGCGTTGGGAACCAGGTTCGCGATGTCGATCACTGGCGGGGGAAACCACTTGGTCATGACGCTTTGTCTCCTTCATGTTTGCCGAAGCGTTGTGCTCCGGCGATGAGGGAGTATCGCGTGGGACTGTTGCGGCATGGTCGCGCGAAACGGGGGAATTTGTCGCGTGTGTCGCGCCGCGCGGAGAAGGCCGCCCCCGGACCCGCGAGTCCGGGGGCGGCGTTGTTTCAGGCGACCTCGAACAATCCCGCGGCACCCATGCCGCCGCCGACGCACATCGTCACGACCACGAGTTTGGCGCCGCGGCGCTTGCCCTCGATCAGCGCGTGGCCGACCATGCGGGCGCCGGACATGCCATAGGGGTGGCCGATCGAGATGGCGCCGCCGTTGACGTTGAGGCGGTCGTGGGGAATGCCGAGACGGTCGCGGCAATACAGGACCTGGCACGCGAAGGCCTCGTTGAGCTCCCAAAGATCGATATCTTCCACCTTCAGCCCGTGCTTTTGTAGGAGTTTCGGCACGGCGAAGACCGGGCCGATGCCCATCTCGTCGGGGTCGCAGCCCGCGACGGCCATGCCGCGATAGATGCCGAGCGGGTGCAGACCGCGGCGGGAGGCTTCGGCCTCTTCCATCAACACCGCCGCCGAGGCACCGTCGGAGAGTTGCGAGGCATTCCCCGCGGTAATGAATTTGCCTTCCTTCACCTGCTGGCCGTCTTTGAAGACGGGCTTCAGGGACGACAGGCCCTCCAAGTTCGTTTCGGGACGGTTGCCTTCGTCTTTCGACAACGTCACCGCTTTTTTGGAGATTTCGCCAGTGTTACGGTCCTGCACCAGCATGGTCGCCGCCATCGGCGCGATTTCCTGGTCGAAGGCACCGGCCTGCTGTGCCGCCGCCGTGCGCTGTTGCGAGCGGAGCGCGTATTCGTCCTGTGCCTCGCGCGAAACGTTGTAGCGGGCGGCGACGAGTTCCGCGGTTTCCAGCATCGACATGTAAAGACCCGGGGTGTGGGTCATCAGATGCGGGTCCTGCGCGCGGCTGAGGTTCATCTCCTTTGTTTGCACCAGGGAAATCGACTCAAGCCCGCCGCCGATCGCGATTTGCATGTCGTCGTCGATGATTTGTTTCGCGGCGGTGGCGATCGCCATCATGCCGGAGGCGCATTGGCGGTCGACCGACATGCCCGCGACGGAGGTCGGCAGGCCCGCGCGAAGGGCGGCCTGGCGGGCGAGGTTGGAGCCTTGCGCGCCTTGTTGCAGCGCCGCGCCGATGATCACGTCGTCGACCTCGGCGGGGGCGATGCCGGCGCGTTTCACGGCCTCGGCGATGGCATGGCCGCCCAAGGCCTGGGATTGGGTGTCGTTGAAGGCGCCGCGGTAGGCGCGGCCGATGGGCGTGCGGGCGGTGGAAACGATGACGGCGCTGCGCATGGGCGTGGCTCCCTGTTTATGTGCGAGGCGGGTGTGATGGCGCGGAAATGGCGGGGCGTCCAGGGTGGGTTCGCGGGTCTGTCAGGCCTCGCCAAAACTCCGCCGCAGATCCACCATCCGCACCAGCATGGCCCGCCGCGGATCGAAGGGCAGGTCCTGAAATCCCCATCGGGCGTAAAAGCCGCGGAGGTTTTCGTCCAGGGGATGGGTCATGACCCCGGCGCTTCCGACGATCTCCGACGCGCGCAGCGCGGTTCCCAGCGCGAACAGCAGCAGGGAGGCGGCGTGCCCCTGTCCCTGCCAGGTCCGGTCCACCGCGAGTTGTCCCAGCAGCGTGACCGGCACCGGGTCGGGCTGGTTGCGTTGCCGGGCCCGCGGCAGGAAGGCGCGTTCGATCTGGCCGGCGCTCAGCGCGACATAACCGACAATGCGGTTCGTTCCGATTTCCGTCAGGACGTTCACCCGCGACGCGCCGGCGGCATGATTGTGCCAGGCGTGCCGGAGAAACCAGGCGTTCAGCGAGGCGCGGCCGCAATCGAACTGGCTCCGGTCGTCGTCCTCCGCCAAGGGGCGAGGCGGCGCGACCGCGATCGTGCTCAGGTGGGGAACGACCAGGAGGGGGGGCGGCGGGCGAGTTCGGTCAGCGCGGGGATGGCTTCGGGCGGGCGGGCGATCCAGGCTTCGAAGGCTTCCCAGTCTTTGGCGGGGATGGCGACAATGGCGCGGCTCGAAACCTCGATTTCGGCGGCTTCCAAGGCCTTCCGCCGGACGAATTCGCTGAGCGTCGCGTGCGCCTGTTCGGCGGCGGAGGCGAGGAGGGCGCGTTCGTCCGGGCTGACGCGGACGCTGAGGATGGAGGTG
The DNA here is from genome assembly GCA_947474705.1 of Acetobacteraceae bacterium. Lineage (GTDB taxonomy): Bacteria > Pseudomonadota > Alphaproteobacteria > Acetobacterales > Acetobacteraceae > Rhodopila. The sequence goes on along the minus strand of CANJJS010000092.1, from coordinate 6,730 downwards.
CTGAGCATGGGTATGACAATAGCATACGCGCCCGGCGCTTCAAGTGCTTTCGCCCCGCCCTTCCGTTGGGACGGGCGGGGCGGGGATCTCAGTTAAACGGCGCGGGTTTCGCATCGCGGAACGACGTGCCGCTTTCCGCGAGTTCGCGGAGGAGTTTGGAGGGCGCCCAGCGGTTGCCGTATTGCTGATGCCAACTGGCGATCTGGTTGTAGACCTCGCGCACGCCGATCCCGTCGGCCCAGAACATCAGACCGCCGCGATAACGCGGGAAGCCGAAGCCGTGCAGCCACATCACGTCGATGTCGCTGCTGCGGTAGGCTTTGCCTTCCTCCAGAATGCGGCAGGCTTCGTTGACAGACGAGAACAGCAGCCGTTGCAGGATTTCGGTGTCGGTGAAGGTCTTTTGCGGGACGCCCATTTCGGCGGCGACGTCCTTGATGATTTTCGCGACCTCGGGGTCGGGGTGCGGGGTGCGGTCGCCTTTTTCGTATTTGTACCAGCCCGCGCCCGTTTTCTGCCCGTAACGGCCCATCTCGACGAGCTTATCGGCGATCGGCAGTTTCCGGTAATTCGGATCGGCGGCGGCGCGGCGGCGGCGCCCGGCGGCGCCGATATCGAGCCCGGCCAGATCGCCCACCGCGAAGGGCCCCATCGGGTAGCCGAAATCGACCATCACCTTGTCGACCTGCTCCGGCAGGCAGCCTTCCTCCAGCAAGATCACCATCTCGCTGTTGAACGGCGCCCGCGACCGGTTCGCGACAAAGCCGTCGGTGTTCCCCGCCATCGCGGAAATTTTTCCGATGGCCTTGCCGATCGCCATCGCCGTCGTCAGCGTTTCCGGCGAGGACTTCGATCCGCGGACGACCTCGAAAAGTTTCATGACGTTGGCGGGCGAGAAGAAATGCGTGCCCGCCACGTCCTGCGGCCGTTTCGTCATGTTGGCGATCTGGTCGATATCCAGCGCGGAGGTGTTGGAGAACATCATCGCGCCGGGTTTCATGACTTCGTCGAGTTTGGCGAAGATCGGCTTTTTGACGTCCATTTCCTCGAACACGGCTTCGATGACGACGTCGCAATCCTTGATGTCGTCGTAACCCGCGACAGGGTGGATGCGCGCGAAACGGCGGTCCATTTCGTCCTGTTTCAGGCTGCCGCGCTTCACGGACGTTTCGTAGTTGGCCTTGATCCGGGCGATGCCGCGGTCGAGCCCTTCCCGCGTCGCGTCCATGATTTTCACGTCGTAGCCGTAATCGGCGAAGGACATGGCGATGCCGCCGCCCATCGTGCCGGCGCCGACGACGGCGGCGTTGTTGAAGTCGCGCGTTTTGGTGTTGCGCGGCATATCCGGGAGCTTCGCGGCCTCGCGTTCCGCGAAGAACGCGTAGCGCAGGGCTTTGGCTTCGTCGGCGTTGACGAGTTCGAGGAACAATTCCTGTTCGCGCACCATGCCCAGGTCGAAGGGGAGGGTGGCGGCGGCCTCGACGGCGGCGATGCAGTTATAGGGGGCTTTTTGGTTGCGCGCGCGCCGCGCGATGGATTTCCGCATCGCTTCGAACACGGAGGGATCGGCCTTGCATTCGCGGTCCCGGATTTTCGGCAGGGGACGGACGGCGGCGATTTTCCGGGCGTAGGCGACGGCGCTTTGGCGTAAATCGGCGCCTTCCGGCAGCACTTCGTCGAGAATGCCGAGCGTTTTCGCTTCCGGTGCCGGCACGTGGCGGCCGGAGACGATCATGTCCAACGCGGTTTGCACGCCCGCCAGGCGCGGCAGGCGCTGCGTGCCGCCGCCGCCGGGGAGAATCCCAATGAGAACTTCCGGCAGGCCGACCTTCGCGGAGGGCACGGCGATGCGGTAATGGCAGCCCATGGCGTTTTCCAGACCGCCGCCGAGCGCGAAGCCGTGGATCGCGGCGACGACCGGCTTGGGGGAGCGGTCCATGACGTCGTAGGTGCGCTCGCCGATCGGCAAACGCTTACGGTCCGTGCCGAAGCCCCTTATGTCGGCGCCCGCGATGAAGCTGCGTCCGTCGCCCATGAGCACCATCGCCTTGATGGAGGCATCGCCATTGGCCTGGTTCAGGCAGGCGATAATGCCTTCCGCCACGCCCGGCCCGAGCGCGTTCACGGGCGGATAATTGACGATAATAACGCCGATATCGCCGTCTTTCTCAAGGCGGACAACGGGTGAGTCGGTCATGGCGGTTCCTCGTGTTCTTCGGCCGCGACCTTTACATCGGGCAGCGCGCGGCGTCCACGCAAGGGAGGTTGGGGGGCACGCCAATCGGATAAAAGAAGGAAATCCTTTCCCCCGGGGCCGGATGGACACCGAGGGGGCGAAGCTCAACAGGCGCGAACTTACGGGGTGGAATGAACTGTCGCCAGCGAGAATGATTGCATAATCGTCATGGCCTGGCTCGACCGGGCTTGTGAGGAGACGGCGAACCATCATAGGTTCGAACAAGATATTTCGACATGATTCGGCCCAACATTCAGGAACGGTTTTATCGTATGATACCAGGTGGTTTCCCCTCGCGCGCCGCGTTGACGCTCGCGCTTTTCGCCTGCCAGCCCGGCATGGTCTGGGCGGCGGCCTGGTCGGATACCAGTTTCGCGAACGGCGATTGGTCGTCTCAGCAATTGACGGTGACCGGGTCGACGGACCCAGGCGCGACATATGCGTCCGGCCAGGCCGGTACGGGCGGCAATCCCGGCGCTTATCGCGAAACGACTCAAACCTATCGCGGGCCCAACCTGGGTATCGCGGTCGCGCACTGGGCCGCGAACGAGCTTTACGACCCCGGAGTCTCCGGCGCGATCGGCGGGTTTTCGTTTTCGTTCGATCTGGCCTTTTTCAATTATCCGGGCAGTTGCTGCGGCCCCTCCTTCGCGGTCGGCTACGCGCCGCTCCTGGTGCAAAACGGGAATTTCTTCCGTGGGAACAGCGTTCTGACCGTCTCTCCCGCCTGGGCTTCGTTCAGCCTGCCGGACCAGGCCGCGGCGGACTTCGTGTTGGTGAATGGCACGGACAACCCCGATTTCAGCGCCGCCGGCGGACCGATCATGCTGGGTTATATCACTTTTAACGGAACCTCCACCGCGTCTGAGACCTCCACGACGTCGGGCCTGGATAATTGGGTTGTTTCGACGGTGGATATCCCGGAACCGGCGTCCCTGGGAACGCTGGCGGCCGCGCTGACGGTTTTGGGTGCCTGGCGCCGCCGCGAGAGACGGGGCTAAGAGGGCGCGCCAACGGCCAGGTCCCACGCGCATCGCGCGAGGAACGCGCGGCCGGACCAAGGCAATGGACGGGCCGGACCGCCGGCGTGCGCGGCCCGAACCCGGCGAGCAGGGGACCAGGGCGCGGGTTCGGGAAACGGCGCGATCCGATATCGCCGGGCGGCCGATGTCTTCCGGTCAGGGAGGCCGAATCAGGCTCCAATGGGCCTCGGTGTGCGACCGCCGCTTCGGCCGGATGGCGGAACGCCGCGTGTCGAAAACGCCGCGATTTCGCCACGCCCGCGTCGCGAGGCCGCCGCATCGCGCGGATATGCCACACGGGACCGCAAGGACAGCGTAACATGCCCGCCATGACAACCACGCTCGCCATCCCGCGCATCCCGTCCGTCTGGCGGTTCGATCCCCGCTATGGCCAGATGACCGCGCAATGCACGCTGTTGCTGCTGGTTTTGCTCGTGCTGGATTTCGGTCCGTCCCCGGTGCAGGCCGGGGTGTATCTGACGGGTGTGCTGGCGCTGGAGGGGTTGCGGGCGCGGCTGACCGGGACGGCGTTCAACTGGAAGAGCACTGTTTCGACGGGGCTGTCGCTCAGTTTGCTGTTACGGACGCAAGACCCGGTTTTGTGGGCCGCGGCCTGCGTGCTGGCGATGGGGTCGAAGTTTCTGATCCGGGTCAATGGAAAGCATTTGTTCAATCCCTCGGCTTTCGCGATTGTCGTGCTGCTGTCGGCGACGCCGGAGGTCTGGGTCTCGCCGGGACAATGGGGCACGCGGCTGTGGCTGGCGGCGCTGGCGGGGTCGATGGGATGTTTGATTCTGTCGCGGGTGGCGCGGCTGGATATCTCGCTGGCGTTTCTGGGGGCGCATGCCACGCTGCTGTTCCTCCGGGCGTGGCGGTTGGGCGATCCGCTGGCGATCCCGCTGCATCAGATCCAGTCTGGCGGGGTACTGATTTTCTCGCTGTTCATGCTGACCGATCCTCGGTCGACGCCGGACAGCCGGGTGGGCCGGATCGTGTTCGGGGCGGCGGCCGCCGCGCTGGCGCATGTCCTGATGTTCCACTGGCAGGTGCGCGAGGGCGTGTTTTACGCGTTGATCGCGGTATCCTGTCTGACGCCTTTGTTCGATCGCTTCGTTCCGGGTCCGCGCTTCGCGTGGCCCAAACCTGAAGGACACATGTCATGAAACACAAGCTGACTCGCGCCGTTTCGCTGACTCTGGCCGCGTCGATGGCGTTGGGGCAGACGGCGCAGGCGTTTTGCGGGTTTTATGTGGCGACGACGGACTCGCCGTTGATCAACAAGGCGTCGCGGGTGGTGCTGGCGCATGACGGGAACACGACGCAGGTGACGATGGCGAGCGACGTCGCGGGCGATCCGAAGCAGTTCGGGCTGGTCGTGCCGGTGCCGACGGTCATCAAGAAGGGGCAGGTGAAAATCGTCGAGGCGAAGGTCGTGCAGCATCTGGCCGATTACACGAAACCGCGGCTGGTGCAGTATCATGACGAGGACCCGTGCGAGCCGCCCAGACCGATGGTCATGGCGATGCCCGCGCCCTCGATGGCGCCGATGGCGGCGTCTCCCCAGCGCCGGTCCACCGTTGTCGTCGAGGAACGATACTCGGTCGAGGAATACGACATTACCGTCATCACCGCGACGAAAGCCGCGGATCTCGTCGCTTACCTGAACCAGAACGGTTACAAAGTGCCGGCGGGCGCGGAGGCCACGGTCGCGAGTTACCTGCGTCAGGGCATGCATTTCTTTCTGGCCAAGGTGAACATGGAGAAGATGAAGGACAACACGTCCGGGTTCCTGCGTCCGATCCAGGTCACATATCAGTCGCCGAAATTCATGCTGCCGATCCGTTTGGGCACGGTGAACGCCGACGGGCCGCAGGACATGATCGTGCTGGGGTTGACCAAAAACGGGCGGCTGGAAGTCGCGAATTACGCCACGCGGAAAGTGCCGACGGGTCAGCAGGTGCCGTTGTTCGTGGAGAAGGATTTCGGCGGTTTTTACGATGCGTTGTTCGCGCGGCAGGTGGCGGACAACAGCGCCTCCGTCTTTTTGGAATACGCCTGGAATTTGGGGTCTTGCGATCCGTGTTCCGCGCCGCCAATGGCCAATGGGGAGTTGCGGACCCTTGGCGCTTCGTGGGTTGAACCTCAGGGCATGCAGAACGCCTTCGTGACGCGGATGCACGTGCGCTACGACCGAGACCATTTCCCGGAGGATTTGGCGCTGCACGAAACCGCCGACAAGGAGTCGTTCCAGGCGCGGTATGTCATGCGTCATCCGTTCAAGGGCGAGCCGATGTGCACGGCGGGTTATCGTTACAACGCGAGCCTGCCGGATCGTTTCGCCAAGGAAGCGTCCAATCTGCGGGAGCTGACGGGGTGGGCGATGGACGGGATCAGGGCCCGGATGGCGGCGACGGGTCAGGCCTGGCGCTGATTTCCGCCGCGTAATGGCTGTGTTGGCGGTGGAAAGGCGCGGACTCGCCGCCGCCAAGCGGGCCAAGGCGGCGCGCGAAAATTTACGCTTCGAGCAAAGCGTCCGCCGTCGTGGTCCGCTTAGGCGGACCACGACGGGATTTGGGCGGCCCAGGCCGCATATGGAGCGGCGGGCGCGGCATGTTTCAGGGAAGAATGCCGCGCTCCAGATTCTCGAGGCCAATGCGCCAGGAGGCCGTCAGATCGTCGAGCGTCTGGCGAAAGGAGTCGACATAGGCGGTCACGGGGTTCACGGAATTGTGGTTCAGGCGGTGCGAGTACCAGGTTCCGATGAAACCGGTCGCGCCGGCGCCGGATCCGCCGCTGATCCCTGGTCCGCTGACGGTGAAATACGTCCGGCCGTTATTCGCGGCATTGAGGTAGCTGTAGCCGAAGTTCAGGGGAATGCCGCGCACTCGTCCGGGAATGGCGACGCCGCCGGAGACGTAGAAGCCGGCCGACAGATGCAGCATGCGGAGCGAGAACGGCGTGACCATCTGGACCGCGGAATAGGACGGGCCGCCGGTATGGGTCAGATCGAAACCGCTGGCATTGCCGCCGAACCCGAGGCCGGCGGCTGTCAGATAGAAGGGCTCCAGAACGCTGGCCTGGCTGCTGCGGAACACGGCGAAATATAAGCCGGCACCCGCGTAGTATGCGCCGGCGGCGCCGCCAAGAAAGGCCAGTTCCCAGTCGTTGGCGATCGTATCGTCTGCCATGCGCGTGCTCCCTTGCGACGGGACCGAGGGCGTCGGCCTCGCGGGTCCCGGATCGATTGTCCGGACGGAAAATTAGATTATTTCCGGTGTTCGTGCAATATTTTATGCACGCAAACGATTTTTTAATGTTTGGTTTAATACCACCTGACACATCCCTTGACTCGTAGGGGGCTAGGAATCGCCCCTGTTCTTCGATTCGATGCCTCATGCCGCGATATCGCGGCATGGGAGGGGTGAATGGTTGCGGCGATCGAAATCACGCGGACAGATCACACGGCAGCGGC
>CANJJS010000091.1 GCA_947474705.1 Acetobacteraceae bacterium | reverse complement strand
GTGCCGACGACCTTCACCAGCGCCATTTCGCGCGCGACATGCGGGCCCTCGGCGGTCAGGTCGGAAACACGGTGGACCTGCACCAGGCGATCCAGTTGCGCCTTGATCTGCGCGATCACCATCGCGGTGCCGGAGGTCACGACGTTGATGCGCGACAACGAGCCATCGGCCTCGACCGGCGCGACGGTCAGGCTGTCGATATTGTAGCCACGGCCCGTGAACAGGCCGATCACGCGGGCGAGGATGCCCGCTTCGTTGGCGACCAGCACCGAGATCGTGGCGGTGCGGGAGGTGGTATCCTGATAACCGGACATGGCTGCGATCCGTTTGAAACGATGGCGCGCGAGACGGGGCCTCGCGCGCCGGAAAAGGAACGAAAACTCAGACCAGCGCGAAGCCCTGATCGGAGACCGCGGCGCCGCTGCCCTCGGCTTCCGTGCCAAGGATCATCTCGTTGTGCGCGGCGCCGGAGGGGATCATCGGGAAGCAATTGGCCTTTTGATCCACGGCGATATCGGCGACGACGGCGATGTCGCTGTTCAGCATTTCCAGGATCACGGCGTCCAGTTGCTCGATCGTGGTCGCGCGGAGGCCCTTGGCGTGGAAACTGTCCGCCAGTTTGACGAAGTCGGGCAAGGAGGCGGAGTAGCTTTCGGAGTAGCGCCCGCCATGCAGCAGTTCCTGCCACTGCCGGACCATGCCCATGTATTCATTGTTCAGAATGAACACTTTTACCGGCAGGCGGTACTGCGCCAGCGTGCCCATTTCCTGAATATTCATCAGGATGGAGGCCTCGCCCGCGATATCGATGACCATCGCATCGGGGTGCGCGATCTGCACGCCCATGGCCGCTGGCAATCCGTAACCCATCGTGCCGAGACCGCCGGAGGTCATCCAATGGTTGGGCCGGTCGAAGTGGAAATATTGCGCCGCCCACATCTGGTGCTGGCCGACCTCGGTCGTGATGAACACGTCCTTGCCAAGGTTCCGGGTGAGTTCGAAGAGGCGCTGTATGGCGTATTGCGGCTTGATGATCGCGCCGGGCGTCATGTCCTGCTCGAAGGCCAGGCATTTTTGCTCGCGCCAGACGTCGATCTGACGCCACCACGATGTCAGCGCGGGCGCGTCCACCACCGCCGTGTCGGCTTTCCAGGCCGCGACCAGGGCCTTCAGAGCCTTGCCCGCGTCGGCGACGATCGGAATATCGACGGGCACGTTCTTGTTGATCGAGGACGTGTCGATATCGATGTGAATCTTTTTGGAACCCTGGCTGAACGCGTTCAACCGTCCCGTCACCCGGTCGTCGAACCGCGCGCCGACGGCGAGCATGACGTCGCAGCCATGCATCGCCAGGTTCGCCTCATACGTCCCATGCATCCCCAGCATCCCCAAAAACCGAGGATCGGACGCCGGGCAGCTCCCCAGCCCCATCAACGTATTGGTCGTCGGGAAGCCAGTGAGAGCGATCAGTTCGCGCAACAACTCCGACGCCTCGGGCCCGGAGTTGATGACGCCGCCACCGGCGTAAATCACCGGGCGCTTCGCCGATTTCAGCAGCGCGACCGCTTTCTGGATTTGCGCCAGATCGGGCTCGGTGCGTGGGCGGTAGCTGGGGTGGACCTTGGGTGCCTCGGTGTACGGCGCGGGATTGATCAGAATGTCCTTGGGCAGGTCGATCACCACGGGCCCAGGACGGCCGGTGCGGGCGACGTAGAAGGCTTCGTGGACGACGCGGGCGAGGTCTTCGGACCTTTTCACCAAATAATTGTGCTTGGTCGCGGGCCGCGTGATGCCGGTCGTGTCGGCCTCCTGGAAGGCGTCGTTCCCAATCAGATGCGTCGGCACCTGGCCCGTCAGGCAGACCACGGGGATGCTGTCCATCAGCGCGTCGGCGAGACCGGTGACCGCGTTGGTCGCGCCGGGACCGGACGTCACCAGCACCACACCGACCTTGCCGGTCGATCGGGCATAACCCTCGGCGGCATGCACCGCGCCGCCTTCCTGGCGGACGAGCACGTGTTTGATGGCGTTCTGATTGAAGATGGCGTCGTAAATGGGCAGAACGGCGCCGCCTGGGTAGCCGAAAATGACCTCGACGCCCTCATCCTTCAGCGCGCGAAGCAGGACCTCGGCTCCTGGCTGATTGTCGGCGGTCGTCATCGCACTGGCTCCTTGGGGCGGAAAATGGGAAGGGGGTTTTCGCGAAGCGGGGGGAATAGGCCGGTTGCCGCGGTGCGTCAATCCCGGCGTTGAATAAACGCGAAGATTCTTTCCATTAAACATTTCGAAAATTGCGTATGGACGCCGTATCTCGATGCGAAAATTTCCGTGTCCGCGATATCCGCGAGATGGTGGTGCCGGAACCACGTCGCCTGGCGCTTGGTGTACTGTCCCGTGACCAGTTCGGTGCGCCGTCCCGCTTCCTCCAGCGACATGGCGCCGCGCAGGTAGGCGGAGAGTTCGGGCACCCCATGGGCGCGCATCGCCGGCAGCGCGGGGTCCAGGGTCTGGGTCAGGAGGGCGCGGACTTCATCGATCGCGCCCGCCGTCACCATCGCGGCGAAACGGGTGGCGATGGCGCGGCGCAAGGCTTCGCGCGGCGGATCGAGGCGGATCGCGAAAAACCGCCATGGCGCGGGCGGCATTTTCCGCTGTTGCCAGGCGGCGAGGCCCATGCCGGTGGCGCGCCAGACCTCCCAGGCCCGCGCGATGCGTTGGCCGTCGTTGGGCGACAGGCGGGCGGCGGTGGCGGGATCGACCTTTGTCAGGCTGGCATGCAGGGATTCGGGTCCCTGATCCGCCAGCAGGCGGCGGGCTTCGGCGCGGGCGTCCTCGCCGGGGTCGGGGACATCGGCCAGGCCCTGGGTTAGCGCGGCGAAATACATGCCGGTGCCGCCGGTCAGGATCGGGATGCGGCCGGCGGCGTGGATGGTGTCCATCGCCTCCAAAGCGGCACGGCGCCACCAGGCGGCGTTGCCGGCCTCCGCCGCGGGCCGGATGCCATAGAGGACATGTGGGACGCGCGCTTCGTCCGCTTCGGTGGGCCGCGCGGTCAGCATGCGGAGTTCGCGGTAGACCTGCATCGAGTCGGCGTTGACGATCGTGCCGCCCACGCGCTCCGCGAGGTCCAGGGCCAAGGCGGATTTGCCGGAGGCGGTGGGGCCGGCGACAATTATGGCGGGGGGCGCAGCGGGGAGCATGCGCGGGACATTACCGCGGCCGCGGTCTGGGCGGCAGCCTGGTTCAGGTCACCAAAGCCCAGGCCACCAGCGGGCGCGAATGGCTTCTTGCTCGGGGGTGAGGGCGCGGGGGCCGTCGGCGACATCTCTGGGTGGGTTGAGGGGGCGTTTGCCGGCGTCCCAACAATCCACGGCGCCCAGCGATTTGGTGCAGAAGGCGGGGGGCTCAGGAGGTTGTTCGCGGGGGCGGCAATAAGGTTCCCGCTTGTCCAGGTTGACGATGGAACAGTCCCGGCCGGTGGCGGCGGAGACCATCATGTCGGTGGGCGCGCGGCCGAAGACGACGATGCTGCCCAGGGCGACCCCCGCCCCGACCGGCTCGGCGTATTCGCAGCCGGTCAGCGCCAGAACGCACAAAGCCGGAAAAAGATGGCGCCGGACGCGATTTCCCGTCATGAGCCGGATCGGCGCGCGGTGCCATGTCGGGAGTGGGACGGACATGATGCCGGTGTGCCGGAAAAAGATTAAGGGATCGTTGACGCTGGAGGGGCAAACGGGAGAAGGATTGGAAGCCTTGGGGCTCCGCCCCAAACCCGGCGAGGGGCGCTGCCCCTTCGAACCCCGCCAGGGCGGGGGCCCCCCGCCTTCGCAGGGACAGGCCTGGACCCGTTTAATTGGCGTGTTTGAAGAAGGGGGGCCTACACGGACGTTGAAACGTCATGGATGGCCCCCCTTCTTCAAACACCCCAAAGAGATGGCATCCAAGGCCCTGCCTTGGTGGGGGTCGAGGGGGCAAAGCCCCTCGTGGGGTCCGGGGCGAAGCCCCGGGGCCGCCAAGTCCCGCTCCCGTTTGCCCACGGGCACCGCCGTCGCTATGGTCCGCCGCCCTAACCGATAAGAGAGACACGTGGTCGATATTTTCGACGAGGTCGAAGAGGAACTCCGCGAAGAGCGGATGCAGGCGCTCCTGAAGAAATACGGGGGGCTGTTGTTCGCGCTGTGCCTGGCGGCGGTTGCCGCCGTCGGGGGTTGGAAGGCCTGGGGGTGGCATGAGGATCGCCAGAACGCCGATGCGGCGTCCCGGTATCTCGCCGCCGCCGCGCGGCTCGAAACGCCCGGCGCCGCCGGACCGAACCGGCCCGAGGCGATCGCGGCGTTCGAGGCCGTGGCCGCCGGCGCGCCAGACGGGTACCGGGCGTTGTCGCTGCTGCGCGCGGCGGCGCTGCGGGCCGATGCGGGCGATATCGCCGGTGCCTCCGCGGTCTGGGACCGGATCGCCGCCGATACCAAGGCCGATCCGTTGCTGCGCGATCTCGCGAGTCTGACCTGGTGTTTGTATCGGGCCGACGATGGCGACCCGGCGATGCTCGAAGGGCGGCTGAAGCCATTGGCCGCGCCGGGCGGGGCCTGGCGGTCGCTGGCGCTGGAGCAACTCGCGCTGCTGGACCTGCGTCAGGGCCGGATCGACGCGGCGCGGGCGCAGTTGAAGAAGCTGGTGGAAGACACGACGGCACCGAACGGGGTGCGGGGCAGAGCGGGCGCCTTGCTCGACCGGGTGGGTGGATAAGAGCCATGGCGGGCGACAAGGAAAAGGCTGGAATGTTGGGACGGCGGATGGCGCTGCTGGCGCCGCTCGGCCTCGCGGGCTGCGAGACGATCGACGACTGGTTCAGTTCCCGGAAAGAGCCGTTGCCCGGAAAGCGCGAGGCGATCGGCGCGACCTCTCGCGGGTTCAATCCGGACGCGGCGGCGCCGAAAGTGATCGTGCCGCCCGAGACGCGGCTGGCGTCGTGGACGCAGGCCGGCGGGAACCCCCAGCACGCGATGGGGCACCTCGCGGCCGGCGGCACGCTGACGCAGGCCTGGTCGGTCAGCATTGGCGAGGGCGGCGGGTATCGCCGGAAGCTGTTGGCGCGGCCGGTGGTGGCGGCCGGGGTGGTGTTCGCCCAGGATTCTGAGGCGACGGTGTCGGCGTTCAATTTGGGGACGGGGGCGCGGATTTGGCGCACCACGACCGTCGACAAGGACGTCGAGAGCACCAATGTCGGGGGCGGCCTGTGCCTGGAGGGCGGAACGTTGTTCGCGGTGAACGGCGTGTCGGAGCTTCTGGCGCTGGATCCCGGCACGGGCGCCATCCGGTGGCGCAAGGATTTGTCGGTGCCCGCCCGTTCCGCGCCGATGGTGGCGGAAGGCCGGGTCTATCTGACGACCATCGACAGCAAGCTGCTGGCCTTGTCCGCCACCGACGGGGCGCGGATCTGGTCGTACCAGGGCACGCCCGCGGCGACCACGATCATGGGCGGGCCCGCGCCGGCCTATGGCGGCGGCATCGTGGTGGCGGGCTTCGCGTCGGGCGAACTGGTCGCGGTGCGGGCCGATACCGGCGCCGTTGTCTGGACAGACGGGCTGGGACTTGCGCGGGGGCGTTCGGCGCTGGTGGATTTCCTGGCGATCCGGGGCGAACCCATCATCGCCAACGGCCAGGTTTTCGTGGCCGGCATGGGCGGGGTCACCGTCGCCGCCGATCTCCTGACCGGCCGCCGGGTGTGGGAGCGGCGGATCGCCAGCGCCACCTCGCCATGGACCGCGGGCGGCTGGCTGTTCGCCATTTCCACGGACCAGGAAATCGGCGCCATCAACATGGAAGACTCCCGCGTCCCGTGGGTGCTTCAGCTCCAGCGCTGGGAATACCCGGACCGCAAGAAGAACGTCATCACGTGGTACGGGCCCGTGCTGGCGGGCGGCCGTCTGATCGTGCTTGGAAGCAACAGCGAAATGTTGTTCCTGAACCCGGCCAGCGGCGAAGTTCTGGGCAAGCAGCCGCTGTCCGATGCACCCGCGCCTTATCCGCCCGTCGTCGCCGATGGCACCGTCCTGGTTGTCACCGACAACGGGCGCCTGACCGCCTGGCGATAAGAGAGGAAAACACATGCCGCCCGTCGTTGTGATCGCGGGCCGGCCGAATGTCGGCAAATCGACGCTGTTCAACCGGCTGGCAGGCCGCAGAGCCGCGATCGTCGCCGACACCCCCGGCGTTACCCGCGACAATAAAGAAGCCGAGGCCATGCTCCGCGGCCGCCTCGTCCAGCTCGTCGATACCGCGGGCCTGGAAGAAGCCCCGCCCGACAGCCTCGCGGGCCGGATGCGCGAAGGCGCGTCCCACGCCGTGCGCGACGCCGACCTGGTGCTGTTTGTGATCGACGCCCGCGCCGGGCTGACACCGGTCGACCGGCACTTCGCCCAATGGCTCCGCCGCCAGGACAAGCCGGTGATGCTGGTGGCGAACAAGGCGGAGGGCCGTATGGCCACCTCCTCCATCCTCGACGCCTACGAACTGGGGCTTGGCGACCCCGTCGGCGTCTCCGCCGAACACGGCGAGGGCATCGCCGACCTGATGAGCGAAATCGCCGCCCATCTGCCGCCAGAGCCCGAGGAAGACGAAGATAACGCGGAAGGCCGCCCCCTGAAACTGGCCATCGTCGGCCGCCCGAACGCCGGGAAATCCACCCTCCTCAACCGCCTGGTGGGCGAGGAACGGATGCTGACCGGCCCCGAACCGGGCATCACCCGCGACGCCATCGCCTCCATTCTTACGGCGGACGACGGCAGCCGGATCGAGATCGTCGACACCGCCGGCCTGCGCCGGCCCGCGCGGATCGAGGCGGAACTGGAAAAACTCTCCGTCGGCTCCGCCATCAACGCGCTGAAAATGGCGGAAGTGGTGATCCTGGCGATCGACGCCACCGAGGGCATCAACGACCAGGATTTGCGAATTGCCCAGTTGATCGAGCGGGAAGGGCGGGCCTGCGTGCTGGTGCTGAACAAGTGGGACGCGGTGGAGGACCGGAACGCGACCCGCAAGGCGATCTCGGACCGGCTGGAGACGTCGTTGAACCAGATGAAGGGGATCCCGGTCGTGACGCTCTCCGCGCTGACCGGCGCGGGGGTGGAGCGGTTGTTGCCCACCGTCCGCAAAGCGTCGGAAATCTGGAACAAGCGGGTGACGACCGGGGAGTTGAACCGGTGGTTCGAGCACGCGCTGGAGAAACATCCGCCGCCCATGGTGGACGGACGGCGCCTGAAGCTGCGGTATATGACACAGGCGAAGGCGCGGCCGCCGACATTCCTGGCGTTTGGCACGCGTGCCGAACGGATACCGGAGGATTATTCCCGGTATTTGGTGAATGGGCTGCGGGAGGCGTTCAACATGCCGGGCACGCCGATCCGGTTGCAGTTGCGGGGGACGAAGAACCCGTTCTCGGAGGAAGGGCGGCGGGGGTAGGGGCCTCTCAGGCCACGAACGCGTGGGGATCGAGGATTTCCACGCCGAATCGAAGAAAATCGGCGCCATTGAAGGTCAGGATGCGGCGTACCCCGTGCACGTTCATCGCCGCCACGAGGCGTGTGTCGTACACTTTGGCGCCTTTGACGTCGTGGCGTGCGACCAGGCGTTTCCACTCGCCGTAAATCGCGGGAATGTCGGGTAGCCGGACGAGAATGCGCTCGATTGTCTCGATCTCCCGGGATGCCAAGGCCGTGGAGAAACCCAGCCCATTACCGGTCAGGGGCCGCGTGGCCACATTCCAGAATTCGGCGATGTTCTGGTGGGTGTAAAAAACCGTTTCGCCGGTTTCCAGGAGACGCGCGATGCTCTCGACGGCGGCGGGATGGCTGGGATGATCGGGTTGCGTGCGCCGTAACAGGATATTGGTATCGGCGAGCACGCTCATTCAGCCACGCTCGGCGTAAATGCTGTCCCGGTCGATCGCGTCGTCTGGAAGTGGGGGTGTTCTCGGCAGGTTTTTGGCGGCTTCCCGCCATGCGGCGGCGCGGCTGGCGGGGGAGGCGAACGTGCCGGTCTCGCTCGCGGCGGCGGTGCGCAGGAGACCGGCGATGAACGCGTCGAGCGACAGGCCGCGTTCCCGCGCCCGCGCGGACAGGCCGGCTTCGATATCGGGCGTCAATTCGATCGTGACCGGCATCCTGGGCCCCATCGTGCGCGGTTGCGTGTGCCGATCTTATGGGTTGAGGCGCGCACCGTCCATCGAAATGGATCGCGGGAGGACCGCGTCTTGTCGATCCATCGGCGTGGCGGGAAAACTGATGGACGGGGGATACGCCGTTGGGAGGAAGCCATGCGAACCGATGACGATTTTTCCGAACCCGCGAGCGATGGCGGCGATTGGCGCACCGCCGCGGAACGGGCGGCGGATATCGCCCAGGCCGAGGGGTTGAAAGAACAGGCGCGTGTTGGGGGGCTACGGTTCGAGGCCTATTTGCCGCCGGACCTCGCCGCATGGGTGCTGGACCTGGTGACGCGCGGGGTCTTCGCCGATCCGGCGGAGGCGGTGTTCGCCATGCTCTCGGAGTTTCGCGCTCTGGCGCGGCACACGGATTTGCGGAACGAGGCGACGCGGCGGTCCATCCAGGCGGCTCTGGACGACGACCGGCCAGGGGTTTCCGGCGACGCGGTGTTCGACCGGTTGGAGCGGGCGTTGGAAGAATCGCCGCCGGAACCGGCCGTGTGGCGGGACGCGAGGGAGGGGTAACGCGGGTCCGGGACGCCGGGTATCGGGCCGGATGGCCCTTGTTCGACATTGGTTGCCTTCCGGGCGGTGCGTCGTATCATCCGCGTATCATGGCCCGTCAGAGTAAACCGCGAACAGCACCTGGCACACCGGACCCGCCCGCGCCGGAGCGGCGGCGGGGTTTTATATCCTACGCTCATGACGATCACGATCAGTTCGAACTGTTCCAGAAATACCTGAAAGGGGCTTTGCGAGGTTTTCCTTGGGTCGATATCCATGCCGACCCGTCGATACAGCCAGGCGCGCCCTGGGAGGCGGAAATCTTGAAGATGATCGACCAGGCGCACATCTTCATTCTGCTGGTCAGCCCATCCTTCCTCGCCAGCGATTTCATTTGGGACAAGGAACTCCCGGCGATGAAAGACCGTGTTCAGAAGATTGGGGCGCTTCTGCTGCCGGTAGTCCTCAGCCGTTGCCTTTGGAAGAACGTCTGCGACGCCATCCAGGCGGTACCCAAGGACAAAGGGCAGTTGAAGCCGATTGGCGACTGGGAGGCGCCCACGCATGGCTTTGTTCAGGCGCATGAGGAAATCGCGGACGCGATCGCGCGGCATTTCAGCGTCCCCATGCAATCTTTCGATTGGTCGGCGAAATGAGCGGCATCGCCCCCCCACCCGGCCACCTGTTCAACCTCGCGCTGATCGAGCGTATCCGCGACATCGGCGACGAAATCGAAAACCAGCGCGTGTTGCTGCGGCAGATCGGCGATCCTGGGCTGAAATCGTTGCTCGATCCGTTGCAACAAGTGCTCGCCGCCGCGAACGCGGTCCTGGGCGCGCATGGCGGCGCGCCGGGGGCGGATGTGGCCCAGGAACTGGCGGGGCTGCTGAGTTTGACGCGGGCGGTGAGGCTGCCGACGCGCGATCCGGAGACGGGGGAGACGTCGTTCAACCTCGACCGGATGCGGGGCGCGCAGGGGCGCATGGTGATGGCGCTGGCGAACGCCCTCGACGCCGCCCGCGCCCTGGGCCTCGTCCCCCCGGACCCCGCTCTGCCCGGCGGCCTGCCCGCCGAGGTGCCGCGCGCGGGCAACGAGGACCTGTTGCGCGACATCGCCGCCACCCTGGACCAGGTCTCGGCGCAACTGGCGGAACTGGAAAAGGTCAAAGCCGAGCCCTCCGAGATCCGGCGGCAGGAAGGGCTGATCGCGTTCTACCTTGGCGCCATGCGCGTGCAGGTCGATCTGGCGCGGCTGCAACTGACGCTGGGGGAGCGGACCGTCGACTTCGCCGCCTTGTCGCGCGCCAGCCAGACCATGGCCGAGCTGACCGGCGATTTTTTCGCGACTGTTATGGCGTGGGCTGGGAGGGTCGCGGCCGCAGTTCGTCACGCCGCTGGCGCCATTCGTGACGGTGTGAAACATGTGTTGAAAGCGACCAGCTTAGTAATTGAAAATATCTCAAGAAATCAACGTAAAGCCCAATATACTCAGGATTTATACAAATACCGAGCTTTTATTTCATATAGCCGTAATGACGTAGAGTATGCTTCGATATTGCACCGTCGGCTTGAGGCGTGGCGGGTTCCGTCAGGTTTGGTTGGACAACCGAGTCCAACCGGAGTGATCACACGGCGGCTTGGCCCGATTTTTCGAGATATAGAAGGATTACGGCCTGGCGATTCGATATCCGATGCGCTTGATGCGGCTTTAGATAGTTCTGCGGCATTAATTGTTATATGTTCAATGGATTCGGCAAAAAGTATTTGGGTAAATGAAGAAATAAGCAGATTTCGCGCGCGGCATCCAAAGCGTCCGATAATTCCCGTGATCGCGGATGTGCCTGGTGAAACGGAAGTCGAAGACGTTTTTCCCCAGGCTTTACGCCATGAGCTCTCAGCGGCTGGCGAAGCTACGTCAAGGTCAGATTTTCCGGCTTTCGACATGCGTTTTACTAGTGATGGCTTCGCGCTTGCCGTCGTTAAAGTCCTTGGTGGTCTACTTGGAGAAAATGCCTTCCGGATGTTTCGTAGTTCTGCCCGTACAATGGATTGGCGAAAAATATTCCGAATTTGATTCGATTCAAGAGTCGACCGAGTCTGCGGTGCCCCCCCCCCACCTTGCCTCCCCCTCCAACCCAGCCATAATCCCGCTCCCCGCCAAGGAGCCCGGCCCATGCCCCACCCCCCCCTGCCGATGTTCTGGTTCCTCCCCACCAGCGGCGACGGCCCTTACCTCGGCTCGCCAGAGGGCGCCCGGCCCGCCAGTTTCGGCTACATGCGCGACATCGCCGTCGCCGCCGACCGCCTGGGCTTTGGCGGCGTGCTGCTGCCCACCGGCAACACCTGCCTCGACGGCTGGACCCTCGCCTCGGCCCTGGCCCCGCTCACCCAAAAACTGAAATTTCTGGTCGCGCTCCGCCCCGGCGTGCTGACCCCCGCGATGGGGGCGAGACAATCCGCCGCGCTGGACCGCATCAGCGACGGCCGCCTGATCCTCAACATCGTCACCGGCGGCCAACCCAACGAGCTCGCGGGCGACGGCCTCACCCTCGACCACGACGAACGCTACGCCTTAACGGACGAGTTTCTGTCGATCTGGCGCGGCCTCCTCCGCGACGGAAAAATCGATTACAAAGGCAAATACCTCAGCAGCCAGCAAGGCAAACTCGGCCTCTACGACTCGCTCCAAAAACCCTACCCGCCGCTCTGGTTCGGCGGCTCCTCCGACGCCGGCATCGCCGTCGCCGCCTCCCACGCCGACCTCTACCTCACCTGGGCCGAGCCCCCCGCGATGGTCGCCGAGAAACTCGACGCCGTCCGCGCCGCCGCGAAATCCCAGGGCCGGACGATGAAATTCGGCCTCCGCGTCCACGTCATCGTCCGCGAAACCGACGAAGAGGCCTGGGTTGCCGCGGACAAACTCATCAGCCGCCTGTCCGACGCCACCATCGCCGCCTCGCAAAAACGCATGTCGGAGGAAATGGATTCCGTCGGCCAGGCCCGCCAGCGTTCCCTCCACGGCGGCCGCCGCGACAAGCTGGAAGTGTCGCCGAACCTCTGGGCTGGCGTCGGCCTGATCCGCGGCGGCGTCGGCACCGCCCTCGTCGGCTCCCCCGAAACCGTCGCCGCGCGGCTGCGCGAATACCAGGCGCTGGGGATCGAAACGGTCATCGCCTCCGGCTACCCGCACCTGGAGGAAGCTTTCCGAACGGCCGAACTCCTCTTCCCCCTGTTGGGCATTGGCGAGAAATACGAACCCGGCCGCGACTTCCGTCCCGTCGAACAACCGCGGATGGCGGCGGAATAACGCCCCATGCACCTTCCCGACGACATCCGCGCGGCCATCGCCGCCGCCGCGGAAACGCATGACCGCACCGGCGCCTTCCCGCACGACAATTTTTCGAAGCTGAAACAAACTGGCCTCCTCGCTTTGACCGTCCCCAAAACCCACGGCGGCATGGGACGCGGCCTGACAGAGGCCGCCGCGATCGTCGGCGAACTCGGCGAGGCCTGCCCCTCCACCGCCCTGGTCTTCTCCATGCAGTGCCTGTTCCATCGCGGTATTTCCACGAATCCCCGCTGGCCCGAACACCGCGCCGCCGACGTCGCCAAAACCGCGGTCGAGCAAGGCGCCCTGATCAACGCGCTCCGCGTCGAACCCGAACTCGGCACCCCCGGCCGCGGCGGTATGCCCGCGACCACCGCCCGCAAAACCGCTGATGGCTGGTCGTTACATGGCCATAAAATCTACGCCACCGGCATCCCCGGCCTGACCTGGGGCCTCGTCTGGGCCAAAACCAACGAGCCCGAGCCGCGCCTTGGCACCTTCCTCCTCCCCATCCGCGCCCCCGGCGTCCGCATCCACGAAACCTGGGATCACCTGGGCCTTCGCGCCTCCGGCAGTCACGACGTCCATTTCGACGGAGTAAACATCCCCGCCGATCACGCCGTCGATGTCCGCGCGCCCGGCGATTGGCGCGGCCGCGACCCAGAGGTCGGCGCCTGGAACGGAACCCTGATTTCGGCGCTGTACACCGGCGTGGCCCGCGCCGCCCGCGATTGGTTGTGCCGCTTTCTGCACGACCGCAAACCCACCAATCTGGGCGCCGCCCTGGCGACTCTCCCGCGCATGCAGGAAGCCGTCGGCCGCATCGACGCGCGCCTGCTGACAAACCAACACCTGATCGCGCGCGCCGCCGCCGCCTCCGACGCCGGACACCCGCCGCCGGGCACCGAGATCGATCTGCTGAAAACAATCATGGCCGAAAACGCCATCGAGGCCGTGGCGGAAGCCGTCGCGCTCTGCGGCAATCACGCCCTGGCGCGCGCCAACCCGCTGGAACGCCACATGCGCGACGTGCTCTGCGCCCGCATCCACACCCCGCAGGCCGATTCAGCCCATATCGCCGCCGGCCGGCAACGGCTTGGCCTTTGACCGCTTGCGCCGCCGGACGAAAACCAGACCCGCGATCCCCGTCGCCAGCGCCGCCATCGATGCCGGCTCCGGCACGGCGGTCGAAAACGTCGTCTGCATCGACGTGAGCCGCAACGTGCCATAGCCGTATGCGTTCGACGTGTTCAGCGCCAAGGTGTTGCTGACGGAAAAGCTGTTGGCGGGCGTGAGGCTCAAGGTCCCCGTGGTCGTGTAGGCCGGAACCAGGTCCAGACCCCCCCCGCCCGCGGCGGCGGAAAACACCTGATTGCTATTGATGTTATAGAGGTCGTAGCCCGTCGGGACGGTCCCGTGAATCTCGGTCGTCGCGCTCGAAATGGTTTTGCTTCCGCTCGCCACGACCGACAGGGTGAAGGAGATCTGCGTCAGCCCGCTCCAGGACGCCGCGCTCAGCACATTGGTGCCGTTCGCCGCGGTGCCGTCGCCGGTCAGCAGGACGCCGGTCGAGGACCCGCTGGACAGGCCCTGCATGACGATATGCCCGGCCGAACAACTGCTCTGCGTGATCCCGCCCAGGATCATGGTGCAGCCGGAGACTGTCATTTTGAGGCCGTTGGTGGAGATCACGCTGCCATTCAGCAAGGGCACGGTGCCGCCGGACGCGAACGCCGGGGACGCGAGCGCGAACGAGGCAAACAACGCGACGAACAGGCGGCGCCACACGGGCATTCGGAATACGGTCTCCCGCCGCGGTTTGTTGCATGGCCACGGCGGGAAAAATGTGCGCCCAAAAAGTTAAGGAAGAATGAACGCGCTCAGGCCGGCAGCGGCCAACGTTCCAGATAGGGCATGTAGTCCGGCTCGACGTCGATCTTCAGCGTCGCGAGCACGCGCACGACCGCGCAATAGAACGAAATGGTGATCGTCAGGTCCACCATTTGCTCGTTGCCCAAAGTGGGTTGCAGCGCGGCGAAGGTGGCGTCGGACATGCCGCCGTCGTTGGCGATTTCCCGCGCGGCTTTCAAAACCGTTAACGACAGGGCGTCCAGCGAGGTCGCCTTGCCCGCGGTGTCGTCGATCAGCGCCTGAATATCCGCGTCGGTGACGCCGAAATCGTGCCCGATTTTGACATGGTGCGACCACTCGTACGGCGACCGCGCCAGCCAGCCCACCTGCAAAATCGCCAGTTCGCGCAGCCGCGCGTCGAGCTTGCTGCCATAACGGATAAACCCGCCGACGCCCGAAAACGCGCGCGCCGCCTTGGGCGAGTTCACCAGCGCCTTGAACAGCGCGATCGGGCGGTTGAGAAGCTCTTGGTCGGCCTCCGCGAGGTCGGATTTTTCCAGATAGGGGATACGGGCCATCGATATGCGCTCCAGGCGGTTGAGGCCGGTATCCTGACCTTGGTGGGTGGACCCGTCCAGATCGGGGGGCGGACCATGACGGCGAGGGCCGGCGTACATCCCGCGGACGGCCCGGCCGTCATCGCGAGTCGCCTTACTGAAACAATCCGAACCATGGCGCCGCCGTCGCGATGGCCAGCGGCAACAGGACCAGAATGGCCAGCAGCGCGGCCGAGTCCGCGATCCAGGGTAGGATCGCCGCGGACCGCACCGGGCGGCGGCCGGGCGGCATCGGATGCCACGGCTGGGCGTGGCGGCGGGGAACGGCAAGGCTCCGGCGTGCCGGCGGCGCGAATGCATGTATCCCGATGGTCTGGCTCATGGCGAAAACTTCTTCGAACGCGCTGTCGTTGGCGCCGTTATGATCCGCCAATGTCACGAAACGGTCGCGCGCCGCCGGGAAAAATGTCGCGTTTGTCGCGCGGCTTTTGACTCCCCCGACCGCACGCGCTTTTCTGAGGCCGGGAACCACGGCCAAGGATAAAGTCAGGTGCGACCTTTGGAAGGCATGCGCGTCGTCGCGCTGGAACACGCGGTGGCCGCGCCTTTGTGCAGCCGCCATCTGGCCGATCTCGGCGCCGACGTGATCAAGGTCGAACGTCCGGGGATGGGCGACTTCGCGCGCGGCTACGACGATTACGTCAATGGCATTTGCAGCCATTTCATCTGGCTCAACCGCGGCAAGCGCTCGGTCACGCTGGACGTGAAACAGGCCTCCGCCCGCGACGCGCTGACCAAGTTGATCGCCGGCGCGGACGTCCTGTTGCAAAACCTGGCCCCCGGCGCCGCCGCGCGTCTGGGCCTGTCCTACGACGCCCTGAAGCCCGTCAATCCGAAACTGATCGTCTGCGACATCTCCGGTTACGGCGAGTCCGGGCCGATGGTCCAGAAGAAGGCCTACGACCTTCTCATCCAGGCGGAATCCGGCCTGATCAGCGTGACCGGCTCGGAGGACGAACCTTCGCGGGTCGGTATTTCGATCGCCGACATCTCCACCGGCATGTATGCCCTGACCGGCATCATGGGCGCGCTGGTCCGGCGCGGGCGGACCGGCGAGGGCGCGAACATCAAGATCGCCATGCTCGACGCCTTGGGCGAGTGGATGACCTACCCCATGCTCCGCCATGCCTACGCGGGTACGCCGCCGCCGCGGATGCCGACGCGCCACCCGGCCATCGTGCCCTATGGCGCGCACAAAACGAAGGACGGCTCGATCATCTTCGGGATGCAGAACGAGCGCGAATGGGTCGGCTTCTGCGCCAATGTGCTGCGTCAGCCGGATCTCGCCATCGACCCGCGCTTCGCCACCAACACGCTGCGGCAGACGAATTTCGAGGCGATCACCGCCATCATCGAGGACCTGTTCACTACGATGACCTCCGCCGAGGTCGCCGCCCTGCTGGACAAGCACGGCATCGCCAACGGCCGGTTGAACGACCCGCTGGCCACCTGGAACCACGAACAATTCGCCGCCCGCGACAAATGGCGCGAGATTCAGACCGAGAACGGACCCGCGCGCGCCATGCTCCCTCCCTTCGAATTCACCGATTACGAAGCCCCCATGGGCAACGTCCCCGCCGTCGGCCAGCACACCGGCGAGATTTTGGGCGAACTTGGCTACACCCCATCCCAGATCGCCGCGATGCGGGCGGAGGGCGCGCTGTGACCGGCTTCGATCCCACCGCCCATCGCATGGTCCCAGACCAACGCTGGTTCGAGGATTTTGTAATCGGCGAGCGTTTCATTCTGCCAAGCCGAACCATGACCGAGGCCGTCTTTCTGGCCTTTCAGGGCGCCAGCGGGGACAACCATCCCGTGCATTACGACGTGGAGTTCTGTAAGGCGCGCGGCATGCCCGGCCTGCTCGCCCATGGCTTTCAGACTTTGATCCAGACCGCCCCCGGCGCCGGCCTATTCCCCTATATGGTGGAGGACTCGTTGGCCGGATTCATCGAACAATCCAGCCGCTTCCTGAAACCGGTCTACGCCGGGGACACGCTGTATCCGGCCCTTGAGATCGACGAACTGACCCCGAACCGGACCACCGGCGTCGTGGGGTTCAGCACCACGATCCACAACCAGAAGAAGCAATTGGTCATCCAGGGCCGCCAGCGCTATTTGATCAAAAAGCGATCCGCGTAAACCTTACAATTGGACCGAATTTGCCATAATCGTGCCACAGGTGCCCGGCATGTTGCGCCGCATCATCTGGAACGTGGGTCAGATCATGGCGCGCAAGAGTAAGACGATGCATCCGGGCCGTATCCTCCGGGAGGAGTATATGGAACCGCTCCACCTCGACGCGAACGGCCTCGCCGCCGCTTTGGGGGTGCAGGCCGGGCGTCTGGAACCGATCATCGCGGACCGCGAGCCGGTGACCTCTGACATCGCGCTCCGACTGGCGAAATGCTTCCGCACCAGCCCCCAATTCTGGCTCGGTCTCCAAACCGCCTACGACCTGGGCATGGCCGAAGCGATGTATGGCGCCGAGATCGAATCGCAGGTCCACGCGCTGGCGGCCTGATCGCCGCCACATTTGCGACAATGGCCCGGTCTTCCGGGCCATTTTTGTTTGAACCGCCCGCCAGCGCTTCTCCCCTCGGGCCATGCCCGGTATACCGGCGCGAATCACCGATGGGAGAAGTACGAACCATGAAACGGCGTCATTTCATACAAGGCACCGCCGCCGCCGCGACGCTCGCCGCGCCCGCCGTCAAGGCGCAGACCGCCCGCGCGAAAACCCTGAAGCTCGTGCCGCTGACGTCGCTGTATTCGCTCGACACGGTGTTCAACACCTCCCTCGTCACCACCAACCACGGATGGGCCGTCTACGACACGTTGTTCGGCCTGAACAACAAACGCGAAATCAAGCCGCAGATGGCGGAGGGTTACACCGTCTCCGACGACGGACGCGTTTACGAGATCAAGTTGCGCGAAGGCCTGAAATTCCACAACGGCGAGAAAGTGCGAGCCCAGGACTGCATCCAGAGCCTGAAGCGGTGGGCCGGGCGCGAAACGTTCGGACAGACGATCGCCCAGTTCATCGACAAATGGGAAGCGAAAGACGATCGCACGATGCGGGTCTCGTTCTCCCGGCCCGTGCCGATTTTCCTCGAAGCGATCGCCCGAGGCAGTGCTTCCGTCCCCTTCATGCTGCCGGAACACATCGCCCAGACCGACCCGTTCAAACAAATCACCGATCCCACGGGCTGCGGTCCCTATAAATTCAACATCGGCGAGTTTTCCGCCGGGTCTTTCGCCAGCTACAGCAAGTTCGCCGACTACGTGCCGCGTTCCGAACCCGCGGAATACACCTCCGGCGGGAAGATCGCGCATTTCGAACGGATGGAATGGCCGACCATCCCCGAACCCGCCACCGCCGCCGCGGCGCTGCTCGCGGGCGAGGTCGATTGGTACGAACAGGCGCAGGCCGATCTGCTGCCGCAACTGAAGAAAAGCGCGGATATCCGCATCGGCAGCGCCAATCCCGGCGGCTTCAACGGCATCCTGCGTTTCAACCATCTCCAGGCGCCGTTCAATAACGTCAATATTCGTAAAGTCGCGATGATGGTGGCCAATCAGGCCGACTATATGGCCTCCATCACCGGCAACGACCCCAGCGCGTTCAACGCCTGCAAATCCATGTTCCCCTGCGGCACGCCCTACGGCAAGGAAATGGCGGCCGAAGCGATGCAGGCCAGCATCGAAAAAGCCAAGGCGATGCTGAAAACCTCTGGATACAACGGCGAGAAAATCGTCATCATCAGCCCCTCCGACGTGCCGACGATCGGCCCGATGGGCGACGTGACCTACGATCTTCTGAAACAAATCGGCATGAACGCCGAACTCGCCTCCGTCGATTGGGCCACGCTGACCAATCGCCGCGCCAGCAAAGAGCCCGTCGAAAAAGGCGGCTGGTCCATCTTCCACACCTGGGCTCCTTCCACCTTCCTCAGTACGCCCGTGGAACATTTCGCCCTCCGCGGCCTTGGCGCCAAAGGCTGGGCCGGCTGGTTCGAAGACGCGAAAATCGAGGAGCTGACACGCGAATGGACCCTCGCCACCACGGCGGAGTCCCGCGTCGCCCTGGCCGGCCAGATCCAGGGCCGCGCGTTGGAAACCGTGCCTTTCGTGCATTGCGGTCAGTTCCAGATCAGAACGGCCTACCGGAGCTATTTGTCCGGCGTCATCGAAGGCAGCGCCGCCTATATGTGGAACGTGAAACGATCCTGATCCGGCGCCGCCGTGGCGGGGACCACCCCGTCACGGCGCTGTCATCATCTCTTCACACGCATTCGTAACCGGTTCGGCCTACCTCGCGGCTCTGTCTCTCGAGGTTTCGCCATGTGCCGTTTCGTCCGCTCTCTGCTACTCGCCACCACCACGCTGACCGCTGTACCGGCGATGGCCGCGCCCACGCTGCTGGCGATCGGAACGCTTTCGGGCGCGACCGACCTCGCGCCTTCGACGGGGACGCTGGAAAACGGGCTTAACGGCAATATCCTTGGCGGCATGGGCTCCGCCCTCGCATGGGCTGGCGGCTATACCTTCCTCGCCGCGCCGGATTGCGGGCCGAACGCCACCGCGTATAACGCCGCGGTCGACGACACGACGTCGTATATTCCGCGGTTTCAGACGGTGACGATGGCGCTGACGCCCAACGGCGGCGCGGGCCTGCCCTACAATCTGACGCCGACGCTGGCGGCGACGACCCTGCTCAGCAGCCCGACGGCGCTGAGCTACGGCACCGGCGCGGGCCTGGGCAATAAGATCGACGGCACGACCCCGATCGGGTCCGGCGCGCCCGCGTTGAACACCGCGAACCAGTTCTTCTTCTCCGGCCGTTCCGACAATTTCGCGGCGGGCGTGTTCACCAACCCCAACAACGCCCGCTTCGACCCAGAGGGTATGCGAGTCTCCGTCGATGGCAAAAGTGTTCCTGATTACCCCTCTTCCTCAGCCGCCCAATATCCGGCACAAACCATGAACGAATGGCGATTTGACGGAGAATCAGGATGGCCCGCAACACGGTCCAATTCCAAAAGGGGCTCAGTGAGCCCGCTTT
>CANJJS010000090.1 GCA_947474705.1 Acetobacteraceae bacterium | reverse complement strand
TCAGTGGCCACATGAATCGGGGCCGCGTCAGCGACCCCACCCAGCCGCCTTCAGGCGGCTCACATCGCACAGGTCGCGTCAGCGACCTGACCGGCCGCTTTGAGCGGCCAAAATTCTAAAGCCCCCGGCTTTGCCGGGGGATACTTACTTTGTTCATTGCTCTCGCGCCCGGCGTGAGCGGTGGGGCGTGTGCCCCGGACGAACTCCTTCCATAAACGCGCCGATATCGGCGCGATCCTGCTGGATGCGGTCCAGCGCAAACGGACACTTTGTCTTCACCGGTTGGCCAAGGACCGCAACCCGGCCATCCGCTTTCACAACTTCCTGGCCAATCCGGCGGTCAGTACGCATGAGATGCTGGTCACGGCGGGGCGTCAGACCAACGATCGTGCCGATAGCCGCGCGATTCTGGCGATCATGGATACCACCGACGTGCTGTTCCCGACGCGGACCGCCAACAAGCGCGGCTTCGGACCGGGCAGCGACGGTACCCATCCCGGCCTGTTCCCGCATCCGGTTCTGGCGGTGGACGCGGCGAACGGCGGCATTGTCGGCCTGATCGATTGCATCGTCATGAACCGTATCCAGGGCCGGGTCAGCACACCGAAGACCGCCACCTCGAAGAAGATCAAGACGCATAAGAAGCGCGCGGCGGACGCCAAGGAATAGTACCGCTGGCTCGAAGCCTCGGAAATGGCCGGCAATCGTCTCTCGAACGCGGCTGATATCGCCGTGGTGTGCGACCGCGAGGGCGACATTTTCCACCTGATGGCCAACCGCCCATCCAACGTGCGGTTGCTGATCCGCGCGTCTCAACCGCGCGCCCTGGCCGAGGGCGGCTGCCTGCCGGCGTATTGCGCGGTGCTGCCCGAACAGGCGCGTGATACGATCGACGTACCCGCGAAAGGCGGGAAACCCGCGCGCAAGGCCACGGTGGCCCTGCGCTTTGGTCCCGCTACTCTGCTTCGGCCGGAGAACACACGGGACAAGGGCCAGGCCCGGACGGTTCCGCTTTATGTCGTCGATGTCGAGGAAATCGATCCGCCAGCGGGGGCTGAGTCGGTTCACTGGCGGCTGTTGACCACGCACGCGATGACGGCGGTGGACCAGGCACGCCAGATCGTTGTTTGGTACCGGATGCGCTGGATCATTGAACAGGTGTTTCGTTCGATGAAGTCGGACTGCCTCCGGATTGAGGACTCGCAACTGGAAACCGCCGCATGCTTCGCCAAACTGGCGATCGTTGGTTTGATCGCGGCCATCCGGGCGATGCGGCTTGTCATGGCTCGCGATGGAAAAACCGGCCAACTGGTCATCGACGCGGTTGATCCGGACGACATGCCGGCCTTGCGGTCTATCAACGCCAAACTCGAGGGAAATACCGAAAAGCTCAGGAACCCGCATGATGAAACAAAACTCGCCTGGTTCGCCTGGATCGTCGCGCGATTGGGCGGGTGGTCCGGCCGGACCTCCAGCGGATACCGGCCGCCCGGGCCAAAAACCATGCATCATGAACTCCTCCGGCTTGACCCCATGCTGGAGGGGTGGCGCATGGCAGATCGTTCCACGGTTGTACGACTCCCGTAGCCACGGCATGGAGGGCCTGGGTTTCACTGATCTCAGGCTCCGCGTTAGAGATGGTCTCGTGAATATATTTGTCTACTTCCGCGACAGGATACAACCGGCCCTGAGTAACCTCGTCGACCGTGAAGCCGTTGGTGGGCGCCGACGCGACGTATTTGGCCATGCGGCGTGCATAAAAGGCTTGCTTATCGATATCTTCCGCGAAAATGTTGTATTTATTAAGCGCCCATGTGAATTGGGCGCGCTGTCCAGCGAGCGTTGCCATTGCTTTTTGTACCTTTTCAGACCACGCGGTGAACCTCTGCTCTCGCGTTAACGGCGGGTTTACACTTTTCCCGCGCCACGACGGAGTTGGCCACTCTTCCCTTGACGTGCGCGGCACCGCGCGACGACATAGCAAGACAACCGAGCCACGCGATTAAAACCCCACGCGGGCACGTCCACGACATCGAGCGCCACCGCACTCCTATACCTCCGCCGCCAGCAAATAATTCACCCCCAGGTCCCGCGTCGTCCGCCACCCGCCCGGACACGGCGAAAGCCCCGCCGTATCCACCACCCGAGCTCCCGCCGCCCTGACCAACCCAGCCAGCTCCGCCGGCGGCAAAAACCGCCGCCAATCATGCGTGCCCACCGGCAACAGCCGCAGCACATATTCCGCCCCGAGCTTCGCCACCAGAAACGACCGCAGAGTCCGGTTCAACGTGGACATGAACAAAAGCCCGCCCGGTTCCACCAACTCCGCCAGCACCCGGACAAACGCCGCCGGATCGGGCACATGCTCGACGATCTCCAGCGCCACGACGACCGGAAACCGCAGCCCCTCCGCCAGCAACTCCTCCGCCGCCCCGACCCGATAAGCCGGCCCCTCGGTACCGCCATGCGCTCGCGCCGCCGCGATCACCTCGTCCGCCGCGTCGATCCCGGTCACATCGAAGCCCGCCGCCGATAGCGCCTCCGACGCCAAACCCCCGCCACACCCGACATCCAGCAGCCTGACCCCCTCCACCGAAGGAAACCGCCGGGACGCCTGCCCAAGAATCCACTCGATCCGCGCCGGATTCATCGCGTGCAACGGCCGCATCGGACCCGCCGGATCCCACCATTTCGCCGCCAGAGCGTTGAACCGCGCCACCTCTTCGGACGAAACCGTTGTGTCAACCATGGTTGCCCCTCCGACCCCTCGCCGGTATCTACCGCGCATGAACCTGGTTTTCCGACTCCCCCAGACCCGACGCAGGAACCCATGCCGCGTATCGTGATGAAATTCGGCGGCACCTCCGTCGCCGATCTGGACCGAATCCGCAATGTGGCCCAACGCGTGAAACGCGAGGTCGACGCCGGCAATCAGGTCGCCGTCGTCGTCTCCGCCATGTCCGGCGCCACCAACCAGCTCGTCGCATGGGTGAACGCCCTCGACGACCTCCACGACGCCCGCGAATACGACGCCGTCGTCGCCACGGGCGAGCAGGTGACCTCCGGCCTCCTCGCCATCGCGCTCCAAAAGATCGGCGTCCCCGCCCGCTCGTGGCAAGGCTGGCAACTGCCCATGCGCACCGACGACGCGCACGGCAAGGCCCGCATCCTGGAGGTCGACGGCGCCCCGATGATCGCCAGCATGGAATCGGGTCAGGTCGCCGTCGTCGCCGGCTTTCAGGGCCTCGCCCCCGGCGATCGCATCGCCACTCTGGGCCGGGGCGGCTCCGACACCTCCGCCGTCGCCCTGGCCGCCGCCGTCAAAGCCGACCGCTGCGACATCTATACGGACGTCGACGGCATCTATACGACCGACCCCAGGATCGTGCCCGCGGCGAAGAAACTCCAGAAAATTTCCTACGAGGAAATGTTGGAACTCGCGTCCGTCGGCGCGAAAGTGCTGCAAATCCGCAGCGTCGAGCTCGCGATGAACGAACGCGTGCGGGTCCAGGTGCTCAGCAGCTTTCAGGACATTCCCGGCACGCTTGTGGTGGATGAGGACGAGATCGTGGAAAAAGAAGTTGTCTCCGGGATCGCTTACGCCCGCGACGAAGCCAAAATCACTCTTCGAAACGTGCCCGACCGGCCCGGGGTCGCCGCGACGATCTTCGGCAAGCTGGCCGAGGAAAACGTCAATGTCGACATGATTGTGCAAAACATCTCCGCGGAGGGCACGACCGACATGACGTTCACCATCGGCAAGACGGATTTGCCGCGGGCACAGGCGGCGTTGGCCGAGATCAAGGAACAGGTTGGAAATTCGGAGGTGCTGGTCGACCCGAACGTCGCCAAGATCAGCGTCGTCGGCGTCGGCATGCGCAGCCACGCCGGTGTCGCCAACACGATGTTCAAGGCCCTCGCCGAGAAATCCATCAACATCCAGGTGATCTCCACCTCCGAGATCAAGGTCAGCGTGCTGATCTCCGCCGAATACACCGAACTCGCCGTCCGCGCTTTGCACACCGCGTATGGCCTCGATGCGCACTGACCGGGAAGAACTCGACCGGCTCTGGGCACGCGGCACCGCGTTTCTGGGCTGCGAAGTTGCCATCATGGGTGGCGCCATGAGCTGGGTCAGCGAGCGCAACCTTGTCGCCGCCATCTCCAACGCCGGCGGCTTCGGCGTCATCGCCTGCGGCTCCATGACCCCGGACCTGCTGGCGAAGGAAATCGCCGGGACTCAGGCGCTGACGGACAAACCGTTCGGCGTGAACCTGATCACCATGCACCCGATGCTGGACGACCTGGTCCGCGTTTGCCTGGAAGCCAAGGTCGGCCACATCGTCCTCGCCGGCGGCATCCCGCCCGGCGGCGCGGTGAAAGCGGTCAAGGACGGTGGCGCCAAACTGATCGCCTTTGCCCCCGCGTTGGTGCTGGCCAAACGCCTCGTCCGCTCCGGCGCCGACGCGATCGTCATCGAGGGTTCGGAAGCCGGCGGCCATATCGGACCCGTCTCCCTGACCGTCCTCGCGCAAGAAATCCTGCCCCATATCCGCGACGTCCCGGTCTTCGTCGCCGGCGGTCTCGGCCGCGGCGAGGCCATTCTCGCCTACCTGGAAATGGGCGCATCCGGCGCGCAGCTCGGTTCCCGCTTCGCCGCGACCAAGGAATCGATCGCCCACCCCAACTTCAAAAAGGCGTTCATCCGGGCCAACGCCCGCGACGCGCTGCCCTCGATCCAGTTGGACGAACGCTTCCCCGTCATCCCCGTGCGCGGCCTCGTGAACGAAGGCACAAAGACCTTCCTCCGCCATCAGGCGGAAACCCGCGACAAATTCCAGGCGGGCGAACTCGACAAGGAAGCCGCCCAACTCGCCATCGAGCATTTCTGGGCCGGCGCCCTCCGCCGCGCGGTGATCGACGGCGACGTCGAAATGGGCTCCGTCATGGCGGGCCAGTCCGTCGGCATGGTCGCCTCCGAACAATCGGTCGCCGAGGTCATCCAGGAACTGGTCGGCCAGGCCACGGCCGCGCTCGCCGCGCGACGGCAGACCAACTAGGCGGATGGGGCGCCCGCCCGCGGATCTACCGGCGAGGCGTCTGCTCGCGAAACTGCGCGATCTGCGGGCCCGTGGCGCCGCGCCTCTGCCCGAAGTCGTCCGCCTGATCGCCTCCGAGGTCGTCAGCGAGGTCTGCTCAGTCTACGTCCACCGTCCCGGCGACCTCCTCGAACTCGCCGCCACCGAAGGCCTCAACCTGGGCGCCGTCGGTCAAACCCGCCTCCGTGTCGGCGAGGGCATCGTCGGGCTCTGCGCCGCGCAAGGCGCCGTGATGAACCTGCCCGACGCGCAAAACCACCCGCAATTCGCCTACCGCCCCGAAACCGGCGAGGAACCCTTCGCCTCCATGCTCGCCGTACCCGTCCGCCGCTCCGGCCGGGTCCTTGGCGTCCTCGCCGTGCAAAACCGCACTCCTCGACATTTCACCGACCAAGAGGTCGACGAACTGGAAACGGTGGCAATGCTGCTGGCGGAGATGCTGCCCACCGTGGGCAACCAGGAGGTCGCGGGCTCTGGTCTGACAGGCACGGTGCCTCGGGTCTTCGCGGGCACCGTGCTGATGACCGGCATCGCCATCGGACCCGTCGTCCTGCACGGCACCCGGCCCATGGGCCTGACGCTGCTGGCGGACGACCCCGCCCGGGAACTGGACCGATTGCGGGAGGCCGCGGACCGGATGCAACGCGGCCTGGACGAATTGCTGGCGGGCGTGCCGCACGACGCTTCCGCCTCTCGCGACGTGCTGGAGGCCTACCGTCTCGTCGCCGCCGATCAAGGCTGGCTGCGCCGCGTCGCCACCGTCATCGAAAGCGGGCTCACGGCCGAAGCCGCCGTGGGCCGGGTCGCGGGCGAATTGCACGACCGCATGCGCCGGATCGCCGACCCCTATCTGCGGGAACGCCTGGCCGACCTGGAAGACCTGGCCAACCGGCTTCTCAGCGCGCTGACCGGCGACAAACCCCGCGCGCCGGTGGAACCCGGATCGATCCTGCTGGCACGCCGCCTCGGCCCCGCCGAGCTTCTCGACTGGCACGCGGCGGGGATCGCGGGCATCGCGGTCGAAGAAGGCAGCCCGTCCGGCCACGCCGCCATCCTCGCCCGCGCGTTGGACATTCCCGCCGTGGGCGGCACCCGCGGCATGCTGGACACCGCCGAAACCGGCGATCAGGCGGTGATCGACGGCGACACCGGCCAACTGGTGCTGCGGCCCGAAGCCGAGGTCCATCAGGTCTATCTCCGCGCACAGGAGACACACACGGCCCGGTCGGCGGGCTTCGCGGCGCTGCGAGACAAGGCTCCGGTCACCGCGGACGGGGTGCGCGTCTCGCTGATGCTGAATGTGGGGCTGGACCTGGAACTGGCGCAACTCGACCGCACCGGCGCCGATGGGATTGGGCTGTTCCGGACGGAAATCGCGATGCTGGCGAGGGGCGCGGTGGCGGACGTGGCGGAACAGGCGGCGATTTATGCCCGCGTCCTGAATGCCGCCGGCGACAGGCCCGTACTGTTCCGGACGTTGGATCTTGGCGCCGATAAGCTCCTGCCGGGCACGGTGATCGAGGAAGAAAACCCGGCCATGGGCTGGCGCTCTATCCGAATCGGCCTGGACCGGCCCGCGCTGCTGCGGCGGCAATTGCGCGCCATGCTGCTGGCAGCGAACGGCCGGCCCTTGTCGGTGATGTTCCCAATGGTGGCGACGGCGGCCGAATTCCGTCAGGCCAAGGCGCTGCTGTTGGCGGAAGCGAAACGAGTCCGCCCCGCCCCCGAACCCTTGTTAATCGGCACGATGCTGGAAGTGCCCGCGCTGATGTGGCAATTGCCGGATTTGTTGCGCGAGGCCGATTTTATCTCCGTCGGCTCGAACGATCTGGTGCAGTTTATGTTCGCCGCCGACCGGGGCACGTCGTCGTTATATAACCGCTACGATGTCCTCTCGCAGCCGATGTTCGATCTGCTGGAGCAACTTCTTAAAGCGGCGGGCGAGGCGGGTGTGCCCGTCTCTCTGTGCGGCGAGGCCGCCTCCCGCCCGCTGGAAGCCCTCGCCTTCGCCGGGCTGGGCCTGACCTCCCTGTCAATGCCCGCCAGCGGTATTTTGCCTGTAAAGGCGTTGCTGGCGGAAGTCGATCTGGCGGCGTTCCGGCCCGTGCTGGCGTCGATCCGGCGTGGGTCTCGCGGTGCCGCCAGTCTCCGTGAGCCCATCGCGACCTGGGCGCGGGAGCGGGGGCTGCCGGTTTAAGGGGAGGTCGCGATGGTGAGGATGGTGGCGAGGAAGGCGTCTAGTTCAGGGCATTGCGCGGCAGCGATTTTCAGGTCCTGATCGCGTAGGATCGCGGTGGCGTCGAGGACTTTATTATAGCGTCGCTTGCTCTTGGAGCCCGTGCGAAACAACACATCCAATTGTTTGGACGGCGGGTGGCCGTGATTGACGGCTTCCGGATGTGGAAATGGCGTGGATCGGTCTACTCCGACCCGTTTCTGAATCCTGGCCCAGTACGGCAACAGCCAAGCCTCGAAGTCATGCTGCGCCGCGTGGGGATGAAACCGCGCTTCCGATCCAACCCAATCGCGCATTTTCTGTTTCGCATCGGACGCGTCTTTGAAGTCGGGCGGCATGGTTCCGGTATAAACGTCAGTGAGAGCGATGACGGCGTCATGGCCGTCCGCGAGGAGGCGCGTCACATCGCGTTTCAATTTGTCCCCAACCGGCAGCCGGCCATCTTTGGAAATGAATTTCAGGCGAGGCATTTGTCCGGGGAGCCGTGAGGTCAGATATTTCAGCAATACGGGCTTCAGGGCTTGTTCGGTCGCGCCCTCGACCATGATCGCGATCTGTTTTGTCACGAACGGCCTCCAATAACTCCCTGGCTCCAGAGTTGATCGAGAGTATAGTCCTCCAACCAATCCTTGAGGTCGAGCTTGTCGGCCCACTCGGCATTCATGCCGCCATCGTCGTCTTTATCGCAGACCATCAACTCCGACGGCTCGAGAAAGCGGACAAAGCTATCGGAATGGGTGGCAACGATCAATTGCGTGCGCGCGGAGGCTTCGCGCATCAATTCGGTAATAAGCCGCAACATTTCCGGGTGCAGGCTGACCTCCGGCTCGTCGATCAGGGTAATCTCCCGTAATCCCGGGCTCTGTAGTAACGTGACCAGCCAAAGAAATCGCAAAGTGCCTTCGGATAGCTCGTTCGGGAAAAACGGTTCGGTGAAACCGTGTTCGTGCCAGGCGAGCGTGATTCGTCCGGCGCTCAACGGCGGAAAGTCGAGACGTTCGAATGTTGGGAACGCGGCGTGAATCGCGTCCTCGATCGCTTCGAATCGGTCGCGTGCTGTTTCCCGGATGGTGTAGAGGCAGGAAACCAAATTCGCGCCGTCAACTCCGGGTGTGGAAACGGAGGATACGACCTGGGGCTGTCTGACCGGACCGTTCTGGGACACGTCGAGGCCGTGGTAAATTTCGGAAATATCTTCAACGGACCGCCGGAAACCTTCTGTCTCCCGATACATTTTCGGTGTTTGGGAGAGTGAGGTTTCGAGGTGTTTGTAGTCCCAGTCCGGCGTCGAAACCGTACCGTCATGACGGTACTCGACGATGGCACCCCTAGAATCGATATAGCGGCCGGTGGCTGAGCCAGACGGGGCGCCGTACGGTTCCAGGACTTCCTCGGAAATCACATACCCGTATCCCTGCCGGGTGAGGCGAATGTCGTAGGCCAAATTGGGCGTGGCGTCCGCGTGGGTTCGAAGTTGGAGATGGAGGGATGTGGTTTTCCCATCTCGCGTGAGGAGTGAATTCATACCGCCCAGGTCGGACATTGTCGTGGCGAGATTGCCCGACGCGGAGGCCGCGAGAAGATCGAAGGCATCCAAAATGGAGCTTTTGCCGACTCCGTTGACTCCGATCAGAACGTTCAGGGGTCTCAGATGCAGATCGACGTTCTTGAGGCGGCGGAAGCCCCGGATCGACAAACGTGAGAAACCTGGCATCATGGCACCCTCTGGATCGGGCTGCGGAGCTGGGCTTGGAAGGCACGTCCCTTGGCCCAACTTTGCACGAACGCCTTCGTACCACACCGCGGGACGCCCATCCAGCACCGACGGCCCATCGTCCGTTTCGCGCACCGGTAAGCGCAAGCAAGCGGCGGCCTAAGCGGCCGCCCCAAACAACCCGCCCAACCCCGCCAGCGCCGTCAGATGATGATCCGCATCGCCATACAACGCGTCGATCATCGTCATCCGCTTAAAGTAATGCCCCACCGAGTATTCGAGCGTCATCCCTATCCCGCCATGCAACTGGATCGCCTCCTGTCCGATATGTTTGCCCGAGCGCCCGATCTGGCTTTTCGCCGCCGAAATCGCGCGGCGGCGCTCGATCGGGTTTTCCTCCGCGGCCATCACGGCGGCGAACATCGCCATGCTCCGCGCGCCTTCCAGCGCGACCAGCATGTCCACGGAACGATGCTGTAACACCTGAAACGATCCGATCGCCCGCCCAAACTGTTTGCGCGTTTTCAGATACTCCAGCGTCAGATCCTGCATCGACTGCATCGCGCCAACGGCCTCGGCGCAGAGCGCGGCGATCGCCTCGTCCACCGCGTGTTCGATCGCCGGCAGCGCGTTGTCGCGCAGCAACTCGGCACGGGCGTTTGTCAGCACGACCTCCGCCGCGCGAAGCCCGTCCTGCGTCGGATATCCCTGCCGGGCGACGCCCGCCGCCGTCGCGTCGACGATGAACAACCCGATCCCGCCGCGGTCCATCTGCCCGCCCGACATCCGCGCCGTGACCAGCAACTTGTCGGCCGAGTCACCGTGCATCGCGACGCTCTTGGCGCCATTCAACACATAACCGGACCCGTCTTTTTTCGCCGATGTCGAAACATTCGCCAGATCGTAGCGCGAGTGCCGCTCGATATGCGCGAAGGCGAGCTTCAACTTCCCCGCGACGATCTGGGGGCCCAGAGCGGCCAGAACCGCGGGATCGGCCGCGCGGCGCAGCAACCCGCCGCCCAGTACGACGGTTGCGAAATACGGCTCCACCACAAGCCCGCGCCCAAAGGCTTCGGCGACGATCATCGTCTCGATCGGACCACCCCCGAACCCGCCGGCGGCCTCGGGGAAGGGCAGACCGAGCAGACCCTGTTCGGCGAACCGGTCCCACATCGCGGCGCTGTAGCCCGCCGGTTCGGCCATGTATTGTTTGCGCTGCTGGAACTGGTACTGATCCAGTATCAGCCGGTCGACGCTTTCCTTCAGCAGGCGTTGCTCGTCGTTCAGATCGAAGTCCATGCCATCAGTCCTTTCGCCGCCCGGTCACAGCCCGAGGATCGCTTTCGCGATAATGTTGCGCTGGATCTCGTTCGACCCGCCGTAAATCGAGACTTTTCGATAGTTGAAATACATCGGCGCCGCCTCGGTCGCGTACTCCGGCCCCACGACGGGTTCATTACGCCCGTCGAATTCGCGCTGGTAGGGCATGGCGTAAGGGCCGACGACCTCCATCACCAGTTCCGTCAGTTGCTGCTGAATGACCGACCCCTTCAGCTTCAGGATCGAGGACGCCGGGTTTTGGCGGCCTTTCTCCAGTTTCCGCTCGTCCGCGACGACGCGAAGCTGAGTCATTTCCAGCGCTTTCAGCTCGATCTCGATGGCCGCCAGCTTTTCGCGGAATTTCGGATCCTGGATCAGCGGCCGCCCGCCGGATTGCTCGATCGCCGCGAGTTCCTTGATCCGCGCCACCTTGGCCTTCGAATTGCCGACCCGCGCGATTCCCGTGCGCTCGTTACCCAACAGGAATTTCGCGTAATCCCAGCCCTTGTTTTCCTGACCCACGAGGTTTTCGACGGGCACTTCCACATTGTCGAAAAAGACCTCGTTCACCTCGCGCCCGCCATCGATCGTGATAATCGGGCGGACGGTAATCCCCGGCGTCTTCATGTCGATCAACAGGAAGGAAATACCCTCTTGCTGCTTCGCCTCGGTGTTGGTCCGGACAAGGCAAAAAATCCACTCGCCATACTGCGCCAGCGTGGTCCAGATTTTCTGCCCGTTGACGACGTATTTGTCGCCCTTGCGCTCCGCCCGCGTGCGCAACGATGCGAGGTCGGACCCGGAGCCCGGCTCGGAAAATCCCTGGCACCAGAAAATATCGGCGTTCGCGGTCGCCGGCAGGAAGCGCTTTTTCATCTCCTCGCTACCGAACTGCGCGATCACCGGCCCGACCATCGACACATTGAACGCGATCGGCGAGGGCACGTTCGCGAGCTGCATCTCGTCCTGGTACAGATAGACCTGAACCGGCGTCCAATCCTTGCCGCCCCACGCCACCGGCCAGTTCGGCGTGCAGTAGCCGTACTTGTTCAGAATGCGTTGGCTTTGGATCATGTCGTCGCGCGTCAGACCCTCGCCTTCCGCGACCTTGGCGCGGATCGAGTCGGGAATGGCGGAGCGGAAGAACGCGCGGACTTCGTCGCGGAAGGCAATTTCTTCCTCGGTGAAATTCAGGTCCATTTGTGCGGGTCCCTTCTTATTCGGCCGCGGCGCGTTTCAGGCGATCGGTGAACTGTTTACGGAATTTCGCGACTTTCGGTGCGACGACCACCTGGCAGTAGCCAGACCAGGGGTTCAGGGCGAAGTAGTCGTGGTGTTCTTCCTCGGCCTGGTAAAAGATCGTCAGTGGCTCGATTTCGGTGACGATTTTCCCCGGCCAGATGCCGGCGTCGGCGATTTCCTTCGTCACCGCGCGCGCCGTGGCGTCCTGTTCCGGCGAGTGTGTCAGGATGATCGAGCGGTATTGCGTGCCGACATCGTTGCCCTGCCGGTTCAGCGTGGTCGGATCGTGGATGGCATAAAAGACACGCAACAGGTCGGCATAATCGAGCAGCGAAGAATCGAATTTGACCTGCACGACTTCGGCGTGACCGGTGGCGCCGCCGCAGACGGCTTTATAGGTCGGGTTGGGGACCTGTCCCGCCGCGTAGCCGGACATAACCCAGGACACGCCGCGCAGTTCCTTGAACACCGCTTCCAGGCACCAGAAACATCCGCCGCCCAGTGTTGCTACTTCTTCGGTCACGTCAGTCTCCTTTGCCGCACGCGCGGCATTGTCTCACATTGTCATGCCCCGGTCACGCGCCGCGTGTTTCCCGGTGGTATTCACGGTTCGGCATCATATCGGTGGCCGAGGCCATGCGGTTCGACAGGTTGAAAAACGCCACCGTCTCCGACAGGTCGAAGATGTCGTCCGTGCTCAGCCCGTTTTCGCGCAGCCCGTCCCGGTCGGCGTCGTCGACCAGGTTCGGTGTCGTGGTCAGTTTCCAGGCGAAGTCCAGCATCGCCCCTTGGCGCGCGTCGAGTTTGGCGACGCGGTAATTCAGCGCCATCATTTCCCCGAGTTCGGGATCGCCCGACAATGCCCGGACCGCCGCGCCATGCGCCACGAGGCAATAATAGCAGCGGTTGGCCGAGGACACGACCACCGCGACCATTTCGCGTTCCAGCTTCGACAGGCCGGACTTCGACAGCATGATTTCGTTGTACATCGCCATGAAATTGCGCAGGCGCTGGGGTTTCAGGCTGTAGGTGCTAAAAACGTTAGGAACGAAACCAAGTTTCTCGACGCATTTGTTCCAGATGGTTTTCAGGTCGTCGTCGAGCCCGGCGGGATCGGGAACGCCCAGGGCGGAGATATGGGTGGGTTGGGGCATGGTTTTTGGGGGGCCTTTGTTGGCGATGGGCCGCGGACAGGATGTTTCATATGAAATGATACGGATGTCCTCCGCGCCGTCCTGACCCGGTTGGGCCAGGACGGCGAGGGGACTTGCCAGGACGCGATCCTTCGGACCTCTGGTAGGAAGGCGGCGACGTCGCGCGCCGCCCGTCTTGTTCAGGCCTCAGTCGTAAACTTCGGGGTTGATCGTGTTTTCCTTGTTCGGGTTGCCGTCCAGCACGCTCAGGATGTTGCGCGCGGTGGCCACCGCCATCGCCTGGATCGCCTCCACCGTCACGCCCGCCATGTGCGGCGAGGAAATGACGTTCGGCAGTTGCAACAGGGGGTTGTCGACGGGAGTCGGTTCCTCGTCGAACACATCCAGACCGGCGCCCGCGATATGACCGGCGACGAGGGTCGCGTGCAGGTCTTTCTCGTTGATGATGCCGCCGCGCGCGGTGTTCACGATGAAGGCGCCCTTTTTCATTTTGGCGAAGCGGGCGGCGTTGAACATGTTAATCGTTTCGGGGTTTTTCGGGCAGTGGATCGAGACGAAGTCGATCGACGGCAGGATCGCGTCAAGGTCCGGCGCGGGCGTGCAGCCGGCGGCGGAAATCTTCGCCGGGTCGACGAAGGGATCGTGAATGAACACGTTCATGTCGAACCCGTTGCACCGCTTCGCCTGGCGCGTGCCGATGCGGCCGAACCCGACGACCAGAACATTCTTGCCCGACAATTCCATCGGCGGGGCCTGATGGCGATCGTTCCAGCGGCCGCCCTTGACCAGGCCGTCCTGCTGTTCGTGCTTTTTCGCCAGCGAAATCATCAAATGGAACGCCTGTTCGGCGACGCTGGTGGAATTCGCCGTCCCCGCCGTCAACAGCGGCACTTTCCGCGCGGTCAGCGCAGGCACTTCCACCGCGTCGTAGCCGACGCCGATCCGGGTCACCACCAGCATGGCCGGTGCGGCGTTCATTTCGGCTTGTTTGAACGGCGTGCCCGACAGCGCGATCCCCGCCACGTCGGCGATCATCGGCAGAAAATCGGTCTGCGAGATCCCGGCGGGATAGATGATCGTTTCGATGTCCTCGCGCGCGAGGATAATGTCCATGCCCTGTTTGCCCATCGTGTGCGGCAGCATGACCTTGCGTTTATTGGTCGCCATGGTTTTGTTTCCTCAAAGCCTGCGTTGTAGATTCGCGACATAGCCGCGGTTGTGGGTCGGCGCCAGATGCACCTCGTTCATCACGACATGTTTCGGCAGATTGGCGATATAGCGGATCAGATCGCCGCAATCGGCGGGCTGTACCATGCGCGCGCGGACCTCGGGTCCCACCGGGTTGGGGCGCTGGTCCAGGATCGGTGTCGCGACCTCGCCGGGCAAAAACACGGTGGACCGGATGCCGTTCAGGCATTCTTCCATGTTCAGCCCGTGGCTCATCGCGACGATGCCATGCTTCGCGGCGACATAGATCGGGCCGCTGACCCCGCCGATGAACCGTCCCGCCATGGACGCGGTGTGGATAATGACCCCATCCTGTTGCGCTCGCATGAACGGCAGAGCCACCGTCACGCAATACATCGGCGCGATCAGATTGCCGGAGACCATGTATTCGATGCTGTCGGGCGTCAGTTTGTCCCAGTGGCGGTCGACGATGTTCACGCCGGCGTTGTTTACCAGAATATCCAGCCGGTCGAACGTCGCCTTGATGTAATCGCCGATCCGCCGCACCTGATCCTTGTCCGTCAGATCGCCCTGCCGAATATGCGCGTTGCCGCTGTTGCCGATCTTGCGCGCCGTGGCCTCCAGCTTATCGCGAGTCCGGCCCGTCAGAATGACCGTCGCGCCGTCCTCGGCCAAAGCCAGAGCCGCCGCCTCGCCAATGCCGCTGCCCGCGCCTGTAACCCAGGCGATCTTTCCCGTCAGATTTCCCACCGGCCGCTTCCTTCCTGTCCGTCGTGGCGGCATTCATACGGGCCACGCGGCGGAGGGCAAGAGCGAAGCGCCGGGGCTTTGCCCTGGACCCCAACGAGGGCTCCGCCCTTCGAACCCGCCCCAATGGGCCTTTGGGGCTCGACCTTGGAACCCCGGTATTGGTGCCCTGTGGGAGGGGGGATGCAAGGACCGCGACGGTCCTGGCATCCCCCCTCCCACAGGGCACCAATCGATCGCGGTCCAGGGGACGTTCCCCTGGCGGGTTCGAAGGGCGGAGCCCTCGCGGAGTCTGGGGCAGCGCCCCAGCGCCTACGCCGGCGCCGTCGCCAGCCGAGGCCTGCACACCCGCAGCCAGCCGATGGTCAGGACGGCGGTGCCGACCAGGATCAGGGAGAACCAGTTCAGCGGAAACCACCCCAGATGCTCTTGCAGGAACCCGGCGAAGAAGCTGGCCGTCGCCGTGGTGCCGAACGTCAGAAAATCGTTCAGCGCCTGGGTCTTGCCGCGCTCCGACGGGCGATAGGTGGTGGTGACCATCGTCGTCGCGCCAATGAACAGGAAGTTCCAGCCGACCCCGTTCAGCATCAGCGAAATCCGGAAATTCCAGATCTCGATCCCCGCCAGCGCGGTCGCGATGCCCGCCAGCAGCACCGCCGCGCCCCAAAGCATGACATTGGTCACGCCGAACCGCTGGATCAGGTTTCCCGTGAAGAACGACGGCACGAACATGCCCAGCACGTGCAGGATCATGACCCCATGCGCCTCGGTATGGGGCAGTCCGCAGCCGACGATGGCCAAAGGCGAGGCGCTCATCAGGAACGACATGGTGCCATAGGCCATCATCGCGCCGATCACCGGCACGAAGAACCGGGGTTGCGCGGCGATGACCCACAGCGGCCGCGCCGGCAGTTCCGCGGCGGCACCCGGTTTCGGCGCCTCTGGCGTCATGTCAGGGAATTTGATCAGCGACATCGTCAGGAAGACCACGATGTGCATGCCGATCATGACGAAATACGTCGCCATGTACAGCGGCATCATTAGATCGTGGCTCCATCGCGCCAGGCTCGGCCCCAGCACCGCCGCGATCACGCCGCCCGCGGTCACCCACGAAATGGCTTTCGCGCGCATTTGCGGCGGAACCAGCTCGACGGCCGCGAAGCGGTACATCTGCAGGTTGGCGACGGCGAAGCCCAGAACAAGCCCGCCAACGCACATCAGTGGGAAACTCGCGAGGTAAAGCCCCGTTCCGGTCACACCCGCGCCCAGCATGCCGACGGTGGACCCCACGCGGAACCCAAACCCGCGACCGTATTTCTGCATCAACGCGGCGGCCGGAAACACCGACAGCATCACCCCCAAATGCTGAAGCGTCATCGGCAACGTCGCGAGGTCGCGATGCGTCATGAACGTCACGACGGACAACGCCGTCGAGAGGAACATCATCGTGTTCGCCGCCTGACCAATGGCCTGGCAACTCGCGAGCAAGAGGAGATTCCGCTTCGAGAACGGCGGATTCGAGGAAGGCATCGCGTGATCCTGGACGATTTTGGCAGGGATTTGCCGATACGCACCGCGCGGCGCAAGGCCCCGCGGCGCAGAGCGGCCATGCGCGGGCTTCCCCCAGACTCAGAACATCCCGCGCCGGATCGCCGATCCCGCCACCCCGGCGGCGGCCAGCGCGCAAACGATCGCGGCGCCGGTCGGAATATCCGCCAACGCCGACACCGCGAGACCCGCCGAATAGCCGGCAAGCCCGACACCGTACCCCACCAGAATAGGACGCCGCGCGCCCCGTGCCGCCAAAGCCGGGACGATCAACGAGGCGAACACCAAAAACACCCCCGCGATCTGCACCGAAGCGGTGATCGACACCGCGAACAAAGTGTAAAACAGCGGCCGGTTGCGCCGCAGGTCCGTCAGCGCGGCGATTGCCAGCACACAACCCGCCACCGCCGCCGCCGCGATAAGCTGCCCTTGCGACACCCAGACGATCTGGCCAACCAGCAGGTCTTTCAGGTGCTCGGCGCCATGCGGATTGAAACTGAGCAGCACCATCTCCGCGCTGGCGGCGGCGACGAAAACGACGCCGATAATGGCCTCCTGCGACTCCGCCGCGCGCCGCTCGGTCCAGATCAGGAAGGCCGCCGCCAGCAACGCGGCGGCGACCGCGGCGATCTGAACCGAGACCCCGTTCGGCTCCCACCCCATCGCATCCGCCG
Source organism: Acetobacteraceae bacterium (assembly GCA_947474705.1). Lineage (GTDB taxonomy): Bacteria > Pseudomonadota > Alphaproteobacteria > Acetobacterales > Acetobacteraceae > Rhodopila. The sequence continues at coordinate 2,835 of CANJJS010000090.1, read as the reverse complement.
CCACCACCCCAAACCCCGCCACCTGGGCGATCGCCAGATCTATGAACACAATGCCACGCTCCAGCACCATCCGCCCCAACGGCACATGCGTGGCCAGCACCAGCAGCCCGGCCAGAAAAGCCGGTCCGAGGATCGAGAGTTCAGTCGCGCTGAGCATGACCGCGCGCCCCCGCCAGCAACCGGCCGACGGTGTCGTCGTAAAACGCGATCAACCCGCCCGCGCGCGCGGTGCCACCGGCCGTGAAAGGCAGCATGACCACGGGCACGCCGGTGCGGGAGGAAACGAAGTCCGACGGCTTCGGGTCCTGATAGGCGGCATACAAGATCATTTTGGCGCCCTTGCGCGGCAATTCGTCCACCATCTGGGCGATATACCCGGCGCTGGCAGGGACCCCCGGCTTCGGTTCCAGCGTCGCCACTTCCTTCATCCCCAGCCAGGTCAACAGATACACCCAGTTCTTGTGCTGGCTCGCCACCGCGACACCCTTCAGCGGTGCCGCCTCCACGCGCCAACGCGCGATGGCGGCATCCAGGCGCCCCCGGAACGCCGCCTCCCGCGCCTGGTATCCGGCGGCACGGGCCGGGTCCAGCTCCGCCATCCGCCGCGCGAGCGCGATGCCCACGAGCCGGATGTTGTTCGGATCGGTCTGAATATGCGGGTTCCCCGCCGCGTGCACATCGCCGTCGGCGCGGTCGAGGCGGGTCGGGACTTCCAGCAGACGGACGAACGACGCCGCCTCGAAATACCCCGCTGTGCCCGGTTGAACTCTGGGGTTCGCGCCCTGGCGCAACAGCACCGGCAACCAGCCGGTTTCCAGTTCCGCGCCGGTGCAAACCACCAGGTCGGCGGCCCGGATGCGGGAGATCAAAGCGGGACGGGCCTGCACCTGGTGCGGGTCCTGGCGTGCGGTCGTGGCGGCGAACACCGATACGCCATCGCCCCCGATTTCCCCCGCCAGCGCCGCCCACTCCGGCTCGCACGCGAAAACCTCCAGCGCCTGGGCTGGGCGCGCGATGGGCGAGAGAAGCAGAATTGCGAGCGCGATAAAGTATTTCATGGTCCGGCGCCTCAATAATTATGGGCGCCGTGCGCGCCCAGACTGACGGTGTATTGAAGGAGAATCGACGGATCGTATTTGCCCGACGACTGGTCCAGGCTGGCCTGCAAACGGAACCGCCCGAACTCGCTGGTCGAATAGTCGATCATGACACTCTCCCGCGCCCCGACACGTCCGCTCGGGTCGAGCGCGCCAAACGCCAGACCGGGATTCGACGAACCGCCCCAGACCCGGTCGTAACGCGCGCCCACCCGCCAGCGAGGCGCGAATTGCCAAACGGCCTGCACATAAAACCCCTGCTGTACCGCCGACAGCCCCTGACCATTGAACACACCGCGTTCCAGCCGATGAAAATACTCGCCCTGGAGTTTGATGTACCGGTCGGCGAAATTCCCGTTGGGCGCCCATTTATAGATGGCGTCGACAATCGTCAGACGGTCGTCGCCGTCGAACGTGTCCGCGCCCGCGATCCGGTTGGCGGTCTTGGTCCAAAGCTCCGAAACACCAAGCCGCCAGGACCCGCCTTCGCCCCCCGCGCCAATGTCGTCGCCAATATGGGCAAACGCCGCGAAGGCGCCAAACCCCTTGTTGGCCGATCCGCTCGCGGGCCAGGCATCGCCCCGGAACGCCTCCGCGCCAACCTCGAAAAACATCTTCGTCGGCGCGAGCCATTTCACCTGCACGCCATCGTCCGCGTACTGGTTGTTCAGCATCGCGCGGTAAGGCAAAGGCGCGTCCGCGAAATCCCAGGTGTGCGCGTGATGCTCGTTCAAATATCCAATGCCTGACTTGAACCGTCCGCCTTTCACGGTGAAACCCCAGGGCAGGGAAGTGGTCTGGATGAACGCTTCCTCCAACGAAACCGTGTTCTCCCGCCCGAACGACAACGTGAGCGCGCCATGCAGCGCCTGATCGATGTTCGCGGACAGCGTGATTTCCGATTCCCCCAGAGCGAAACCGCGATCGACGGGACGCGCATCCGGCCCAATGGAATAGCCAGGCATGCGGTAGGCCGCGGGATCGCGGCGTGACCCGCCGACGGTGCCGTTCAGCACAACCGAGATACTGGGATTGAAACCTCTGTCCGCCCCGGCGGGCGCCGCCGTCTGCCGGGCCGGTGCCGCCGCCTGCGTCTCCGTCCCCGGTTCGGGCGCCCCCTGGTCGTCGTGCGGGCCGTTGCCGGGGGCGGGCCGCCGGGCGCCCGCCTCCGCCGCGCGCCGCGCGCGCTCCGCCGTCGCCGTAGTCCGCGTCGACGCCGCCTCTGCCCGAGCCAACCGCGTTTCCAGGCGCTGAATGCGGGATTCATAGTCCTGGCGCATGCGCGCGATCTCCGCCCGGACGGATCGCACGTCGGTCTCCTGCCCGATCGCGGGCGACGCGAACAGCAAGGCAAGCGCCGCCGCCGGTATCGTTCTCATGGGTCGCACTGGTGTCCTCCTGCTACACGGAGGTCATGTTATGATATAACATTCCGATCGACAATGAGATGGAATGATATAACATTCTATTTTATCGTGCGGGCGTCCGCTACATCGGACCGGGCGGGCCAGTGGGCGGGCCAGTGGGCGGTCCAGTGCAATAGCGCGACGCCGCTTCCCACCACCCCGGCGAACACCCCCATGCGCCAAATCAGGGTCTCCAGAGGTCCGGAAACCTCCGGCCCCAGCGCCAGAGCCGCCGCCGCGGTGGCGACCATCGCCATCGGCACGCCAGCCCGCAAAGGCCGCAACGGGCTCGTGCCAAGCGCTCGCCCATTGGCCCAAAGACTGAACGGGGT
>CANJJS010000089.1 GCA_947474705.1 Acetobacteraceae bacterium | reverse complement strand
CGCGCGCCTGGCGGTGCGAACGCGCCATTTGCGCGCGTATCGCGAGCCACATCGCCATTCGACCGAACAACGCGCGAGGGCGCGTGGAAAATACCGGTAAACCATCATTAAATTTCCGTTGAACGGGGTTGACGACTCCTGACACCGGCATCAAACAGCAATGGCGGGGCAATCATTGTATTTGGGGAAATGCTCGATGCCTGTCCGCGACAAGGGGAAAAATCATGTCCGGTCCTATCACCGTCAATCTGTCAACCTGGCACACGTACTTTACGACCTACGCGTCGAACGTCACGATCAACGGCGGTAACGCCAACTATACAATCATCGACCATGGCGATAACGCCACGATCACGGTCGGCAATGGCGATCAATATATCTACGCGGGTGGCACGGGGAATGTCATCACGATCGGGTCTTCGCCCGGTGGTTGCGGTTGGTATACCGACGGCGATAGCGATATTTACACTGGCGGCAATTCGTTCGTCTTCGCGCTGGGCGATGGCGATGTCGATGTCGTCGGCTGGGGCGGCAACAATTTCGTTTCGCTGATGAACGGCGATCAGTCCGTCTACCTGACCGGCGACAACAATTTCGTCAGCACGTTGAACGGCAGCGACTGGGTTTACGCGACCGGCGCGAACAACACGATCCTGTTGGGCACGACGACCGGCAACGCCAACAATTACAACTTCGTCCAAACCGGCGGCGGCGCCTTCGTGCAAACCCTCGCGGGTCAGAACGACGTCTACGCGGCCGGAAATAACAACACAATCGCGACCGGCAATGGCGAGCAGTATATTGTCGCGCGGGGCACCGGCAACACCATCTTCATCGGCGACACGCCGACGGCGTCGGCGTATCATTGCGGTTATGGCTGGTACCGGCCGGAGAGCTATATTCGGACGGGCGCCCAGGCGACGGTGGTCGCGGGGAATGGGGATGTCGACGTGATTTCGACCAGCGGCGGCGATTTCATCCAGGTCGGCGATGGCAACAACGAAATTTACCTGCTGGGCTGTTCCACGGCGGGCAACGATACCGTTCTGTTGGGGAATGGCAACAACCTCGTCTTTCTCGCCGGCGCCGGCAATTCCGTCGCTCTTGGCGCGGGAGTCAACACGATCGTCGCCGGCACCGGCTGCACCGATGCGTTCCAGGTCAGCGCCACCGGCGGCCACACGGAAATCTGGAACTTCAAGGCCGGCGACGAACTCGATCTGTCCCAGATTCTCGCGGGCGAGACCACGGGTAACACGCTCGCCGACCTGGCGCCTTATGTGTCGCTCTCGATGCACACCGAGATCGTCCATTGCGGCTGGGGTTACACGACCCAGATCGATACGACGATCCTGGTGCACGGGCTGTTGGGCGACGCGACCATCGAGCTGGAGAACTACAACGCCGGCAGTCTCGAGGACTTCATCGCGGGGAACGGCGCCTGCGCGACCTCCGCGTTCGACTCGAGCCATCTGGCGGCGTTCGCGCTGAGCCGGTAACCGGCCGGGGGAAGGACGGCGCGGGGAACCCGATTCGCGCGCCGTCCCCGGTCTTTGGCCGGTCCCACGGGCCGGTCAGGCGCCGCGCCGGGTTTACACCGGGCCGCGCGAGGTCCTAGACCTGCCTGCCGTTCCCGCGGAATCGCCCGGAGTCCTCATCTCGCCATGCCCACCTCGCCATGAGTGTCATGTCTGACCGCTGGATTCGCCACATGGCGGAAACGCAGCGCATGATCGAACCCTTCGAGGAAGGGCATAAACGCGACGGCGTCATCAGCTATGGCCTGTCCAGCTACGGCTACGACGCGCGCATCGCCGACGAGTTCAAGATTTTCACCAATATCGACTCGGCCGTGATCGACCCGAAGGATTTCTCGCCCACCAGCTTCGTCGACCGCAAAACCGACACCTGCATCATCCCCCCCAACAGTTTCGCCCTGGGCCATACTGTCGAGTATTTCCGGATACCGCGCGATGTCCTGGTGATTTGTCTGGGCAAGTCCACCTACGCCCGCTGCGGCATCATCGTGAACGTCACCCCGCTGGAACCGGAATGGGAAGGCCAGGTCACGATAGAAATCTCCAACACCACGCCTTTGCCCGCGCGAATCCACGCGCATGAGGGTATCTGTCAGTTCCTCTTCCTGCAGGGCAACGAGCCCTGCGAGGTCAGTTACGCCGGCAAATCCGGCAAATATATGGGGCAGCGCGGCACCGCCTTGCCAAGGATGTAGAGCATATGGACCGAATTCGTATCCGCGGCGGCCGTCCCCTGTCGGGGGAAATCCAGATCGGCGGCGCCAAGAACGCGGCTCTGCCGCTGATGGCCGCGGGCATGCTGACGGACGAGCGTCTGGTGCTGTCGAATGTCGCGAAGCTCGCGGACATCCAGACCATGACCGCGCTTCTCACGCAGCACGGCATCGCGGTCGATCCGGTGGGGAACGACGGGCGCGTGCTGTCGATCGGCGGTTCGATTTCCAATACCGAGGCGCCCTACGACATCGTCCGCAAAATGCGGGCCTCCGTCCTGGTGCTCGGCCCGCTGCTGGCGCGGGTGGGGGAGGCGAGGGTGTCGCTGCCCGGCGGCTGCTCGATCGGCACGCGGCCCGTGGACCTGCATTTGAAGGGCCTGGAGCAATTGGGCGCGACCTTCGAACTCGACGGCGGATATATCGACGGCCGCGTTTCCGGCCGCCTGCGCGGCGCGAAAATCGTGTTCCCGTTCGTCTCCGTCGGCGCGACGGAGCAACTGATGATGGCCGCCGCCCTCGCCGACGGCCAAACGATCCTGGCCAACGCCGCGCGCGAACCGGAAATCGCCGACCTCGCGCACTGCCTGGTCGCCATGGGCGCGCGAATCACGGGGATCGGCACGGACCAACTGGTCATCGAGGGCGTGGAACGCCTGCACGGCGCCTCCCACGCGATCATCCCCGACCGGATCGAAACCGGCAGCTACGCCTGCGCCGCCGCCATCTCCGGCGGCTCGGTCTTCCTCCGCGACGCCCGTCTGGAGCACCTGGGCGCCACGGTCCGCATCCTCCGCGAGGCCGGGGTCGATATCGTCGAAGAACCCGGCGGGCTGATGGTGAAACGCCTGAACGGGCTGCACGGCGCCGACGCGATGACCGAACCCTATCCGGGCTTCCCGACCGACATGCAGGCGCAGTTCATGGCGCTGATGTCCGTTGCCGAGGGCGCGTCGATGGTCACCGAAACCATCTTCGAAAATCGCTTCATGCACGTGCCCGAACTGAACCGCATGGGCGCCCGGATCAACGTCCACGGCGCCTCCGCCATCGTGCGCGGGGTGCCGTCGTTGAAGGGCGCGCCGGTGATGGCCACCGATCTGCGCGCGTCGTTGTCCCTGATCCTGGCTGGCCTCGGCGCCAAGGGCGAGACGATCGTGAACCGGGTGTATCACCTGGATCGTGGATACGAGGCGGTGGAACGGAAGCTCGCGGCCTGCGGGGCGGATATCGAGCGCATCGGCGGGTGAGGGCGGACCGCGCTGCTTGACAGTGTCTCGCGTGCTGACCATATCCTGACCAATCTTGGTCAGGATGCCGCCCATGGACACGGTCAATCTCTACGACGCGAAGACCCATCTGTCGAAGCTGGTCGAACGCGCCGCCGCCGGAGAAGAAATCACGATCGCCAAAGCGGGACGCCCGCTGGCGCGCCTGATGCCGCTGGCGCGCCGCACCGGTCCCCGGCCACTGGGGTTGCTGGCGGGCGAGGTCGTGGTTGGCCCGGGCTTCGACGATCCCCTGCCCGCCGATATGTTGGCCGCGTTCGAGGGGAAGCGCGGCTGAACCTCCTTCTCGACACCCATTTTTTCCTCTGGGCTGTGTCGTCGCCGGCACGGATGGGGGAGGCCGCGCGGGACGCGGTCGCGTCAGCCGAGAACCAGGTTTTCGTGAGCAGCGCGACAGTCTGGGAAATCGCGATCAAACGCGCCGCGGGCCGGCTGGTATTTCCGATCGACCGGTTCGACGATCTCGCGGTGCGCATGGGATTCGAGGTTTTGCCGATCCTGCCGGCCCATGCGGTGGCAGCGGGGGCATTGCCGCGACTCCATGGCGACCCATTCGATCGGATGTTGGTGGCGCAGGCGATGGTGGAGGATTTGGTATTGGTGTCGGTGGACGCGGCGGTGCGGCGTTACGATGTCCGGGTGTTTTCGGCGGAGGGGCGGTGAGGGGGCGGCAGCGGGCGGAGCGCGTTTTGGCGTTTCTTTCCCGCGACTCCAATATATCGATGCCAATGTCGCTTTTACGGACCGCGCCATGACCCAACCAGACCATGCCTCGCATTTTATCCCTGGCACCGATCCGGCGAAATCGCCGCTGGTGTTGCTGCATGGCTCCGGTGGCAACGAACACGAACAAATACCGTTGGCCCAGGAACTGGCACCGGGATCGGCGATTCTTGGACTTCGGGGAACCGTCTCGATCGACGGCGGCCATGCGTTCTTTCATCGTTTCCCGGATCGGACGATCGACGAGGCCGACATCGCCGCGCGCGCGCCGGTTCTGGCGGATTTCATCCAGGCCCGCCTGGACAGTCTCGGACTTGTCGCGGCGCCCATCGCGATCGGCTATTCCAACGGTGCCATCATGACGGCGGCGTTGCTTCTTACCCGGCCGGGTCTGCTGCGCGCCGCCATTCTGTTGCGGCCGTTATCGCCGTTCAAGGACGACCCGCCGGTGCGTTTGGACGGTAAGCGCGTCCTGATCCTCGACGGGGAGAAGGACAGCCGCCGAGCCGCGGGCGACGGCCGGCGGCTGGCGGAAAGGCTGCGGAAGGCCGGGGCGGTGGTGGATCACCATGTGCTGCCGTGCGGGCATGCCATTACGCCGGCGGATCGGGACATCGCCAGAGAATGGCTGGGGCGCACATGAGGTAAGGTCGCCGTGTCGTATGTTGAGTTCCTCAAGAATAGTGCGACAGAACCGGCCCGCTGAAAATCTTACATTTTCCCGTGCCATCAATTCGTTGCACGCTCGCCCCTCAGGGCCGCCCCCCTCACGCCGCCTCCTTCTCCACCCGAACATCCTTAATATCCCGGAACGTCAACTTCGGCGCCAGTTCCTCCGACCGCCGCATCATGAACGCCGAACTCGACAGAAACACCGGATCGCCGTCCACATCGTCGCAGATCGCCGTCCGGTTAATGTCCATGAACGACGCCAGCGCCGCCCGGTCCTCGGAAAAAATCCACCGCGCCAGATTATACGGCGAAGCCTCGAACCCGATTTTCACCCCGTATTCCGCGCCGAGCCGCGCCTGCAACACGTCCAACTGCAACACCCCGACGACCCCCACCAGAGGCGCCGACCCGTCGCGGGGACGGAACAACTGCACCACCCCTTCCTCCGCCAGTTCCACCAGGGCCTGACGCAGTTTTTTGGCTTTCATCGCGTCGTCCAGCCGCACCCGGCGCAGGATTTCCGGCGCGAAATAGGGCACGCCAGTGAAGGTGATCGTTTCCCCATCCGTCAGCGTATCGCCGATCCGGAGCGTGCCATGGTTCGGAATCCCGACCACATCGCCCGCGAAGGCCTCGTCCGCGATTTCGCGTTCCCGCGCGAAGAAGAATTGCGGCGCGGTAAGAGGAATTTGTTTCCCCGTCCGCACCTGTTTCAGCTTCATCCCCCGCACCAGCCGGCCCGAGCACACCCGCGCGAAAGCGATCCGGTCGCGATGGTTCGGGTCCATGTTCGCCTGGATCTTGAACACCAGCGCCGTCAGCCCGGACTCCGAGGCATCGACGACCCGCTTGTCCGCCGGTTGCGCCCGCGGCGTCGGCCCATACTCGGCGAGTCCCGCCAGCAGGTCGCCGACCCCGATCCCCTTGATCGCGCTCCCAAAATACACCGGCGTCAAATGCCCGGCCAGGAACGAGTCCCGATCGAATTCCGGCAACGCCGCCCGGACCAGATCGATTTCTTCGCCCAGGGTCTGCATGCGAGGGTCGGACTGCGGCAGCTCGGACAGAAGGTTCATCGTCCGCTTGCGCAGATCGTACGTCCCCGCGAAGGTCGCCGCCTGTCCCACCGGCCAGGTCACCGGCGCGGTGTCCAGTGCCAGCGCCGAGGCCACCTCGTCCAACAACGAGAACGCGCTCTGCGCCTCCCGGTCGAACTTGTTGATAAAGGTGACGATCGGGATGTCGCGCAGACGGCAGATCTCGAAAAGTTTACGGGTCCGGTCCTCGATCCCCTTGGCCGCGTCGATCACCATCACGGCGGAATCGACGGCGGTCAGCGTCCGGTAGGTGTCCTCGGAAAAGTCTTCGTGGCCCGGCGTATCGAGCAGGTTGAACACGCAGCCATGCGCCTCGAACGTCATCACGGAGGTGACGACGGAGATGCCGCGCTCCCGCTCGATGCTCATCCAGTCGGAGCGGGTGCGGCGGCGTTCGCCCTTGGCGCGCACGTTGCCCGCGAGCTGGATGGCGCCGCCCGCGCGCAGCAGGTGTTCCGTCAGCGTGGTCTTGCCCGCGTCGGGGTGGGAGATGATCGCGAAGGTGCGGCGGCGGGCGATTTCTTCTGCGGCGTCGGTCATGCGGTCCTCGTTGAGGGGCCTCGGGGGGAGGAGGCCTCAGGGCGTCTGGCGGGCGGGGTCTGGCGCGGCGGCGGTTGGCTCACATATGGGAAGGCGGCGGCGAATGCCAGCGCCGCCGTTTCGTGTTAGGAACCGGCAAGGAGGCGCGCGGCGATGACGGCGGTGTTGGACGATCCCATTCTGCGCCGGGTCCGGTCCGAGCTGGACCGGATGTATGGCGGCCGGATCGAGCGGGTGGTGCTGTATGGCTCCCGTGCCCGCGGCGACGCGCGGCCGGATTCGGATTACGACATCGCGGTGTTTTTGCGCGACACCCCGAACATCCGGGCGGAACTTTACCGGCTCGCCGACCTTGGCACCGATATCCTGTTCGACGAATTGAAGAGCGTCCACGCCATGCCCTGGCCGTCCGGCGCCTGGCGCGACCGCACGCCAATCATGCACGAGATACGTAAGGACGGGATCGATCTGTGACCCCCGAGGCGGAACGTTACGCGCGAATGGCGCATGCGTTCCTGGCCAAGGCCGAGGGGATGCGCGCCATGGGGTGGCCGGACGAGGCTGGGCGGGCATCGTATTTGGCGGCGTTTCATGCCGCTCAGGCCGCGATTTTCGAGACACGCGGCATTTGCGCGAAGACCCATCAGGGCGTCCATACCGAGTTCGCGCGGATCGTCCGGGATTTCCGGTCCGGCGATCGGGAGACCTGGCTATTTCTCCGCCGCGCCTACAATCTGAAAACCAACGCGGATTACGGCACCGGCCCGATCGAAATTGTGACCGACGCGGAAGCCGCGGCGGCCATCGATGCCGCGCGCCGTTTCGTCGAACAACTCCTGGCCGCAATCGCCTCGCCATCCGGCGAACCCACTTGATCCCGCCCCCAACTTTGGGCCATCGAACCGCCAAACGGGAGGCGCCTTCATGACTTCGAACGAAAACGCCGTGGACTGGTTCGTGGACCGTCACATCCGCGAGGGCGACCCCGCGGCCATCGCCTTCGAAGATCCATTTCGACGTCTGACCCGCGCCGGTCTCGCCACGGCCACCGGTTGCTTCGCCGGTGCGCTCGCGGCGCGGGGTATTGGCCGGGAGCGGCGGATGGTCATGTTGATGCTCGACACCGTCGATTTTCCGGTTGTCTTTTGGGGCGCGCTGCGCGCCGGGGTCATCCCCGTGCCGGTCAATACGCTTCTTACACCGGAGACCGTCCAGTACGTTCTGGAAAACAGCCGCGCCGAGGCCGTGGCGATCTCCGAGCCGCTCGTCGCCGCGTTGCTGCCGGTGCTTCAGGCGGCCAAGGGGCTCCGACGCATCGTCGTCGCGCGGCCCGATGGCGGCGCGCCCGCATTGCCGGACGATCCGCGTTTCGTGGCGTTGAACGACCTGTTGGCGTCCGGCGATCCGGAAACCCAGGCGGTCGCGGCGCCGGGGGATGAGACGGCGTTCTGGCTCTATTCCTCCGGTTCGACCGGCATGCCGAAGGGGGTGCGCCATGTGCATGGCAGTCTCCGCGCGACCGCTGAGACCTACGGCGCGCGGGTGCTGAAAATGGGCGCTGACGATACGATGTTTTCGATCGCGAAGGCGTTCCATGCGTACGGTCTCGGCAATTCCATGACCTTCCCCATGGCCGCCGGCGCCCGCGCGATTTTGCTTCCGGATCGCCCCACCCCGGATGCCGTCCTCGACACCATCGCCCGGTGTCAGCCCACGATCTTCGGGGGCGTGCCCACGCTTTACGCCGCGTTGCTGTCGAACCCCAGGATTGGGCCTGGCGCCGGCTCCGCCCGTTTGAAACGCTGCATTTCCGCGGGAGAGGCGTTGCCGGAGGATGTCGGGCGCCGCTGGCGGAGCATGGTCGGCGTGGACATCCTCGACGGCATCGGCTCCACCGAAATGCTGCATATTTTCATTTCCAACCGCGACGACGATGTTCGTCACGGCACCTCCGGCAAACCCGTCCCCGGTTACGAGGCCCATGTCGTCGACGAGCACGACCGGCCCGTCCCGCACGGCACGCAAGGCGAGCTGATCGTCCGCGGCCCCTCGGCGGCCGAGGGGTATTGGAACCAGCGCGAAAAATCCCGCAAAACCTTTCGCGGCGAATGGACCTATACTGGCGACACCTACACGCGCGACGCCGAGGGGTATTTCCGCTTCCAGGGCCGCGCGGACGAGATGTTGAAAGTTGGCGGTGTCTGGGTCTCGCCCTTCGAGGTCGAGGAGGCGCTGATTTCCCACCCGGCTGTCCTCGAAGCCGCCGTCGTCGGCAAACAGGACACCGACGGCCTGACCAAACCGCGCGCTTTCGTGGTGCTGAACGAGGCCGCCGCGGACCCGGAGGCGCTGGCCGAAGACCTGAAAAATCATGTGAAACAGAAAATCGGCGTCTGGAAATATCCGCGCTGGATCGAGTTTTCCGACGCGCTGCCGAAAACCGCGACGGGCAAAATTCAGCGCTTCCGGCTGCGCGACGCATGAAGCAGGACTGGCTGGACATCGGCGGACGGCGCCTGGAAACGGCCTGGTGGGGACCCGCGCCGGAGGCCGCGCCAACGATCGTCCTGCTCCATGAAGGATTGGGCTGCGTCGCCTTGTGGCGCGACATCCCCGAACGTCTCGCCGCCGCGACCGGTTTTGGCGTCTTCGCCTATTCCCGTTTCGGCTACGGACGGTCCGATCCCGCGCCGTTGCCTTGGCCGATGTCGTACATGCACGACGAGGCGTTGAAGAGTCTTCCGTGCGTGATCGACGCCGCGCATATCCAACGCGCCCTTCTTGTGGGCCATTCCGACGGGGGATCGATCGCCGCGATTTACGCCGGTGGGGCCAGGGACCCGCGTGTCGCCGCCCTCGCGACGATCGCCGCGCATTTCTTCGTCGAGCCCGTCAATATCGCCAGTATCGAGAAAATCCGCGGCGATTACGAAACGACCGATCTCCGGGCACGCCTCGGACGTTACCACACTAACCCCGATATCGCCTTCCGCGGCTGGAATGGCGCCTGGCTCGATCCGGATTTCGAAAAATTCAATATCGAACGATATTTGCCGGATATCGCGGTGCCCATGCTCGCGCTGCAAGGCGCGGACGACCCTTACGGCACCCAGGCGCAACTCGACGTTCTCCACGGCAAGGTCGCTGGCCCCCTCGAAACCTGGCTGATCCCCGGCGCGAAACACAGCCCGCACCTGGAAGCGAAAGAAAAAACCCTCGCGCGCCTCGCGGCATTCGCGCGCGCGCATCTCGGAAGCACATCGCAATGATCGACTTTCAAACGGACCCTTCGCGCTACCGTCACTGGAAACTCGCTTTCGACGGCCCGGTCGCCACGCTCACCATGGACGTCGATCCCAACGCGCCTTTGTTGGGCGGCTACGAACTCAAACTCAACTCTTACGACCTGGGAGTCGACATCGAACTCGCCGATGCCGTCACCCGGCTGCGCTTCGAACATCCGGAAATCGGCGCCGTCGTCCTCCGTTCCGGCAATGAAGCGGTATTCTGCGCGGGTGCGAACATCCGCATGCTCGCCAAGGCCAGCCACGGCCATAAGGTCAATTTTTGCAAATTCACCAACGAAACCCGCCTGGCCATAGAGGACGCCTGCGCCAATTCCGGCCAGCGTTACCTCGCCGCGATCTCTGGCGGCGCGGCGGGCGGCGGTTACGAACTGGCATTGACCGCCGACCATATCATGCTGATCGACGACCGCCGCTCCGCCGTGTCGCTGCCGGAACTTCCTCTCCTTGCCGTGCTTCCCGGCACCGGCGGTCTGACCCGGCTGACCGACAAACGAAAAATCCGCCGAGACCGCGCCGATGTTTTCTGCACGACGGAAGAGGGCGCCCGCGGTCAGCGCGCCGTCGATTGGCGTCTTGTCGACGAGATTGTTCCGCCCTCAGCCTGGGCCGCCGCGGTGAACGACCGCGCCCAAAGCCTCGCCGCCCGCACCGACCGGCCCGGAGGGCCCGGAATCGCGCTGACGCCGTTGCAACGGACCATCGCCGGCGACAGGCTGACCTACCGGCATGTCCAGGTCGCGCTCGACCGCGCCGCGCGCCGGGCCACACTCACCATCTCCGGCCCGGACAACCTGCCGGTGGACCTCGCGTCCCTCCACGCCGCCGGAGATACATTCTGGCCCCTCGCCATGGCGCGAGACCTCGACGATGCGCTCCTGCACCTCCGCGCCAACGAACCCGATCTCGGCCTGCTGGTCTTCCGGACCCAAGGCGACCCGGCCAAGGTTCTGGCCTCCGACGCTTTGCTCACCGCACACGCCGACGATTGGCTGGTCCGGGAAATCGTCCTGTTGCTGAAACGCGTTTTCAAACGTGTGGACATGACGTCGCGCAGTCTCGTCGCCCTGATAGAGGACGGGTCGTGCTTCGCTGGCAGTCTCGCCGAGTTGGTCTTCGCCGCCGACCGCTCCGTCATGCATATCTGCGAAGCGGCCTTGGCTCTGTCGCCGCTGAACTTCGGCCCGCTGCCCATGGGCAACGATCTCACACGTCTTCAGACTCGCTTTCTGGGCGAGCCCGAAAACCTGACCGCCGCCCAGGCCCGGATGGGCGAGCCTATCGACGCCGAGACCGCCGACGCCATGGGCCTCGTCACCGCCGCTTACGACGAAATCGACTGGGACGACGAGGTCCGCCTCCTGCTGGAAGAACGCGCCTCCTATTCCGCCGACGCGCTCACCGGCCTCGAAGCCAATCTCCGTTTCCCCGGCCCCGAGACCATGGAAACCCGCATCTTCGGCCGCCTGACCGCCTGGCAGAACTGGATTTTTCAGCGCCCCAACGCCGTGGGCGACAAGGGCTCGCTGAAGCGCTACGGTTCGGGCGAGCGGCCCGTCTTCGACCCCGCCCGCGTCTGACCCACGGCCCGCGCCGGCCGAAAGCCAAGGCGCCGCCGAACGCTCCGGGCCACCAGGCCCCCCACGTCATCCCCGGGCTCGTCCCGGGGACCGGTCGCGGCACACGCCATCCCGTCGTGCCCCACCGGCGCCCAGCCCACCGAAGGAGAACCCCATGCCCGACGGCACCGCCATCGACTACGACGGCCTGATCCCGAACAATGTCGGCCTGGCGCAAGACCTCCGCGTCCGCAAAGCGCTCGAAACCTGGCACCCCGGCTACATCGATTGGTGGAAATCCATGGGCCCCGAGGGTTTCCAGGCCAGCCAGGTCTTCCTCCGCACCGCCGTCGGCGTCGGCAGCGACAATTGGGCCAAATTCGATTTTGTAAGAATGCCGGAATACCGCTGGGGTGTGTTGCTTGCCCCCCAGATCGAGGGCCGGACGATTCCCTTCGGCGCCCACAAGGGCGAACCCGCCTGGCAGGAAGTCCCCGGCGAATATCGCGCCATGCTCCGCCGCCTTCTGGTCATCCAGGGCGATACCGAACCCGCCTCCGTCGAGCAACAACGCCACCTCGGCGCCACCGCCCCCTCGCTCTACGACATGCGCAACCTGTTCCAGGTGAACGTCGAGGAAGGCCGCCACCTCTGGGCCATGGTCTACCTGCTGCAAAAATACTTTGGCCGCGACGGGCGCGACGAAGCCGCCGACCTGCTGAAACGCCGCTCCGGCGACGTCGATTCGCCACGTATGCTGGGCGCGTTCAACGAACGCACGCCGGACTGGCTGTCGTTCTTCATGTTCACCTTCTTCACCGACCGCGACGGCAAAATGCAGCTCGCGGCGCTCGCTCAATCCGGCTTCGACCCGCTGTCGCGTACCTGCCGCTTCATGCTGACTGAGGAAGCCCACCACATGTTCGTGGGCGAAACGGGAGTCGCCCGCGTCATTCAACGCACCTGCGAGGCCATGAAAGCCGCCGGAATCGATAACCCCAACGATATCGAACGCGTCCGCGCCCTCGGCGTCATCGACCTTCCGACCCTGCAAAAGAAGGCCAACCTGCATTTCGCCCTGACGCTCGACCTGTTCGGCAACGAAATCAGCACCAACGCCGCCAACGCCTTCAATGCCGGGCTGAAAGGCCGCTATCAGGAAGACCGCCTTACCGACGACCACCAATTGCTGACCGCCACCTACAAGGTCCTCCGCCCCCGCGACGGCGGTATCGCCACCGAGGACGTGCCAGCCTTGTCCGCCCTGAACATGCGCCTTCGCGACGATTATGTCGCCGACACCCAGGCCGGCATCAACCGCTGGAACCGCGTCTTCGCTCAAACGGGGATCGATTTCGCGATCACCCTGCCGCACGTCGCCTTCAACCGCCGAATCGGCGAGTTCGCCGCCATCGAAACCGACACGAACGGCAATATTCTGACCCAAGAAGAATGGATCCGCCGCAAAGATTCCATGCTTCCCTCGGCGGACGACAACCTGTTCATCGCCAGCCTGATGCACCTGGAACGCCAGCCCGGCGCCTACGCCAACTGGATCGCTCCTCCACGCCACGGCATCGACAACCGCCCAGGCGACTTCGAATACGTGAAGATCGACCCGTAAGGGCGAGTGGGCCGGGGATCGAGGGCAAGGGATGAGGTTGGCGTTGGGGCGCTGCCCCAAACCCCGCGAGGGCTCTGCCCTTCGAACCCGCCAGGGGAACGTCCCCTGGACCGCGATCGATTTGGTGGGTTGTTAAGGGAGGGCCTATCTCGGACCTTGCAACAGCCTCGCATGGCCCTCCCTTAACAACCCACCACCCCGGGGTTCCAAGGGCGAGCCCCCGTGGGTCCGGGGCGAAGCCCCGGCGCCAACCCCGCCCCGGTCCCTCGATCTCAGGCCCGCATCGCCTGGCCGGTGTCGCGCATCAGGATTTTCGCGTGTCCGCCGACGACGGCCGCGTGGTAGGCTTGTGCCGTGTCCGACATGTCGCGGTCGGGGCGTTGTTCCAGTTCGAAGTGTCCGAATCGGTCTTCGCCGCGGACGAGGGTGGCCCAGTCGTGTTGCCCGGCGATTTGGCGGACGTAGGTTGGGATGTATCGGATCGCGAATCCGATTCGGCGGTGGTCCGAGGGGTTGGGATCGGAGCCATGGATCAGCCGCACGTGGTGCAGCGACATTTCCCCCGCTTTCAGTGTCAGCGTATCCGCCTGGGCTTCGTCGACATCGACCATGATTTCCTGCCCGCGGCTGAGCAGGTTTTCCGGCTTGAACGTATCGTTGTGTGGAATTTGCGACAGTTTGTGCGTGCCCGGCATCACCCGCATCGCGCCATTTTCCGGCGTGCTGTCGGAGAACGCGATCCAGGCCGTGAGGACGTCCGCCGGGTCGAGGCCCCAATAGGTCGAATCCTGATGCCAGGAGACAAAGGAGGGGTTGCGGGCCTCTTTGATGAAGAACGAGCTGCCCCAGCACAGGATGTCCGGCCCGATCACGTCTTCCACCGCATTGAGGATTTTCTCGTGCCGGATCAGATCGTTCAGCCAGGTGAACAGCAGATGGGATTTTTGCCGGAGTTTCCCGGCCAGGCGCCCCGCGCCGGCTTCGAAATGTTCGAGCCTGTGCCGCAGGTCGGCCGCTTCCGCGGTTGAGAGCACCGGGATCGGTGCCAGATAACCCGTATCGCGGTACCGTTGGACCGCGCCGTCCGTCAGTGTCTTCATAAAACGAAACCCCCCGGGGTGACCAATTAACCACCCGATAAGGTGGAAGCTGGCCGCCGCGAGGGGCGCGATGTCAAGGCGATATTATCGCCTGGAAATCACTTCTTGATCGCTTTTTTCTTCTTCATCGCGCGGCGATGCTTGCGATACCACTTCTTGTGGCGGCGCATCGGCTTACGGACGGTCGTCGTCACCATCGGCGGCGCGACCTGAACGGTCGGCGTCACGGGCGGCGGGGTCGGAGCCGGAGAAGAGCAAGCAGCCAGAGCCATCGCCGAGATCAGGCCAGCGGCGCTGAGCGACCAGCGGGTCGAAACAATACGCATTTGAGTCCCCCTAGGGTTGAGTCCGATACCCTGTATCAGCCCGACACCCAGAGCCGTGCCGCACAGGACCGGGGCATTATACCGGCTTCCAGATTGTTTTCCATGGGTAATCTGACATGGAATTCACGAATGACGACGATCCTCATCTTCGGCGCCGCCGTGCGCCCCGACGGACAGCCCAGCCCCGCCCTCCGGCACCGTGTCGAGGCCGCTTTGGCCGGTGCCAGAAATCACCCCGGCGCATGCTTCTTACCCACCGGAGGGATCGGCCGCCACGGCCCTTCCGAGGCCTCCGTCATGGCCCATTTATTAATGGAATCCGGCATCCCGCGTGAAAAAATCGTACTTGAGGATACCGGGCGAGACACCCTCTCATCCGTGCGCGCAATCCGCCGAATGCTCGCGAAAAGGAACCCCGACCCACACGTCATGGTCGCGACCAGTGCCTATCATCTCCCGCGATGCATGGTTTTGCTATGCTTATCTGGTATATCAGCTACGCAATGCGCGCCGGTCTCGGCGCCCGCGGCAACCCATTGGCGCAAACGCTGGTACTGGCGCCTGCGCGAAATCCCGGCCCTGCCATACGACGCGTTTCTGGTCCTCTGGCTCCGCCTCCTGCGCCGCCTATGACCCCCGCCGCACCGCCGCCAGGATCGTCGATTCCGTCAACAATTGCGGCAAAACCTCCGGCTCCCCGCGGCCCGGCGCGTAATACAAATACAGCGGCACGCCATCGCGGCCATGCACCCGCAAAAACGCCCCGATCGCCGGATCCTGCCGGGTCCAGTCGCCCTTGAGGTAGACGACACGCCGCGCCGCGAACGCCTCCTTCACCGCGTCCGTGCCGATCGCGATCCGCTCATTTACCAGACAGGTCACACACCAGGCCGCCGTCAGGTTCACGAACACCGGCCGCCCCTCCGCGCGCGACTCGGCCAGCCGCTCCACCGAAAAACCTTCCGCGCCGCGCCCATTCCCCTGGGCGCCTCGGCCCTGGTCTCCCATTGGCCCCCCCATTGGACCGGAGATCTGGGCAGGCGGCACCCCGCCGAGTCCCGCCAACACCGCCAGCGCCAGACAAACCGCGACACCCGCCCCGAAATAACCGCCCCGCCGGTAACCGCCATCCCGCGCCTGACCGAGACTCCAGGCCGCGAACCCCAACAGCACGAAACCCGTCGCCGTCGCCAACACGCCGTCGGCCCCCGCCTCCTGGCTGACCACCCACAGCAACCACACCGCCGCGCCATACATCGGAAACGCCAGCAACTGCCGGAACACCTCCATCCACCGGCCCGGACGCGGCATGATCCGGGCCAGACCGGGGACGAAACTCAAAGCGATATAAGGCGCCGCGAGCCCCAGACCCATGACCAGAAACACCAGCACCGTCACCGCCGGCGGCGCGGCGAGCCCGGCGGCGATGGCGACACCCATGAACGGCGCCGTGCACGGAGTCGCGACCAGCACGGCCAGCGCGCCGGTGAAGAAACCGCCCACATGCCCCCCCCGCGCGGCCAGCCCGCCGCCCGCCCCGGCGAACCCGGCCTCGATCCGGAAAATTCCCGACAGGTTCAACCCCACCGCGAACAACAGCCAGGCCATCGCCGCGACAAATACCGGCGAGGCGAACTGAAACCCCCACCCCGCCGCCAGCCCCGCGCCCCGCGCCGCGAGCAGCGCCAGCGCCACCCCCACGAATGTCGTCAGAACCCCGGCCGTATAAGACAGCGCATGACCCCGCGCCTCGCCCCGCGCGAATCCCGCCGCGAAGGCGATCGCCTTCATCGCCAGGATCGGAAACACACAGGGCATCAGATTCAGAATCAACCCGCCCAAAAACGCGAACATCAACGCCCGCGGCAAGGGAAACGGCGGCATGGGCGGCGGTCCGGCCACCGCCGACAGCGCGACATCGGTCCGCGCCCCGCCCTTGTCGAGCAACGACAACACCCCGCGCAGCCCGGCACCCGGAACAAATCCCTCGGCCAGCCGCAAACCCAGAACAATCTCCCCGTTCCGAATGGAAACCGTCTGCGCCACCGCGTCGGCGATCTGACCCGGCGCGTCCGGAATGAACCAGGCATCCGCGACCGCCGCCGGACCCAACTCCGTCCCCCGCACCGACAACGTCCCATCGGACGCGATCGCCGCGCTCCACGGCACGACCCGCGGCACGGCACGGTCATGCGTCTGAAACAGCGCCGCTTCCGCCGAGGGCGCGCCATCGCCCTTGGGCAGCGCGATGGCGAACACCGCCTCCTCGGGCACGCAAATGTCCTTGCACACCAGCCAGTTCGCCCGCAGCTCCCCCGTCAGTCCCGCCGCGTCCTTCCCCGGGCTTATCGTCATCGGCAGCACGACCTCCCGCGTGAAGCCGTAAGTGACGATGGCGCCCTCGGTAATCCGGCTCGGAGCCGGCCAGTCCAACGGCCCGGCCACGGCACCCGCGGGGAACGTCGCGGTCAGCTCGATCGGCACGCCGGATTCGCCCGGATTCCGCCAATACGTATGCCACCCATCCGCCAGCCGCAGCCGTAACCCAATCCGCGCCGAGCCACCGGGCCCAACACTGTCCGCCTCCGCGATGAAGGTCGCGACAGTGCGTTTGGTCGCGACCGGCGCGCTTTCGTAGGCCGAAGCCGGAGACCCAAAAGCCCCGCCAAACAGGCAGACGGCGGCGGCCCAAAGCAAAACCCGGAACATGGCCAAAAGACGCGATCCTTTTCCATCCGGCGGCACGGCCCCGCCATCTCTTTGCATCTTATACGCGCACACCGCATTGTCCGCCGCTCACATAGGACGGTCCCGGCGCCACGCAATCCGTTACACACGCCCGCGCGATCTTCCCCGGCCATGCGCCACCCGCCAAACGGTCTGGCGCGCATAACAAACACGTGCCTCCGGAGCGCATGACAAATCCGCGCGCCCGGGGGCGCGACAACAGAAGGAGCGCCTCATGGCCGAACCCTTGCTCGCCGAACTGCCCGAACATCGCGCCGCCGGCGCCATCGCGGTGATTTACGACGAAATCCGCCGCTTTTCCGGTGTCCCCTACGTGTCTTCTTTGCAACGTTACCTCGCCACCATGCCCGGCGTCCTCGAATGGGCATGGGCCGCGGTCCGGCCCGCGCTGGTGTCCGGCCCGATCCAGGAAACCGGCTGGCGTTTGGCGGACGCGGCCAGGCTCAGCCCGCTGCCCCCGGCCGATCCGGCCACGCGCGCCGCCTGGAAACTCGACGCGAACGCCCAAACCGCCATCCGGGCCATCGCCGAAAATTTCGTCCGCGTGTCGCCCGTCAATCTGATGACCGGGGCCTGCCTGAAAAGCCTGCTCACCGGACAGACCCCCGGAGGCACCGGAATCGCCGCCATTTGGACTCCGCCCGCGATGCTTGCCCCCATGCCCGGCAACGCCGATCCCGGATCCCTCCCACCGGAGCAGCGCGCCGTCCTGATGCGCTTCGCGACCGAGGTCGATGGGGCGCCGTTCATCCCCGCGCTCTACCGCCAACTCGCGGCCTACCCGGCATTCCTGGCCTGGCTCGCGGACGAACTGGTCCCTCGCCTGACCGCGCCCGAAACCAACACCGCCCGCGCCGTCTTCCGCGCCGCGGCCATGGAGGCCGCGCCCGCCATCGTCGCGCGCCTGCCCGCGCTTCCGCCCGGCACACCGCCAGACGCGGAGACCACCCGCCGGGTTCTCGCGACGATCGATCGTTACGCCGGGACCAGCCCCGAGATGACGATGTTCGGCCGCCTGATCCTGGACGCGATTTAGGCGGCGTGTTCGGGCCGTCAGGCCGATTTTGTCCTGATGGCCCCAGATGCCCGCGCTGACTCAACCGCCGCGTCGTCGTAGCCAAGCACATCCCGCAGAACCTCGGTGCTGTGCTGGCCCAGACCCGGCGCCGCGACGGGATCGGCGAGCGGGGTGCCGTGCAGCTTAAAGGGCAGGCGGATATTCGGCACAGAACCCGCCTCCGGGTGCGGAATGCGGCTGACCAGCCCACGCGCCGCCATTTCCTCCGACCCAAACGCCTCCGCGATGGAATTGATCGCCCCCGCCGGCACCCCCGCCTCCCGCATCCGCGGCAACCAATAGGCTCTGGGTTTGGCCAGAACGATCTCGCGCACGATCGCCATCAGCGCGTCCCGGTTGCGGATCCTTTCGGCGGTTTTCGCATAGTCCGGATGCTCGGCCAGGTCGGGCCGCCCCAGCACCTGACCCGCCATCCGGTGCCAGGTCCGGTCGTTGGCGCAGGCGACGAAGATCGGCCCGTCGGCGGTTTCCAGCGACGCCGTGGGCACCGTGTCCCTGCTGTTGTTGCCGAACCGCGTCGGCTCGTCCCCGCCGATCAAATAATTCAGCGCGTGGAACCCAACCATCGTCACCGCGGTATCGAACAACGCGTTCTCGACGAACTGGCCCAGACCCGAGCGCTCCCGCGCGAACAACGCCCCCAGCACCGCATTGGCCGTCATCATCGCCGTGCTCATGTCCATGATCGAGGGACCGGCGCGCAGCCCCACCCGGTCCGGATCGCC
Source organism: Acetobacteraceae bacterium (assembly GCA_947474705.1). Taxonomy (GTDB): domain Bacteria; phylum Pseudomonadota; class Alphaproteobacteria; order Acetobacterales; family Acetobacteraceae; genus Rhodopila. The sequence goes on along the minus strand of CANJJS010000089.1, from coordinate 731 downwards.
GTTCATCGACATGAACCCCGATTCCGCCTGCGTGATGGGATCGAACCCCAGCCGGTCCTTCAACGCCCCATCGCGCCCATACGCCGACACCGAGCAATAGATCAGCCGCGGATTCCCCGCCGATACCGTCGCGTAATCCAATCCAAACCGCGCCATCACGCCGGTCGAGAAATTCTCCAGCACCACATCGGACTTATCGACGATCTCCCGCGCGATCCGCCGCCCCTCCGGCGATTTCAGGTCCAGCGCCACGCTTTTCTTGTTCCGGTTGGTCCATAGATATGGCGAGCCCGCCTCGTCCGTCACTTTTGGCCGCAAACTGCGAAAATCGTCGCCGCCATCGACCTTCTCGATCTTGATCACCTCCGCGCCCATATCGGCGAGGATCATCGAACACAGCGGACCCGCGATGAAATGACTGAAATCCGCCACCCTGATCCCCGCCAACGCCAAAGGCGCCCCCGCCGGACGAGGCGGCGGCGCGGACAAAACAGGCCGTTCCGGTTTCACTGACATGACATTCTCCCTTTCCTCCAACCCTATCCCCCGTCGCGCGAAACATCCAATGGCGCGGTTCTCGTTTGGAGGACGCGCCGGGGCTTTGCCCCGGACCCCACGAGGGCTTCGCCCCTCTACCCCACCCCAATGGGCCTTGGGGGCTCGCCCTTGGAACCCCGGGGTTGGAGTGCCGTGGGAGGGGCCATGCCATGACCGGAACCGGTCATGGCATG
>CANJJS010000088.1 GCA_947474705.1 Acetobacteraceae bacterium | reverse complement strand
TCCAGGGCCATCTCGTGGAGGACAACGGTCTGCGATGGACCATGACCTTGCGCGACGGATTGCTGTTCCACGACGGTACCCCGGTGCTGGCGCGGGATTGCGTGGCCTCGCTGCGACGCTGGATGAAGCGCGACGCGATCGGCCAGACCATCGCCGCCCGGCTCGACGAGGTCGAGGCCAAGGACGACAAGACCATCGTCTGGCGGCTGAAAAAACCCTTCGCGGCACTGCCCCAGGCACTGGCGAAGACGCAGAACACACCCTCGATGATGCCGGAACGGATCGCCGCGACCGATCCCTTCAAACAAATCCCCGAAGCGATCGGCAGCGGACCCTTCCGCTATGTCCCCGGCGAGTATGTCTCCGGCCATCTCGCGGTGTTCGAAAAATTCCAGAAATACCAGCCGCGCCCCGAGCCCGCGAGCTTCGCCGCCGGCGGATACCGCGTCATGGTCGATCGCGTCGAATGGCGGATCATCCCCGATCCCGCGACGGCGGCGAACGCGCTGGTAACGGGCACGGTGGACTGGCTGGACAGTCCGCTGCCCGACCTGATCCCGATGCTGAAAAGCAAATCCGACGTGGTCGTGGGGCCCGTCGATATCTACGGCACCTTCGGCGGGTTGCGTCCGAACTTCCTGCACGGCCCGACCGCCAATCCCGGCGTGCGCCGCGCCATGCTGGCCGCGATCGATCAGGTGGACGTGATGACCGCCGTCATGGGCGGCGACCCCACTTTGTTCAAAGCCCCCGCCGGCTTCTTCCTGCCGGGCTCGGGCTCGTCTTCCGACGCGGGCATGGAGCGCGTGCGCAAACGCCCGTCCAAGGACGAGATCAAGGCGATGCTGAAACAGGCGGGCTACGCCGGCGAACGCATCGTCTACATGCACCCCACCGATCAGATTTATTACGATGCCATGAGCAGCGTCGCCGTCGCCGCCTTTCGCGAGGTCGGGCTGAATATCGACGAGCAGAACACGGACTGGGGCACCGTCGTGGAACGCCGCGCCAGCAAGGAGCCGCTCGAAAAGGGCGGCTGGTCGATGTACCCTTACGGCTCGCCCGCCGCCGATTACCAGGACCCGATCTTCGCGACGAACCTGCGCGGCAACGGCAAAAGCGCCTGGTTCGGCTGGCCCGAGGACCCGAAAGTCGAAGACCTGCGCAATCGCTGGATGGACAGCACCGATACGGCCGAGCGCAAGCGCCTCGACGTCGAAATCCAGTTAAACGCCTTCGAAACGGTGCCCTTCATTCCCCTTGGCCAGTACCTTCCCCCGGCCGCCTACAGGAAGAATCTGACCGGCATCCTGAAAGGCGCCGTCTCGGTGTTCTGGAACGTGACCAAGGGTTGACCCGGCTTATTCCCCGGGGATCTCGTCCCCGGGGATCGCCTCGTCGGTGCCGGCTTTTTCCAGGATACGGGCCATCGCGCCTTGTTCCGCGCGCGCGGCCCGCGCCCTCAGGAAGCCGCGGTCGCGCATGATCGCCACGCGCTCCGCCACCGCCTGGACCACGAACTGGTTGATCGACACGGAATCCTGTGCCGAGAGCGCCTTGACGTCCTCCATCAGTGAAGGGGGGAGGCGAAGGGCGAAATTGCTGACGGACGCCATGATAATCTCCTGAGAAGGCCACCGGGCTGGGTGACCTCGATGCCGAGGCCGGTGACCCGGCTGTCGCGTGGGACATAATCCCGGACATTGAACGCGACGATCGCCTTGCCATGCCGTTCAACGCCGCCGTTACGAATTTGTCGTCGTTGGGATCGCGGACGATCCCGCCGTGGTTGTAGAAAGGGGACACTTCCTCCGACTTCGCCATGAACCCGTCGAGAAATCGCCCGACATCGTCCTCGTCGAGGCCGGTCGCCTCCATCTGCTCCGGCCGCGTGAGAACGTCTTCGTATTCGAGAAAGACGGGCACACTGACCAGAGGACGGAGGATACCCGCGCCCACCGCATGCAACAGGATACGAGACGCCCCGGTCCGGCTGCGAAGCCCCGCGACCACGATGTCGGTGTCCATGACGAGTCTCATATCGTGCCCAATATCATGATGTCAAGGGCGATATCACCCTCCTGTCCATGATGCGCCCGAGGTATGAAGAAACCGTTTACCCCGATGCCAGCGTCCGCATCGCCTCGGTGCGCTCGAACAGCCGCAGCAGCCAGCGAATGGCCTGGCCGCGTTCCGTTACCAAATTTGGGTCGCGTTGCAGCAGCACCTCGGCGTCGCGATGCGCCATGTCCAGGAGGCCCTCGTGTTCCACAGGATCGGCCAGCTTGAAGCCCGGCGTTCCCGCCTGGCGAGTCCCCAGAATGTCGCCGCCGCCGCGCAGGCGAAAATCCTCGTCGGCAATGACAAATCCGTCGTCGGTGTCTCGTAACAATGTCAGGCGGCGGCGGGCGGTTTCGTTCACCCAGTCCTCATGCAGCAACAGACAAAAACTGGCGTCGGCGCCCCGGCCCACACGGCCCCGCAACTGGTGCAACTGCGCGAGTCCGAAGCGTTCCGCGTGTTCGATCGCCATCACGCTGGCCTCGGGCACATCGACGCCGACCTCGATCACCGTCGTCGCCACCAACAGCCGGATCTCGCCCTTGGCGAAGGCGGCCAATGCGGCGTCGCGCACCTCCGGCGCCTGCTGGCCATGCGCGAGGCCGACGATATCCCCGAACCGTTCCTTCAACTGGGCGTACCGTTCCTCCGCCGCCGCCAAATCCATGACCTCGCTTTCCGCGACCAGCGGGCACACCCAGTAGATACGCGCCCCCTCAGCCAGCTTCCGCGCGATCCCATCGAGCACGTCCGGCAGCGTCGAGAACGAATGCAGGCTGGTCCGGATCGGCTTGCGTCCCGCCGGTTTCTCGGTCAGCCGCGAAATATCCATCTCGCCCCACTGCGTCAGCACAAGTGTTCTCGGAATCGGAGTCGCCGTCATGACCAGCACGTCGGTGCGGTCGCCCTTGGCACCCATCAGCAGGCGCTGCGTGACGCCGAACCGGTGCTGCTCGTCGATCACGGCGAGTCCAAGATCCTTGTATTCCACGGCCTCCTGAAACAGCGCATGGGTGCCGACGACGATCGAAAGCGAGCCATCCTTCAGCTCTCGCAGCAGCTTCGTCCGCGCCCGCCCCTTCACCGATCCCGTCAGCAGCGCCACCGGTACTGGGCACAGCCTCGTCAATGTCGAAAAATGCTGCTTCGCCAGCACCTCCGTCGGCGCCATCAACGCCGCCTGCGCGCCCGCCTCCACGGCGCGCAGCATCGCCAGCGTCGCGACCAGCGTCTTGCCGGACCCGACATCGCCCTGCAACAGCCGCAACATCCGCCGTTCCGAGCCCAGATCGGCGTCGATCTCAGCGAGGGCGCGTTTTTGCGACTCCGTCGGTTCGAACCCGAACCGGCGCAACGCCTCCGCCGCCAGAGTGGTCCCGCCATCCAACACCCGGCCGGCACGGGCGCGCACCCGGCCCCTGACAATGCCCAAAGCCAACTGGCCCGCGAGCAGTTCGTCGTAGGCGAGCCGCGCCCGTGCCGCTTTGTCCGGCACGACGCCGTCCGGCATCTGCACCGCGCGCAGAGCTTCTCGGAATGGCGGCCATTTTTCACGTTTCAACAGCGGCGCGTCGTGCCACTCGGAAAAATCCGGCAGCCGTTCGATGGCCTGGCTCACCGCGCTCGCCACCTGGCGCGGCCACAATCCGGCGGTCAGCGGCCAAACCGGCTCGATGACGGGAATTCGCCAGGCTTCGGCGGGCGAGACCATGTGTTCGGGATGCGCGATGGTCACGCGGCCGTTGAACCGGTCGATCTTGCCGGACACGATGAGAGGTGTGCCCGGTGGCATTTGTGCCTCGCGGGTGAACCGGAAAAACACCAGCTCGGCGAGTCCGGTCGCGTCCTCGACGACGATCCGCCAGGGCTGGCGGGAATGGGCGGGCCGTTCGTGGCGGACGACCACCACGGCCAGGGTCGCGACGGTGCCGGGTTTGGCGTCCTGGATCGTGGGTTTCGCGGTGCGATCCAGATACGATTCGGGCAGATGGAACAGCGCGTCCACCACCCGCGTGCCCCCCATCGCCTTGGCCATGAGTTTCCCCACCGCGGGACCTATGCCTCGCAGCGATGTCAGGGGCGCGAAAAGGGGGGCGAGCGGGCTGGTGTCCACGGGCTGACAGGTTTCTTACCGGCGGCTATATGACAGCCCAACGATGACCGAACCAGAGCAACCCCAGAACGATCCCAGACGGCGGCGTCTCCTGTTCCGCGCCACGCATCGGGGCACCTTCGAAAACGACCTTCTTCTGGGCGGTTTCGTGCGGAACAACCTTGCCACCCTCACCGACGACGACGTCGAGGCGCTGGAGATCCTGATGGAACTCCCCGACGTCGATCTCGCGGACTGGCTGACCGGACGCCGGCCGATCGCGCCGGAAGACGCGACTCCGATGCTGCTGCGGATCCGCGCGAGCCTGGAACGATGAGCGAGCCCATTCGCGTCTGGGGCGCGCCAGAGGGCTGGGATGCCTTTCTTCTCGCGCAACGCCGCCGCGAATTCCCGGGCGCGATTCTGCACGTCGCCCGCGACGACGCCCGCATGGCGCGGCTGGCCGAGGCGCTGGCTTTCGTCATGCCGGAAGCCGAAATTCTGCGCTTCCCCGCCTGGGATTGCCTGCCCTACGACCGCGTTTCTCCGAATGCCGCCTTGGTGTCGGAACGAATCGCGACCCTGACCCGGCTGTTGGACAAGCCCACGGGGCCGCGTTTCGTGTTGACCACGGTCAACGCGCTGGTCCAGCGGGTGCCGCCGCGCGCGGCCTTCGCCGGCGCCCGGCTCGACCTGCGCGTCAACGGCCAGGTCAAACCCGAGGAACTGACCCGCTTCCTGGAGGCCAACGGCTACGGCCGCGCCGGCACCGTCATGGAGCCCGGCGAATACGCGGTACGCGGTGGGATCATCGACATTTTCCCGGCGGGCGAGACCGACCCGGTGCGCCTGGACATGTTCGGCGACACGATTGAGTCCATTAAAACCTTCGACCCCGCGTCTCAGCGCAGCGCGGCGGCCCGGAAAATTCTTTCGTTGCGGCCGGTGTCGGAACTGGCGCTGGACAAGGACTCGATCTCGCGCTTCCGCACGGCGTGGCGGGAGTTGTTTGGGGGAGAGGCGGCCCAGGACCCGATTTATTTGTCGATTTCGGAGGGGCGGCGGCATCCGGGGATGGAGCATTGGACGCCTCTGTTCCACCCGGTCATGGAAAATCTTCTCGATTATCTGCCGGAGGCCTCGGTCAGCTTCGACCACCAGTCGGACGAGGTGCTGGAAGCGCGGCTGGAGATGATCGCGGACCACGCCCAGGCGCGGAAAGCGCCGCCGCGGGACGGGGAAGTGCCGTATCGGGCGTTGCCGGCGGGTCAGTTGTATCTCACCCATGACGAATGGGACGAGATGCTGGCCTTTGGGCCGCGGCTGGCGTTCACGCCGTTTGGAAAACCGGATGGGGCTTCGGGGATCGATGGCGGGGGCCGGCCGGGACCGGTGTATGCGCAGACCGGTGGCGGGCCGGGGGTCAATGTCTTCGACCAGTTGAAGACGCAGGCGGATCGCTGGAAGGCCGAGGGGCGGCGGATCGTCGTCGCCGCCTGGACGCGGGGCTCGCGCGAGCGGCTGTCGCATCTGCTGAAAGAACATGGCTTCAAGGACGCGGCGCAGGAAGACGATTGGGCCGCGATCCGGCGCAAGGAAGCCGGGTCGGTTTCTCTTGTCACGCTGGGGGTTGAGCGCGGGTTCGTGGCGGATCGGCTGGCACTGGTGGGCGAGCAGGATCTGCTGGGAGAGCGCATTTCCCGTCCGCCGCGGCGGCGTAAACGCGCGGATCAGTTCATCGCCGAAGCGACCGAAATCGCCGAGGGCGACCTGGTCGTGCACCAGGAATACGGCATCGGGCGTTACGATGGGTTGACGACGGTCACCGTCACCGGCGCGCCGCACGACTGCCTGCGGCTGATCTACGACGGCGGCGAGAAACTTTTTTTGCCTGTCGAAAACATCGAGGTTCTCTCCCGCTTCGGCAGCGACCAGACGGCGACGCTGGACAAGTTGGGCGGAGTCGCCTGGCAGAACCGCAAGGCGCGGATGAAGCAGCGCATCCGCGACATGGCGGGCGAGTTGATCAAAATCGCCGCGACCCGCCTGGTGCGGCAGGCCGATATCCTCGCCCCGCCGGAAGGGACTTTCGACGAATTCTGCGCCCGCTTCCCCTTCGCCGAAACCGAGGACCAGGCCCGCGCGATTTCCGACGTGCTGGAAGACCTCGCCGCCGGCAAGCCGATGGACCGGCTGATTTGCGGCGATGTCGGCTTCGGCAAGACCGAGGTCGCGTTGCGCGCCGCCTTCGTCGCGGCGATGTCGGGGGCGCAGGTCGCGGTGGTGGTGCCGACGACATTGCTGTCGCGGCAACATTTTCGCACGTTCACCGCGCGATTCGCGGGACTTCCGATCAAGGTCGCGCAGCTCTCGCGGATGGTCACGGCGAAGGAAGCCACCGAAGTTCGTAAGGGCATCGCGTCGGGCGATATCGGCATCGTGGTCGGAACGCACGCCTTGCTGGCGAAGTCGATTTCCTTCGCCGATCTCGGGCTGCTTATTGTCGACGAGGAACAGCATTTCGGCGTCGCCCACAAGGAACGCCTGAAACAACTGAAAGCCGATGTCCACGTCCTGACGCTGACCGCGACGCCCATCCCGCGCACGCTGCAACTGGCGCTGACCGGCGTCCGCGAAATGAGCCTGATCGCGACACCGCCGGTGGACCGGCTCGCCGTGCGCACCTTCATCATGCCGTTCGATTCTCTGGTCATCCGCGAGGCGCTGCAACGGGAACGGTTCCGCGGCGGTCAGGTCTTTTGCGTCGTGCCGCGGATCGAGGACCTGACCCGGATGTCCGAACGCCTCCGCGAAATCGTGCCGGACGCGCGCATGGTGATGGCGCATGGGCGGTTGGCGCCGACCGAGCTGGAACGGGTGATGACGGAATTCGGCGACGGCAAATACGATATTTTGCTGTCCACGAATATTGTCGAGAGCGGGCTGGATATGCCGGCGGTCAATACTTTGGTGATCTACCGCGCCGATATGTTCGGTCTGGGGCAGTTGTATCAGTTGCGCGGGCGCGTTGGGCGCGGGAAACAGCGCGGTTACGCTTATCTGACATGGCCGGCGAACCATCGCTTGTCGGTCGCGGCGGAAAAGCGGCTGACCGTAATGCAAACCCTCGACACGCTGGGCGCCGGTTTTACTCTGGCCAGCCACGATCTGGACATTCGCGGCGCCGGCAATCTGCTGGGCGACGAACAAACCGGCCATATCCGCGAGGTCGGGATCGAGCTGTATCAGCAAATGCTGGAAGACGCCGTCGGCGATATTCGCGCGGGCGAGGGCAAGACCGCACATCAGGATCGCGACTGGACACCGAATATTTCGCTCGGTCTGCCCGTTCTTATTCCGGAAAATTACGTCCGCGATCTGCCCGTGCGTTTGGGTCTTTACCGGCGCATTGGCGCCCTGGCGTCCGACGCGGAATCCGAGGCCATGGCGGCGGAACTCGTCGATCGTTTTGGGACTTTGCCCAAGGAAGTCGACAATTTGTTGGGCGTGGTGGCGTTGAAACGCGCCTGCCGGGAAGCGGGCGTGGAGAAACTGGACGCGGGCCCCAAGGGGATGGTCGTCTCGTTCCGCGGTAACGCGTTCCGCAACCCGGCGGGGCTGGTGCGCTGGTTGTCGGGGAAGGGCGGCATGATCCGGCTCCGGCCCGACCACAAATTGTCGATGGTCCGGGATATGGATGTCATGACGCGGTTGAAATTCGCGAAGGATACGCTGGACGCGTTGGTGCGGATTTCGGGGGAGGCGAAGGCGGCGTAGGGGCGCGCCGCCGCATGAGGCTCATAGACGGCCAGGAATGTCCGATGTTTCGAAAAACACACCGAGGATCACTGGCGGCGTCTCCTGATAGACGATCCAGTATCGTCCCGACTCGATCCATCGCTCTCCAGGCCGGGCCAGTTCCGGATAGGGCCGTGGGGCGGGTAGTCCGGCGCCAGGATTGCCGGCGATCGATGCCCATGCCCGCTCAAGCGCGACGGCCAAACGACGGCTCGCTTCTGGGCGGCCCCGCTCCTCGTAATGGTCCTGGAGTGCGCGAACCTGGCGTCCGGCGCGTGGTGTGAAGACGATCAACGCCGCGGTTTGTCCCCGCGTGTCCCGCGGTCCGTCAGCGGTGCCTCGAGACGGGCGATGCTTTCGTACAGCGCGCGCATGACGTCATCGCCTGGCACGGTCAGCCCGGCGGCGAGTTCCGCCCGGCTTTCCTCAAGGACTTCAAGCCACCCGGCGGGAGCCGGGCGCGTGCGGGGAACAATTTCGTCCATGACTCATCCATGGTCGGTTATTTCCGGTCCTTCCGCAAGTCAATTCGATGCTCCCATCAGGCATCGCAGGGGATGATCGTCATCCCGCTGTGATCTTCGGGCGATGAACGATGCGTTCACGGCCCGCCGCTGGGGTGGGCGCGGTGCCAGCGATCGTCGCGGGCCCTGGGCCCACAAAAGGCATGATGGCGCGCCCGGTCCTGGAGGCATTGCCCGGGGCGATAGAAAAACCACTCCAGGTCCCCGGGACGGGGGCCTGGAGACGTAAAGGGACCTGTCAGGATTTTTGACAGTGTCCCCGGCGTGACATCAAACCGCTTTCCGGCGCCGCGAAGCGGCTAACCCGAGCAGGCCACTTCCGAAAAGCACCATGGACGCGGGCTCAGGCACGAGGGATATGTCCACCCCGTCCAAATGCATACCATTGCCATCGAATCCTGCGGTATCCTGGAAGGAGACTGTCGCGGAAGACCCTGTCGCCACGAACGTCAGCGGCGTTTCCTGCTGCCACACCAGACTCTGGGACCCGGGACGGGAGTATGACTGACTCAGGATCGTGCTGGCGCCATTGATGACCGACATGGCCAGGGACATGGTATTCACCCAATTCCCGGTATAGAAGCTGAGCCGGTACGACTTTCCCGCCTGCGTGGCGAAGGTCTGGCTAATACCACCCCCAACATTGATTCCCACAAGGTCCAGGCTGTGCGTGCCCTCAGGTGCGTTGAAGGTACCACCAAAAAAAGCATTGTCCATTACTTCGACGCTGTTGGTCGTGACCGCCCAGCCGAAGCCGCTCGGCTCCGTTCCCGGATTGATTAGCGTATAGTTGGCGTTTGGAATTTCAAACCCGCCATTGATGAGAAGATTGGCTTGTGCCGCGGTGGCCCCGGCGATCACAAACGTCGCTGCACCGATCGTCGCGAGAAATTGCTTCCGGCGTCGGGGGGGGGGGGGGATTATAGACGTTTGTGCCCTTCACCTTGTCAGCGGCGATGAGCAGTCTGGAGGTCATCGAAGCGGCTTTGGACATGGGTAAACTCCCTTGCATGTGGACGGCATCGCCAAATCCTTGGCTGGCGAGCCGGGTTGGTTGGAAATTCGCATCTTGTGCGAACCGTTCGGACGGTTCGACGGTACCCGCAAGGGATCCTGTGAAACAAGATTTGGAAACTACTCAGGCTGCCGCGTGCGCTGCCTGGTCAGACCTCAACGCCCGCAAGCGACCCTGTGAAACAAGACTCGGAAACTACTCAGGCTGCCGCGTGCCCTGCCTGGTCCGACCTCAACGCCCGCAAGCGACCCTATGAAGCAAGACTCGGAAACTACTTAGGCTACCGTGTGCGCTGCCTGGTCCGACCTCAACGAACGGCCACTTCTTCCACTCTCAAGCCGAGAAGCGGGTCGTCACATTTCGACCAGCCGAGGCCTTGACGGTAGCGAACGTGAAGGTGCGCTTTGGGTCGAAAGAGGACCTTCGAAGCGCTCCTGCCAAACCCCGCCCCCTCTGTTGAACCGCCCCACCCACCCACCGCTATGGCCCGCGCCCATCCCAACCCCAAGGATGCCGCTCCCTCATGGCCCTCGACCCCGCCACCGTCTGACGCATCGCCTCCCCGGCTCGCATCCGCGTGGAAGACACCGAGGCCGAAAAACGCCTGGGAGAACCGAACGCCATCTTCGGCTGGATACAGCCGGTGAACGGGGTCGATGTCTCCGGCATCTTTGGATCGTTAAAGAACATTCAACCAACCCACACCCCGAAACCGGAAGCCATTGTGGCACAGGGCCGGCCGTTCTGCTAACATCCGCCCATGCCGGACGATCTCTACCATCGCGATGTTCTCCTATGGTCCGAACAGCAGGCCGATCTGCTACGACGGGTCGCGCGCGGGGAACGGGTGAACAACGTCGATTGGGACCGCGTGGTCGAGGAGATCGAAGACGTGGGGATTTCGGAACTGCGCTCGGTCGAAAGCTTCACGACGCAGATGCTATTGCATTTATTGAAAGTTTACGGCTGGCCCGGCAGTCCGGCCGTGGATCACTGGCGGGTTGAGGCAACGGTGTTCCAGGGCGAAGCGCAGCGGCGTTTCGCGCCGTCCATGCTGCGGCAACTGGATGCCGAAAAAGTGTTCGCGGCGGCGCTCAAACCTTTGAAGCGGGCGAAATACGATGGCCGGCCGCCCAGAGCGTTCCCGCAATCGTGCCCGTTTACGCTGGATCAATTGCTGAATGAGGAACCCGAGGCGCTGGAAGCGCTGCTGACCGCCCCGCCGGGCTCCTGATCCATGAACGGCGATCTCCACAACCGCGCTGTCCTCCTAACAGGATTTCACCACCAGGGTTGCGGTCTGGCCAAAACAATTTCGCGGTAACCATTGCCGTGCCCCAGTACAGGCCCCGAAGACTGTCCAACATCAGCCGCCGCGTCAACGCGAAACCACCCCCCTCACCACGTAACAAACATAATCCCCACCGCCGTCGCCATCACCCCCGTGCACAACCACCCCATCGCCCGCGGCGGCCCCGGCAACACGAACCGCCCCATCACCTTGGTCTGGCTCGCCATCACCATCATCGTCGCCATCAGCGGCACCGCCACCACGCCGTTCACCACCGCGCACCAGAACAGCGCCTTCACCGGATCGATCCCGGCGAAATTGAACCCCGTGCCGATCGGCGTCGCCGCCGCGATCGCACCGTAAAACGCCTTGGCGTCCAGCGGCGCGCGAGACAGCCCCGTCGTCCACCCCAAAGCCTCGCCCAAGGCATAGGCCGAGGACCCCGCCAGCACCGAGATCGCCAGCAGCCCGATCCCGATAATGCCAGACGCGAACAGCGCGAAGGCGAAGGGCCCGCCGATCGGGCGCGGCGCCTCCGCCGCCTGCGCCGAGGTCGCGATATCCAGGATCCCGTGCGCGTGCAGCGTCGCGGCCGCGTGTGGTTTCCGCGTCACGCGCCCGCGTCCATCGTCGGCCTCACCCCGCCAGGCACTGGCGGCGATGAGAAGCCGAGGCGTCCGCGCGTATTCCAGCGGCAACGGCCGCGGGCTGGCGTCCTTTCGCGGCCTGGCGCTCAGGCGGAGGTCTCTGGCCCGGCCGCCTCCTGGCCAGGGGGCTGGTCCGTTTCCTCGGCCACGAAAACCTTCCCCAGCAACGACCCCGCGCTGGCATGGCCGGCCTGGGCCAGCCCGCCCATGACATCGGGACGGTGCACGACGCTGCGCACCGCGCGGCAGCCAAGCCGCTCGCCCAGCCGGTCGAGTTCGCGCACCAGGACCGCGATGACCTCGCCGGGATGCAGCAGGTCCATGGCCGCGAAATGCTCGGCGACCAGCACCCGTTCCAGGACGGGATCGCGGTCCACGCGGTAGCAGAACAAACCGATGGGAAAATCGTGCCCGGCGCGGCGCGCGACGATGATGCCGGACCGGCCCTCGCGCCGGACGCCCGTCGCGCCACGGGCGAAACGCAGCCAGGCATCGAGGCCGAGACCGGGCATGGTGGCCCGGACCAGGGGATAAGCGGCGCGAAGATGGTCGCGCGACAGCGGTTCGACGATGAACGGCATGCGATTTGACATACTTGCAATCGGGGTATGCAGTGTGACGCGCGTCCGGCGGCCGGGTCTTTGATTCAGATCAAGGCACGCATCCGGCGCGCGTGGCAGCACGTTCCCGCTGTTGAAATTCGGTCCGCGTTCCGGCGCTTCGCCGCGGGAGAATCGAATGGTCTGGCGGATAATCGCGCCGCGCGCCAGGCAAGAGGATAGCGGCAACGATAAAAAAACTGGAGCCAGGATGTTCGCCATGAACGCTATCGCGACGAGACCGTTGGTCCTCGACCCGGACGGAGCGGCGGATCCGTGCGCCCGGTGCGGCGTCCGCGCCAGCAGCGTTTGCGACGCGATTCCGACGTCCGATCTGGCGCGGCTGTCCGCCGCCGCCGTGACCGGCCACGCCGCGCCCGGCTCGTCCTTCATCGACGAGGGCGAACCCGCGACGGCCTTTTTCAACATCACCGGCGGCACCGCGAAGTTGTATAAATTGTTGCCGGATGGACGGCGGCAGATCGTCGGATTCGTCGGCGTGGGGCATTTTCTCGGCCTGGCGGTGTCCGACACCTACGCCTTCACCGCCGAAGCCATGGAACCCGTGAAATATTGCCGGTTCTCGCGCGCCAGCCTGCGCCGGTTGCTGGACGATTTTCCGGCGATGGAGAAGAAACTGCTGGCGGTCGCGTCGAACGAACTGGTCGCGGCGCAGGAGCAGATGCTGCTGCTGGGGCGGAAAACCGCGCGCGAGCGGGTGGCGTCGTTTTTGATGGCGCAGGCGCGTCTTGGGGTCGCCTGCATGGCGCCGCGTTCCCATTTCACGCTGCCGATGACCCGCGGCGATATCGCCGACTATCTGGGCCTGACGATCGAAACCATCAGCCGGACGTTGACGAAACTGCGCACGGAGGGTCTGATCGAAATCCCCGGTGCCACGGACATCGTGGTGAAAAACCGGCTGGCCATGGAACGAATCGCGGATGCCTCGGAATAATCGGCGCGGTGTACTCTTCGCCTGTTTCGCGTTATTGAGTGTTCTGGCGGCCTGCGCGCCGCCGCCGGAGGTGCCGCCGGGGACCTCCGTTTTGCGTGTGGAGACCGAGAGCGGGCCGCGTATGGTCCTGGTACAGGTCCCGGATGGGCCGGTGAAGGCGGTCGCGGTCATGTTCCCGGGCGGGGATGGGCGCATTGGCGTCTCGCCGGATGGCAGTATCGGCCGGATCGGGAATTTTCTGATTCGCACCCGCGCGCAGTGGGTCGCGCGCGGGTTGATGTTCGCCGCCGTCGATGCCGCGCCGAATCGGGCGGGCACGCGCGGCGACCGGGTAGGCCCGGAGAATCGCCGCGCCATCGAGGCGATCGTCGCGACTCTGCGCCGCCGCACGACCGCGCCGATCTGGCTGCTGGGCACCAGCGCGGGGGCGCCCGCCGCGCTCGCCGGCGCGGCGTCTTTGCCCGTCGGCGCGGTTCGGGGCGCCGTCGTGAGTTCGCCGGTCTCCGTGGCGGGACCGCGGGATTCGGTGTTCGACGTCGCGCTGGAGCGGGTGAAGGCGCCGGTTCTGATCCAGGTGCATCGCGACGACGGCTGCGCGATCACGCCGCCGGACAAAGCCGAACCGCTGAAAGCGCGGCTGTCCGGATCCCGGCTGGTGGAGATTCAGACATACGAGGGCGGTGACTCGCCGCGATCGGGACCGTGCGAGGCGTTCTCCCAGCACGGGTTTCTGGGGCTGGAGCGCCGGGTGGTGGATGCGGCGGTGGATTGGATTCTGGCGCACTGAGGCAGGGGGCCGTCCGTGACGGGCCGGTTATCCAGGCCAATCGAGCGAAGGAAGAGAGTCCCAGGGCTCCGCCCCGGACCCCGTGGGGGGCGCCGCCCCCTCAACCCCCGCCCTGGTGGGGTTCGAAGGGGCGACGCCCCTCGCGGGCGCGATCCGCTTCGCGGCTCTCGGGGGCGGAGCCCCAAGGCTTTCTTTCCTTCGTCCGATTGCCCTGGCCGGTTATCGCCTCATTGTTGAACCATATTCGCCCCGCCTGTATGGTCCCTGCTTCATTCACCGCGAAGGATATCATAGCCCCATGGCGCTCGACCCCGCCACCGTCCGGCGTATCGCCACGCTCGCCCGCATTCGCGTCGAGGACGCGGAAGTGGACAAACTCCAAGGCGAACTCAACGTCATTTTCGGCTGGATTGAGCAGTTGAACGAGGTGGATGTCACGGGCGTCGCGCCTTTGACCGGAGCGTCGCACATGGCGATGAAGATGCGGGAGGATGTCGTGAACGACGGCGGGTATCCTGAGCGTATCCTTTTCAACGCGCCGGATCGGGCGGGCGAATTCTTCGCGGTGCCGAAAGTCGTCGAATGACCCAGGTGCTCACGGATTTGACGATCGCGGAGGCCCAGGCGGGGCTCCGCGACAAAAGATTTTCGGCCGAGGAGCTGGCACTGGCGCATTTGCATGCGATCGAGACGCTGAACCCGCGGTTGAACGCCTATTTATCGGTGGGTCACGCGCAGGCGGTGGAGCAGGCGCGGGCGGCGGACCGGGCTTTGGCCGAGGGCGATACGCGGCCGTTGCTGGGGATTCCCCTGGCGATCAAGGATTTGTTTTGCACGCTGGGCGTGCGGACGACGGCGGGCAGCAAGATGCTGATGCCGTTCATTCCGCCATACGAGTCGACCGTGACGGCGAATTTGCTGCGCGACGGGGCCGTGTTTCTGGGCAAGGCGAACATGGACGAGTTCGCGATGGGCTCGTCCAACATGACCTCGCATTTCGGGCCGGTGGAAAATCCCTGGAAGCGAAGGCGGGACGAGAGCGCGGTGCTGGTGCCCGGCGGGTCGTCCGGCGGGTCGGCGGCGGCGGTAGCGGCGCGGCTGGCGATGGGGGCGACGGGGACCGATACGGGCGGGTCGATCCGGCAGCCGGCGTCGTTCTGCGGGCTGGTGGGGGTGAAGCCGACCTATGGGCGGTGTTCGCGGTGGGGGGTGATCGCGTTCGCGTCCTCGCTGGACCATCCGGGGCCTTTCGCGCGGACGGTGCGGGACACCGCTATTTTGTTGAATTCGATGGCGGGGCATGACCCGAAGGATTCGACCAGCGCGGATGTCGCGGTTCCGGATTTTGAGAAGGCCTGCGAACGGTCCGTGAAAGGGCTGCGGATCGGTGTGCCTCGGGAATACCGGTCCGACGGGATGCCCGGGGAAATCGAGGCGTTGTGGCAACAGGGCATCGCCTGGTTGAAGGCGGCGGGGGCGGAGATCGTCGATGTCTCCTTGCCGCACACGAAATATGGGCTGGGGACGTATTACATCGTCGCGCCGGCGGAGGCGTCGTCGAATCTCGCGCGTTACGACGGTGTCAGGTTCGGGCGGCGGGAGAATGGCGAGGACCTGCGGGATTTGTACGAGCGCACGCGGGCCGAGGGGTTCGGGCCGGAGGTGCGGCGCCGGATCATGATCGGGACTTACGTTTTGTCCGCCGGATATTACGATGCGTTTTATTTGCGCGCGCAGAAGGTGAGGGCGCTTATCCTCCGCGATTTCGACGAGGCGTTTCAGCGGGTCGATGCGCTGCTTACCCCGACGGCACCGTCCGCGGCCTTCGCGTTGGGCGAGAAGATGGACGACCCGATAAAAATGTATCTGAACGACGTGTTCACGGTACCAGCGAATTTGGCGGGCGTGCCGGCGGCGTCGGTGCCCGCGGGCCTGGATTCGAACGGGCTGCCTTTGGGGTTGCAGGTGATCACGCGGTCGTTCGACGAGGAAACGATGTTCGCGGTCTCCGCCGCGCTGGAACGGGCGGCGGGATTTTCGGCATTGCCAACGTTACGCGCGGGAGCTTGATCGATGGGATACGCGCTCGAAGGACGCACCGGAACGTGGGAGGTCGTGGTCGGCCTTGAAGTCCATGCTCAGGTGGTGAGCAAGGCGAAGTTGTTCTCTGGCGCGGCGACGGCGTTCGGGGCGGAGCCGAACACGCAGGTCAGTTATGTCGACGCCGCGTTTCCGGGGATGTTGCCGGTCATCAACAAGGTCTGTGTCGAGCAGGCGGTGAAGACGGGTCTCGGGCTGAACGCCCAGATCAACAATGTCAGCCGTTTCGACCGGAAGAATTATTTCTACGCCGATCTGCCCGCCGGCTATCAGATCAGCCAGTTCGAACACCCGATCGTGGGCAAGGGCGAGATCGAGATCGAACTCTCGGACGGGTCCACCAAGGCGATCGGGGTGACGCGGCTGCATCTGGAGCAGGACGCGGGAAAGTCGTTGCACGATCAGCATCCCACCAAGACCTACATCGACCTCAACCGGGCCGGTGTGGCGTTGATGGAGATCGTGTCGGAACCGGATATCCGCTCGCCGGAGGAAGCCGGCGCCTACGTCCGGAAATTGCGGTCGATCCTGCGGTATCTGGGGACCTGCGACGGGAACATGGAGGAAGGGTCTCTCCGTGCGGATGTGAACGTTTCCGTGCGCAAGGCGGGCGAGGAGTACCGGACGCGCTGCGAGATCAAGAACGTGAACTCCGTCCGCTTCGTCATGCAGGCGGTGGAGGTGGAGGCGCTGCGCCAGATCGATGTCTGGGAAAGCGGCGAGGAAGTGCGCCAGGAAACCCGGCTGTTCGATCCGAACCGGGGTGTGACCCGGCCCATGCGGTCGAAGGAAGACGCCCACGATTACCGGTATTTCCCGGACCCGGATCTTCTCCCCTTGGTGCTGGAGCAGGGCTGGGTCGATGCGTTGAAGGCGGGGCTGCCGGAACTGCCCGACGCGAAGAAGGCGCGGTTTATCGGGGATTACGGGCTCTCGGCGTACGACGCGAGCGTGCTGGTGGCGGAGCAGGCGACGGCTTGGTTTTTCGAGGTCGTGGCCAAGGGGCGCGATGCGAAGCAGGCGGCGAACTGGGTCACCGGCGATTTCTTCGCGGCGATGAACCGTCTCGGGCGGACGATCGAGGACCCGCCGGTGTCGGCCGAGGCGCTGGGGCGGCTGTTGGACCTGATGGCGGACAAGACGATCAACGGCAAGATCGCCAAAGAGGTGTTCGAGGCGATGGTGGAAACGGGCAAGGACCCGGCCGCGATCGTCGATGAAAAGGGGTTGCGTCAGGTCACGGACACCGGCGCGATCGATGCCGCCGTGGACAAGATCCTCGCGGCGAATCAGGACAAGGTCGCCGAGTACAAGTCCGGGAAGGATAAGCTGTTCGGGTTCTTTGTCGGGCAGACGATGAAGGCGATGGCCGGGAAGGGGAACCCGGCGCTGGTGAATGAAATTTTGAAGCGCCGGCTGGGGTGACGGCGGGCGCTGTCCGCGCCCGCCGGATGGTTACGCCGCCGACCGGGCCGCGCTCGCGCGAATGTCCCTGACCGCGAAGATCGCCATGCTCGCGACAAGGCAGGCCGCGCCGATGGCGATGAAGACCGGCATATAAGTCGACCAGGCATCGCGGGAGAGGCCGCCTGTGTAAGCGGACAGCGCGCCGCCGAGTTGATGGCAGGCGAAAACCCACCCGATCACGATCGGAGCCTTGGCGGCGCCGAAATGCTGCGCCGCCAGTTTCGCGGTCGGGGGCACGGTCGCGACGAAATCCAGGCCGAAGAAGATGGCGAACAGCGACAGCGAGTAAAAATCGAAGCTGCTGAACGGCAGCCACATCAGCGACAAGCCGCGCAGTCCGTAATACCAGGCGAGCAGCTTGCGGTTGTCGAAACGGTCCGACAGCCAGCCCGAGCAGATGGTGCCCGCGAAATTGAACACGCCCATCATCGCGAGATAGGACGCCGCCGCCACCGCCACGACGCCATTGTCGCCGCAGAACGGAATGAAATGCGTGCTCACGAGGCCCGCGGTGGACAGGCCGCAGATGAAGAACGTGCCGGCCAGGACCCAGAAGACCCGCGTCGCGGCGGCCTCGCGCAGCACCGCGAAACTCAGATTGACCGCGTTGGCGGCGGACACCGCCGGAGGCCGCTGGACCTGGGCTTCGCCATAGGGCGCGAGGCCGATATCGGCGGGCCAGTCCCGCGCGAACAGCAGGTTCAGCACCGCGCACACGGCGGCGCCGGCGATCGCGGGCACCACCGCGCTGCGCCAGCCATACGTCGTCGCGAGCCAGGCGGCCGTCGGCATGAAGGACAATTGTCCCGCGGCGAAGGACGCCGTCAGAATCCCCATCGCGAGGCCGCGGCGTTGGACGAACCAGCGGTTCGCGACGGTCGCGTTCAGCGCCATGGCGCCAAGGCCCGCGGCGATGCCAAGGATCAGACCGAGGGAAATCAGCACATGCCACCGGGCGCTGGCGAAGGTGGTGCCGAGCAGCGCCACCGTGACCATGGTCGCGGCGACCACGACCATCCGGCGCTGACCGTATTTCAGGATCAGCGCGCCCGCGAAGGGCGCGGTGCCCGCGAACAGGACGAACAAGAGACCCATGGCGGCGGAGACGTCGCCTTTGCTCCAGTTGAACTCCTGCGTCATCGGCACCAGCAGCACGCCGGTCAGGCTGACCGCCGCCGAGGAGCAGATCGTGGTCAGAAAGGTCAGCGCGACCATCACCCATCCGTAATGGATGCCGTGGCGGGTCAGCCAGGGAGCAAAGGCGGTTGCGAGCACGGAGGGCTCCTGTGAGAACGGGATATGTGGAATGGACCCGCACTGTCACCGACTTCGCCGCATCGCACAACCCGGCGCGGCCTTCTGGGCCATCGGGGGAGGAGTTGTAAACCTTGGGGCGCCGCCCCAAACCCCGCGAGGGGCTTTGCCCCTTCGAACCCCACCAGGGCGGGGGCCCCCCGCCTTCGCAGGGGCAAGCCTGGACCCGTTTAATTGGGTGAGATGAAGAAGGGGGCCATACGAGGCGGTTCAACCGCCTCGTATGGCCCCCTTCTTCATCTCACCCAAAAAGATGGCATCCAAGGCCCAGCCTTGGCGGGGTCGAGGGGCAGCGCCCCCGTGGGGTCCGGGGCAAAGCCCCGGGGTTTGTATCGTCCGCCCCGATAGCCCAGGAGGCCACGCGGGCGAGTGTTATAGGCGGGGCATGACCTGGCGGGCGAAGTCTTCGGCGAGGCGCCATTTGGCGTCGGTGCCGATGGCGAAGACCAGTTCTTCCAGCCCGTCGTGTTCCAGTTCGCGGATGCGTTCCACCAGTTCGTCCGGGGTGCCGATCAGGCAGGTATCGCGGATCAGTTGCTCGTCGATCAGTTCGGCCTCGCCCCGGTGCAGGCCGGTGTAGTGCATTTCGTGGGTGCGGAAGTGGCGGTGTTCGGGCGGGGTGGCCTCCACCAGTTTGCAATAGGGGTCCCATATGCGGGCGAGGAAGGGCGGGGGTTCGATGCCGCGTTCGTGGACCGTGTCGTAGAAGTAATAGACGCTGGCCATGACGTTGGGACCGATGGCGGCTTTGACCCGGTCTGAATCGACGGCCTCGTTCTTTTCCAGTACGAAGACGGAGGAAAGGGAAGCGTTTCGAAACCCGTCCATGTTCCGGTTGGCCCGGGCGGCGCCTTGGCGGGCGTGGCCCAGTGCCTGCGCGACGGGGACGCCGCGGGGGGGAATGGCGAAGATGATGCCGTCGCCGTGCTCGCCCGCCAGTGCCATGGCGCGGGGACCGAAGCCGGAGACGTAGAGCGGGATGGGTGGATCGAGGCGCATGCCGCGGTCTTCGCGGTTGAGCAGTTTCACCGGGCGGGTGACGCCGTTGAAGGTGTAATCGACGATTTCGTCGCGGAGGAGGGCGGCGAGGACTCGCAAATATTCGGAATAATCGGCCATTTTCATGGGTTTCTGGCCCATGGTGCGCATGGCCGTGTTGCCGGTGCCCATGCCGAGGAAGACGCGGCCGGGGGCGAGGGCGTTGATGGTGGCCATGGCCGCCGCCTGCACGGGCGGAATGCGCGTGCCGCAGATCGCGGTGCCGGGCCCGATGCGCAGGGTTTTCGTTTCGCGCGCGGCCAGTGCCAGGACGGCGTAGACGTCGAAAAACAGCATCTGGCTGTCGGCCACCCAGACCGAGGAATAGCCGAGACTTTCGACATGGCTGAAAAAGCCGATCTCGGTCGCGTCGCTCATGAGGCAAAAGCCGAATTTCATTTCCTGATTACCCCTCTTCCTCAGCCGCCCAATATCCGGCACAAACCATGAACGAATGGCGATTTGACGGAGAATCAGGATGGCCCGCAACACGGTCCAATTCCAAAAGGGGCTCAGTGAGCCGGCTTTCGAGTGCCATTACGGCACTGAGGAGCAATGC
>CANJJS010000087.1 GCA_947474705.1 Acetobacteraceae bacterium | reverse complement strand
GTGTGGGGTAATCGGTGCCGAAGACGCTGAAGCCCGGTCCGGTTCCCAGGGCGGCCTGGATGCACAGGGGGATGGCGTGGGTTTCGGGGTCGTGCCGTTCGCCCAGTTCGCCCTCGGGGTCGGCGCCGGCGGCGTTGAAGTATCGCAGCGCGATCCATGCGATGCCGTAGGCGTGGCCGTAGTCGGCCAAAGCGTGCTCGATGGCGAGTTTCGTGAAGCCGTAGGGATTGATGGGGTTTTGCGGCAGGGTTTCGTCCATTGGCATGCGATCCGGGACGCCGTAGGTCGCGCAGGTCGAGGAGAAGACGATTTTCTCGACATGGTTGCGGCGCATGGCGTCCAGCAGGGACAGCGATCCGACGATGTTGTTGCGGTAATAGGCCGCGGGTTCGCGCACGGAGTCGCCGACATAGGCGGAGGCGGCGAAATGCACGACCGCCGCGGGCTGGTGGCGCGACATGACCGCGTCGAGGCGGGCGGCGTCGAGGATATCGCCTTGCTCGAAGGGTCCGAAGCGGGCGGCGTCGCGGAAGCCGGTGCTGAGATTGTCGAAGACGACCGGTTCGAACCCGGCGCGCGCGAGGCGTTTGCAGGTATGGGAGCCGATATAGCCCGCGCCGCCGGTCACCAGGATTTTCATGTTCGCTCCGTTTGGGACGTCAACCTTGTCCGATGTTCAGAAGCCGCTTGATCCGGCGTGTCCAGGGGGCGGCGGTCAGGAGATAGCGTAGATCGCCGAGCGGATCGTGTCTGTTCGCGATCGCTTTCAGCAGCAGCCGCGCCCCTACGGCGGGGGCGCCGAGATAGATGTTGCGGCCGATCTGGCTGTAGCGCGCGCCCAGAATATCTCGCATTTCCCGTGGGGACAGGCGATCGGCGAGGGCTTCGCAGTGGGCCAGGATCATGGGCAGGACGGTTTCGTGCTCGCGCGACAGGTGCACGATGCTGAGGCTGCCGGGCTGCTGGTGCATGGTGACCAAGGGCGCATCGACGAAGCCGGCGGCGCCGCGCAGCGCGAGGCGGATGCAGAAATCCTGGTCGTCCTCGCCGGCGCGGTAGCGGGCGGTGAAACCGCCGATGGCGCGTGTCGTGGCGGTGCGCGCGGCGACGACGCTGGGGACATAGTAACTGTGATGCAACAAAGTTCGCCAGGCGTCCGGGCCGATGGGTGGTTCGCGTGTGGGGTTCACCGGTTCGCGCGTGCCGTCCAGGCGGATCACCTCGGCGCGGCACCCGACCATGACGGTGTTTGGGCTGGCGGCGAAGACGGCCATTTGGCGCGCGATTTTCTCTGGATGCCAGGTGTCGTCGGAATCGAGGAAGGCCAGCACCTCGCCCTTGGCCACGGCGATCGCGGTGTTGCGCGCGGCGGCGGCGCCGGCGTTGGCCTGCGACAGCACGCGGAAGCCGTCGGCTTCGTGGGTCCGCAGCAGAGCCAGCGTTCCGTCGCGCGAACCGTCGTCGACCGCCACGACCTCGATGGCGGGCCAGGTTTGCGCGCGCACGGAGGCGAGCGTCTGGGGCAGAGTGGCGGTGGCATTGTAACAGGGGATCACCACGCTGACCAAAGGCGGCGCGGTCATGGCGATCGGGTTCGCGCGAACGCCATTGGGGATCAGGTCCTGGCGGGAACGGCCGCGGCCGGCATGGTCCGCGCGTCGCGCAGGACATCGTGCGGAACGCCGAACTGGCCGCGCAGGTCCTCGACGAAGAAGTCCATGAAGTCCGCCAGCCAATCGAGGAAGGGCCGGAGATCGCGTTGCGCGCGGACATAGGGGTTCGCGCCGGGCACCAGGGAGGTCGAGTGAAAGCTCACCTGAAACACCCGATGGCCGCGGGCAAACAACTCCTGGGTTAATTGTTTGGCTTCCGCCAGCGAGATGCCTTCCGGGGTCAGGCGCACGCGGTTGAGAATGCGTCCGCGCGCCAGGGCACCGGGCACGCGGGCGGCGCGGAGCATCGGGCGATCGACTTTGCGGTAAAGCCAGGAGCCGATGCCGCCCGCGAGGCCGGTGAAGCCGGCGGTCAGCGGGATTTCCAGCAGGCGTCCTTCCGGGCGGAGCCAGAACGGGTCGATCGGCGCCGAGACGAAGCTGGGCCCGCCGAGTTCGTCGTAGCGCCAGTGCGGCAGGAAGCTCATGTCGATTTCGAAGCCGAGCTGTTCCAGCGCCGCCGCGGTGGCCTGACCGAAGCCGTAGCGTCCGGCCTTGAAGATGCGCGGGCGAAAGCCGAAGCGGCGTTCGATCCGTTCCGTCAGGACCTGCATTTTCGCCAGTTCCACATCGGCGTGGAGATTGCCCTGGAAGGAATGCGCGACGGTGGAGGATTCCAGGAAGGGCGGGGTGATCCAGGGGTGCAGGTGGGCGCCGAGCTGGCAATCGCCGTCGGCGTGGAGCTGTGCGAGGGGTTCCCAGGCACGGTCGTCGGTGACGATGGGGTAGCCGACGACGTAGGTCGGGCGCATGCCGCGCGCCTTGAACAGGCGTTGCAGGGGGGCGATCCGGTGCATCGATTCCAGCGTGTGGGGTTCGCCGTGGAAGGGTTTCTTCCAGTCGAATTCCTCTTCCGAATCGATCGTCACCAGCAGGGTCGGGCGTGTTTCCGCGGGGAATACGACGGTGTCGAATTCCGTCATGGCGCCGCTTTCGCGGGACCCCGTGGGATCAGCCAGCCCGGCGTGCACGGGTGCGTCCCCCTCGCGTTTCCCGCCGGGCCAAGGGGCGTTTGTCCGGTCTAATGGCCAAAGACACGTTTCATGTCTCCGGGGATCAGGCCGACGATGAATTTTTTAAGAATGTTTGGCGGCGTGCGGTCGGGTGGCACGAAATCGCGCCATTCGCTGAGGCCGAGATATTTCAGATAGTCGGCTTTGTGGGGATGGCGGCTCATGTAGCTCCAGGGTTTGGAGGCGCCGTTGAAATGGACCACGCGGGCATCGCGGCGGATTTGTTCCACGGCGCTGTTGTCCATGCCCAACGGATGGTATTCGAAATAGAAGGGCGTGATGACGTTCCAGATGTAGGACAGGGATTCGCGCCGGGCGTGGAAGCAGGCGTTGAGCGCGTCCTGGTCGGCGTCGATGAGCTTGTCGGGATTGGCGGCGACATAGTCGAGCAGCGCCGTGGCCGCGCCGGTTTCGCGCCATTGGCGGAGGTCGATGACCATGACGCCGGAATTGAAGTAGCCGAAGGATTCCGGAATTTCGAGCAGTTCGCAGCGTGTCGAGCCGGGAATGGAGACGGCGCCCAGCAGGTGGCCGCGCAGGTCGCCGTGGTAGAGCGGGCCGATCCCGCCGAGCACGATCAGATCGCAATCGAGGTACAGAACGCGTTCGACGGAGTCCGGGAAAAAATCGGCGATCCAGAGGCGCGTGTAATTGTCGATCGAATAATGCGCCCGCACCGGCAGGTTGAGGTTGGCCGGCGGCTGGAACACGGTCATGCGTATGGTAAAGTTTTTGAAAGGTTTCAGGGATGCCATCAGGCGGTCGCCGGCGGCGCCAAAATCCTCGCGGCTGACAACGACGATATTAAAATCCAGGCCGGGATTGTTAACCAAAATCGAGATTAACGCGACGCACAGGTGCTGCGCGTAGCCGGGGTCGCAGCATAATAACAAATGAATCCGGTTGTCGGGCTCTGACATTGCGTTTCGCGTAAATTCGGTCGGGAGGCTCTATAGCGGCGGCGGGGGCCGGGTCAAGCACAATCCGCCCGCCCCATTGGGGGAGCAGAGGCATGCCGCGCATTATGGCGGGGCGTGCGTCAGTAAGCGGTCAGGCCGCCGTCCAGCAACAGGATCTGGCCGGTGATGTAGGATGCCACCGGGCTGACGAGATATCGGATCGCGCCGGCCATTTCCTCGGCCGTGCCGAACCGGCCCAGCGGCACGCGGGTCAGCATGCGGGCGCGGCGTTCGGGGTCTTTCAGGTTGGGCGCGCGGGATTCGGTCTCGGTCGTGCCCGGCGCGATGGCGTTCACCCTGATATCGTGCGCCGCCCATTCGATCGCCAGCATGCGGGTCATGTGGCTGATGCCGGCCTTGGCGATGCCGTAGGCGGAGGCGCCGGCGAAGCCCACGGTGCCATGGGTCGAAGCGAGGCTGACGATGCTTCCGGGCCGTTTGGCCTCGATCAGCAGGCGGCCCATGGACGTGCTCATGAAAAACGAACCGGTCAGGTTGACCGCCATGCTTTGGTCCCACTCGGCGCGGGTCAGGTCGATCGCCGGTTTGCCGGGGGAGGGGACGCCGGCGTTGTTGACCAGCACATCGAGGCCAGGTAGCGCGCGCGCGGCCGTGGCGACGGCGGCCTCGACGCTGGCCTGATCGCGGGTGTCGAGCGCGATCGGGATGGCGCGGCGGCCCAGCGCTTCGACGGCGGCGACGGTTTTCGCCAGCGCCTCCACACCCAAATCGGTCACCGCCACATCGAACCCGTCCTGGGCCAGGCCCACGGCGGTGGCGTGGCCGATACCCCAGGAGGCACCGGTGATCAGGGCGCCGCGTCTCGGTTCGTTCATGGGGCGAAAATTCCTTGCCATTCCGCTTTGGCCTTGCGGATGTCCTCGGTTCCGATCTTATCCCATGCCACGGGGATCAGTTTCAGCGTGTCCATCGCGGGGGCATATTTCGGCAGCGGGCTCTTGAAACCGGCGCGGCCGGAAATCAGCGCCTCGCGCTTCGCCAGGATCGTCTGGCCCGCTTCCGACAAGGTGAAATCCAGCCAGAGCTTCGCCGCGTTGGGGTGGGGCGCCTTGGTCAGGATGAAGCTGCTCTGGCCCATCAGCACCACGCCCTCCGACGGAAACAGGATGTCGAGGTTGGCGCCTTTTTCGTTGTTTTGCGCCGCGCGAGTTGGCATGCCGCCGAAGGCCATCAGGTCCTGCCCCGTGACCAGCCGTTCCGCCGTGCCTTCGGAGCGGACGACGAAGGCGGGTTTCATGCGGGCGAGGCTTTTGAAGTAATCGACGCCCAGCGCGTCCCGCAGACCCATGTAGGTCAGTAGTCCGGTGGCGGAGTTGCCGCCATCGTTGGTGCTGATCCGTCCGGCCGGGACCGCGCCCAGCACGTCTTTCCAGCTCGTGCCTTTGAATGTCAGCGTGTCCGCGTTCCACATGGGCACGAAGACATAGCCGCCGTTGAAGGCATAATACCCGGGCTGGCCCAGTTTCGCCGCGAAGACCGCAGTGTAAGCGGCGTATTCCGGGCTGTCGTGGCGCATGACATGGCCGGCGGCCACCAGGCCGTTCACCCATGGCGGGGAGGCGATGGAGGCGACATCGACGGTGACATTGCCGGAGGCGGTTTCCTGCTCGATCTTGGTGATCAGCGCCAGGGTGGCGGAGAGCGTGTATTTGACCTGGAAGCTCGCCGGCAGGCCGTAGGCGGCGCGGAAGCCCGCGGCCAGGGCGTCATGGGTTTCCGGTTGGATAATGGTGTCCCAATAGCTGACCATGCCTTCTTGTTTCGCACCCGCGATTGTCGCGGCCCGGTCCTGGGGTTGGGCCCGCGCCAGGCCGGCCGCGAACAGGGCCAGCGCCAGCGCGGTCATGCGGATCACGGCGCGAAAATGCTTTGCCATTCGGCTTTACCCTTTTGAATGTCCTCGGCGGTGATCTTGTTCCAATCGATCGGCATCACCTTCAGATCGTCGATGGCCGGGGCGTATTCCGGTAGAGGGCTTTTGAAGCCTGAGCGCATGGACATCAATGCTTCTTTTCGCGACAGGATCGTCTGTCCGGTTTCCGAGAGGACGAAATCCATCCAGAGTTTCGCCGCGTTCGGGTGCGGTGCCTTGGCGGTGATGAAGACTCCGTCGGGCAGCAGCACGATGCCTTCCTTGGGATGGAGGAATTTCAGGTTGGCGCCTTTTTCGTTCGATTGCATGAAGCGCCCGGCGGAGCCGCCAAAGGCCATCATGTCCTGGCCGATGACCAGCGCCTCGGCGACCTGTTCTGAGCGGACAATGAAGCGCGGTTTCATTTTCGCCAGTTCGCGGAAGAAATCGATGCCGAGGTGCTGGCGCAGTCCCATGTAGCTGAGGAGCCCGGTCGCGGAGTTCGGCGCGTCGTTGGTGCTGATCCGGCCCGGCGGCACCGCGCCCAGCACGTCGCGCCAGGACGTGCCCTTGAAGTCCATGTTGTCGCCGTTCCAGCCGGGAATGAAGGAATAGGCGCCGACGGGGACGAAATAGCCGGCGCGGCCCAGCCCGGAGTCGATGGCGCGCTTGTAATTCGCGTGCTCTGGGCTGTCGTATTTCATGATATGATTTTTGGCGATCAGGCTGTTGATCCAGGGTGGCGAGGCGAGCGAGGCGATGTCGATCGTCACATTGCCGGAATTGACCTCCTGTTCTACTCGCGTGACGACGTTCAGTGTCGCGGCCAGGGTGTATTTGACCTGGAAACTGGCGGGCAGGCCGTAGTATTTCCGGAAGGCGGCGGTGAGTTCGTCGTTGGTTTCAGGTGTGACGACCGCGTCCCAGTAGGCGATCGCGCCCTCGGTCTTCGCGGCGGCGATCAGGGCGCGCAGGGTGTCTTTGTCTTTCGCCTGTGCGACGGCGGGGGCGTCCTGAGCCCAGGCCGGAGCGGCGAGACAGGCGCAAAACGCGACAATTAAGGCGCCAAGGCGTAGCTTCATGTCATTCCTCCCGAGTCCGCCCGTGTCTCCGGGCCGTGGTTCGGGTGTAGAGTGCCGGTCTGGCGCGCGGGGTCAAGCAGGGCGCCCGGCCCGATGCGCCGGCTGGCTCAGGCTGGCACGCCCGCCGCTTCGCGGTAAACCTCCCAATGCGCGGCGGCGGAATTGCGCCAGTCGAAGCGGGCGGCCCAGACGCGGGATGCTTCGTCCGGGTCCATGCCCGCGAGACGCCGGTCCACGATGTCCCGGCAGGTGGCGAGCCAGGCGGCGCGATCGTCCGGTTCCAGCGCGGCGGAGGTTGGGCCGATCATTTCTTTCAGGCTGCTGACATTGCTGAACACGACCGGTGTGCCGACCGCCTGCGCGTTCAGGGGAGGGACGCCGAAGCCTTCGTACAGCGTGGGGTACAGCACCGCCAGCGCGTTCCGGTACAAGGCGGGCATGTCGTCCGCTGCCAGAAATGGCGCGAAAAGCACGCGCGGCCGGGTTTCGGGGGGAAGGGTCTGGCGGAATCCGTCATGGGCGGCTTCCGGCACGCCGCAGACGACCAGG
Organism: Acetobacteraceae bacterium; assembly: GCA_947474705.1. Lineage (GTDB taxonomy): Bacteria > Pseudomonadota > Alphaproteobacteria > Acetobacterales > Acetobacteraceae > Rhodopila. Next base: position 13,282 of record CANJJS010000087.1, on the reverse strand, counting down.
CCGATATCGGCGCGTCCCAGTGCGTGAAACAGTTCCAGGGTCCAGCCAAGGCGTTTGCGCGGCGCGGTGCCGCCGAAATAGACGAGATATGGAAGATCGCCGATGCCCTGGGCGCGCAGCGACGGGGGTAGCGGGCCCGGCAGGCCGCGTAGGTAGCGTTCGTTCAGCCCGTGCCGGATGACTCGCAGCTTCGGTTCCAGGTCAGGCCACAGGCGCAGGATGTCGCCGCGCGAATGTTCCGAGATGGTGATGACTTTTTTGCAACGGCGCAGCGCGGCGGGCAGCAGTTTGTCGCGATAAAACCCGGCGTTCAGGGATTCGCCGGTATCCCAGGGGATGGTGTCGTGGATGGTCACGACGGTGGGCACCGGCTGCCACAGCGGCAGGTCGTTGGAGGTGCAGTGCAGGACCCGAACGCCGTCGCGGCGCGCGGCCCAGGGCAGGAAGGCCTGTTCCCAGGTGTGGAAGCGGTAGCCTTTGATGTCGCGGAGGACGGTGGCGGCGGGCCCAGGTCCGGCGGGCATGTGGAAGGGCAGGTCGGGCCGGTGGCCGTAAAACGACCAGGAGATATCCCCGGTGGCGCGCATGGCGGTGGCCAGCGGGCTGAGATATTCGCCGATGCCGCGGACGAAATCGGTGTTGAGGCATCGCGCGTCGGCGCCGACCAGGAAGCTCATGTCCGACTCTCCCGCGGCGCGGTCCGGTTACAGGCTGAAACGTTCGCCGAGATAGACCCGGCGCACATCTTCGTTCGCGACGACCTCTCGCGGCGTGCCCTCCATAAGGACCTGACCGTCGTGCATGATATAGGCACGGTCGATGATTTCCAGTGTTTCGCGGACATTGTGATCGGTGATCAGCACGCCGATGCCGCGATCCTTCAGGTGTTTCACCAGATCGCGGATTTCGCCGACGGCGATGGGGTCGATGCCGGCCAGCGGTTCGTCCAGCAGGATGTAGGAGGGTTGCGTGGCCAGCGCGCGGGCGATTTCGACGCGCCGCCGCTCGCCGCCCGACAGCGCCAAAGCGGGGGTGCGGCGGAGATGGCCGATGCCGAATTCGCCCAGCAGTTCGTCCAGCATCAGGCGGCGGGTGGACAGGTCGGGTTCGACGACTTCGAGGGCCGCCATGATGTTCTGTTCGACGTTCAGACCGCGGAAGACACTGGCTTCCTGCGGCAGATAGCCGATCCCGAGCCGGGCGCGGCGGTACATCGGCAGGGAGGTGATGTCGGCGCCGTCCAGATGGATGGAGCCGGTGTCCGGGGAGACCAGCCCGACCATCATATAAAAGGTGGTGGTCTTGCCCGCGCCGTTGGGGCCGAGCAGGCCCACGGCCTCGCCCCGGTTGAGCGAGAGGGTCACGTTGCGGACCACCGGCCGGCGCTTGTACGTCTTGCCGACGCCGCGCGCGATCAGGCCGCCACTGCCTTGCAGGACTTTCAGCGGGACGCGGTTTTCGCGGCCGGTCTCTTTGCCGGGTTCTTTCAGGGGCGGGATCATGGCCGCGTTCCCGGTTGCGTTGTGCCGCCGGTGTTTCCGGCGGGCCCCGAATCGCTCGCGGTTCCCCGCGGGCGAGCCGGCGCGAGCGATACCGGTCCGGCGGAGGGCGCTGGCGTTGCCGTGGCGGCGATGCCGGCCGGTGTGGCGGGCTGTGGGGCAGCCGTGCCAGAAGGTGGGGCGGGTTTGGGCGCCGGGGTTTTGTCCGGCGCGGGTCCGGCCAGGGCGTTCGCGGTCCGATCGCCGGGCATCACCAAACCCGACACCCGTCCGCCGCCACCGGACAGCAGAGTCGCGATGCCGGTTTTCATGTTCACCACCGCCTCGTTGCCATTGACCTGGTTGGGGCCGCGGGTGATCCGCACGTGCCCGCCAAGGCGCGCGATTCCGGTGTCCGGCACGTAAACGCCGCGGTCGCCGGTCACGATTTCGGTCTGCGTGCGCACGGAGACGTTGTTGAAGGCTTCGACGTGGTCGAGCTTGCTCGCGGTGGCGGGGCTGGTTCCGGCGGCGGGTTGGGTGGCGGCTGGCGGCGTGGCGGCAGGCGTGGCGGCGGCGGGCGGGGCGGGCGCGTCCACGGTATAGGCGACCAGGATGTCGGCGGCGACGCGGCGGGCATCGTGGGTGACGACGACCGCGTCGCCGCGCGCCACGGCCATGTGTTTTTGCGACCAATATTCCAGCGTGTCGCGCGCGGTCAGGGTGTTGTCGGGCGTGGTCAGTTTCAGGGCGCGTCCGGTCATGACCATGACGGCCTGATCGAGGTCGTAGGTCGCCTGATCGCCCCAGGCCCGGTCGGTCGCGGTGTAAATATAAACATTTCCTTCGGCGCGGAGACGGTAGACCTCGTTGCCCTCGGTTTCCGTCGAACCGTTGGCGCCCGTGGACGCGGATGGGGCGGTCCCGTCTTTTTTGCGGTACCAGGCATAAAGACGGTCGGCGGTCACGGTGACATTGGCCCGCACCGCTTTCGCGTCGCCATTGGCGATCACGACCTGTTCGCCCTGGCGCCACTCGATTCCGTCGCGCGCGGTGATCTGGATCGGTCCGCCCTGTGTCAGGTCGATGCCTTGCGCCCGGACCTCTGGCGCCGGGACGATGGCGAGCAAGGGCAGTGCCAGTCCGCCGCCAAGGAGGGCCGCGCGCGATGGCGTCCGGTTGTGCGTCTTCACTGCGTCACGCCGTTCAGTTCGGCCCGCGCGGGGCCCCAGAACCGTACCACGGCGCCTTTTTCGACGGTCTTGAAGCCCGCGGCGTCAAGCGTGCCGAAGGGGCCTTCGACATGGGTCGGCCGGTCGCTGTTCGCGGCGCCCTCCTTGGTGTCCAGCGTCGCGCTCTCCGTCTTCATCGTTGTCCCATCGTCGCGATAGAGCACCACGTCCTCCGACAGATCCAGCACCCCGTCGCGCCGTGTGTAGACGCCCAGTTTCGACCGGATGTTCAGCCAGGCGCCGTTTTCCAAGGTGATATCGGCGTTTGGCGCGGTCAGATCGACACGGTCGTCGTCGCGTTGAGAGGCCGTGGCCGCGGTGACCGTGTAGGGACGGTTGCGCTCGTCCACGCCCCGGTAATGTGCGCCGCGCACCCGGGCCCCATCCACCGCCGCGCCGATCCCGGTCATGACGACCCGCGCCTTGTCGGTGGCGCGTTCCAGTTCCGGCCACAGGGCGATGGAGGCCAGCAACACCGTCGCCGCCACCGGCAACAGGAATTTGGCGGCGGTGATCAGCCAGCGCCGCCGGGCGAGTCCGCCGGGGGAGGGTGGCGCCGACGCGGTGCCGCGGCGGGCGATCGAGAGGTACCCGCCGGCGCGCGCGGGCGGTGCCGGGCCGCCCCCGGCGGGGACCATGTTCTTCGGTGTGGGCCAGCCGGTCATGCCAGTCCCGCCCGCAGTAAATCGTGGATATGCAGGATGCCCGCGACTCGCCCGTCGGGTTCGACCGCGAACAAAACGGTCACGGGACGTTCGTGCGCGTTCATCGCGTGCAACGCCTCTTGCGCCAGGGCGTCCGGGCCGATCGTGCGCGGGCCGCGGGTCATGACGTCTTCCACCGTATGGGCGAGCAAGTCCGGCCCCATGGCCCGGCGCAGATCGCCATCGGTGACGATGCCCAGCAGCGCGCCCTCGGGCGAGGTCACGCCCAGACAGCCGAAGCGCTTGCGGGTCATGGTCATCAGGGCTTCGGCCATGGGCGTGCCCACGGGCGCCAACGGCACGGCCTCGCCCGTGTGCATCAGGTCGCGGACACGGCGCAGGCGCGCACCCAGTTTGCCGCCGGGGTGAAAGCGGCGGAAATCGGCCTCGGTGAAACCGCGCCGGGTCAGCAGCGCGACGGCCAGCGCATCGCCCAGCGCCATTTGCATGGTGGTCGAGGTGGTGGGGGCGAGGCCCATCGGGCAGGCTTCCGCCGCGCGCGGCAGCGGCAGCGCGACATCCGCCGCCAGCGCCAGCGTCGAGTCGGCGCGCGCGGTGATCGCGACCAGCGGCAATCCGTTGCGGCGGGCGTGTTCAACCAGATCGGCCAGTTCGGTCGTCTCGCCGGAGTTCGACAGCGCCAGCACCGCGTCGCCGCGCACGATCATGCCGAGGTCGCCGTGCGAGGCCTCGGCCGGGTGCACGAAGATCGCGGGCGCGCCGGTGGAGGCGAGGGTCGCGGCGATCTTGCGCGCCACGTGGCCAGATTTGCCCATGCCAGACACGACGATTCGGCCGGTGGCGCGTGCCAGACAATCGACCGCGCGGGAGAATTCCGGCCCCAGCCCGGCGGCCAGAGCGCGCAGACCGGCCGCCTCCGTCGCCAGCACGCCGCGGGCGACGGCGAGGTCGGGGTCTTCGTGGCGCGACAGCGTGGCGGTTGCGTGACTCACGAGGGGCGATGTTCCAATGCGGCTGGCCGGAGTCTTGTGCGATCCAGGTCCATGGGGCCCCGATCTATGAGCCATGGCAAGCGGCGAGGTCAATTAACCTCTGTTAACGAGGGGTTACCGTGATCTGGATCACATGCGCCGGGTCATTTGTCGGGGGTAAGGCCAGATTTTGGCCGCGGTGTGGCGGAGCGGGCACGCTTCAGTGGTGGAAGATGTCCGGATCCTCGTAACCCAGCAAATCCAGGCGGCAACGGGCCTGCAGGAAGGAGAAACAGGCTTCCGCGAGGTCCAGCCGGCCTTCCCGTTTCAACAGCCCTTCGAGGCGCGCCCACAACGCATGCAGGTAAAGCACATCGGACGCGGCGTAGGCGCATTGCTCGGGTGTCAGTTCCACCGCGCCCCAGTCGGAGGTCTGCTGCTGTTTCGACAGGTCGACTCCGAGTAGTTCCTTGCACAGATCCTTCAGCCCATGGCGGTCGGTGAAGGTCCGCACCAGCTTCGCCGCGATCTTGGTGCAGCGGACCGGTGCCACGGTAATGTCCAGGCTGTGTTGCAGCACGGCGACGTCGAAGCGGGCGAAGTGCATCAGCTTCACGACATCGGGGCTGGCGAGCAAACGCTTCAGGTTGGGGCAGTCGAAGCCGCGGCCGCCCAGCGATTCGGGGATCAACTGCACCAGATGGGCATGGCCGTCGCCGCCGGACAGTTGCACGAGGCAGAGCCGGTCGCGATGCGGGTTGAGGCCCATGGTTTCGGTATCGACCGCGACCACCGGGCCAAGGTCCAGGCCGTCCGGCAGGTCGTGCCGGTATTGGTGGATCGTCGCGTTCGCCATGAATTGCGTACTGCTCATGTAGGTGGTGCCCAGGAGAAGACTCGAACTTCCACGACCTTGCGGCCACAGGTACCTGAAACCTGCGCGTCTACCAATTCCGCCACCTGGGCATCAGGCTCTCCGGCGGACCGGAGAAGCGGGAGGCGCCATGTAGCCGCCGGGCGGGGGCACGTCAACAGGGTTTCGGAAATTGTTTTCAGGGGGAGGGGGCGGTTCGATTGCCTCTTGGCGAGGACCGCCCGACAGTGACAAAACGGCCCATGCGGGCGGGGTATGCCTGGATGACCACGGGAGCGGCGGCGATGACGGATGTGGCGACGGTATTCGGCGGGTCGGGGTTCATCGGCCGGTATGTGGTGCGGCGGCTGGCGAAGGCCGGGAAAACCGTGCGGGTGGCCGTGCGCGATACCGAGAAGGCGCTGTTTCTGAAAACCGCGGGGTCGATCGGGCAGATCGTGCCTCTGCACACCCCGGTCTCCGATAACGCCGCCATTAAACGCGCCGTCGCGGGCGCGGACTGGGTGGTCAACCTGGTCGGCATCCTGACGGAGTCGCGCGTCGCCCGTTTCGAATCGATCCATGTCGACGCCGCCGCGCGAATCGCCGACGCGGCGAAAGCGGCGGGCGCGAAGCGCCTGATCCATCTGTCGGCCATCGGCGCCGACCCGGCCAGCGACAGCCGCTATGCCATGTCCAAAGGCGCGGGCGAGGGCGCGGTGCGCGGCATGTTCCCCGGCGCGACCATCCTGCGGCCCTCCGTCGTTTTTGGGCCCGAAGACGAATTCTTCAACCGTTTCGCCGCGATGTCGCGGCTGCTGCCGTTCATGCCGGTGATCCAGGGCGCGACGCGGATGCAGCCGGTGTTCGCGGGCGATGTCGCGGATGCCGTGATGGCGTGCCTGCTGTCGGATGAAACGGCGGGCAAGACGTTCGAACTCGGCGGGCCGAAGGTTTGGATGTTCGTCGATCTGCTGGCCTACATCCTGAAACAGACGGGCCGGGATCTGCCGCTGGTCAATATGCCGGTGCTGCTGACCAAGATTCAGGCTTTCGTGCTGGAGCGCCTGCCGGGCAAGCTTCTCACGACGGATCAGCTCCGGATGCTGGCGCACGACAACGTGGTGGCATCGGATGCTCTGGGCCTGGCGGATCTGGGGATTTCGCCTGTCGCGGTGGAGCAGATCGTGCCGGATTACCTGGCGCGGTACCGGCCCGGCGGCGGGCGGCGGCCGGTGCCCGCGATGGTCTGATCCGCGCGCGGACGGACTGGCCAGGATCCGTTGGGGTGGCGATCCCCGCGGTTGACGGGCAATCGATTTTTCGACGAAATTCCAAATATCGGCTTGACGTTACGGAGGTATCGTATCAAAACATAGATATTAACGCATTATTAACAGGTTTCGCACCATGCATGGATTGTGGCGTCTGCTTGTGACCGCGGCGATCGCGGCCACCGTCCCCGGCGCCGCGATGGCGGTGCTGGCGGGCTATACGCCCGGAGAGGTCGTGAACGCCTCGCCGACGATCACCTTCGCCGAACAGGCGGACGGCACACCCAACCCGGTCTACACGCTTCCCAGCGGCCCGGTTCCGGGCCTGACGGTCTCGTTCTCGGGGTATTTCGCCGGCCAGACGCTGCTGTCCGGGCCGCCCATTTCGTTGAGCGGGACGCCGTCCGCGCCGCTGACGCTGGTTTACGACATCGGCGCCTATTCGGTGATTTCCGGCGACAGCGGTCTGGGCCCGAACAGCCCGGTTTTGACCAGCGGCGCGAACGACAGCCGGAACGGCTCGCCGATCGTCATCCTGTTCGACGCGCCGGTGCCGTCGGTGGGATTGAGCCTCGGGTCATTTCACGGGATCGGCGTGACGGCGATTGAGGCGTACGACGCCTCGGGACACTCGCTTGGCGTCGTGCTGAACGACCGCCTGGGGTGGCGGACGCTGGGATTGTCCGACACGGCGGGGGCCGGGATTTCCGGGATCGCGATTTATCCGCTGACCGTCGATGGCGGGTTCAGCCTCGACGATGTGTATGTCGCCGGGTCAATCGCGATGCCGGAACCGGCGTCGTTGGTGCTGCTCGGCGCCGGGCTCGCGGGGCTGGGCCTGGCGCGGCGGCGGCCGCGTCAGACGTGAAAGCTTTCGCCGCAGCCGCAGCGGCCTTTTTCGTTCGGATTGACGAAGGTGAAGCCGGCGGAGAGAGCTTTGACCTCGTAATCCATCGTCGTGCCGATCAGGAACAGCGACGCCTTCCGGTCGACCAGGACCGTGAGATCCTTGTCCTTGACGATCTCGTCGCCGGGACCCGGTTCGTCCGCCCATGACATGTCGTAAGCGAGGCCCGAGCAGCCCTTGGTATTGACGGAAATCCGTAAAAATTTGCCGTTTTCGCCGGCGTCGTAAAGTTTCCGCAGCCGTTCGGCGGCCGTGTCCGACAGGGTCATCAGCGGGGGGAGTTCCCGGCGCTTGCGAACGGGCGGTGCGACTATGGTGCTCATGACGTGCTCTCTCAGAACATGTTCAGTTGCAAACGGGCTTCTTCGGTCATCCGGCTTTGATCCCAGGGCGGATCCCAGACGGTCTCTACTTCGCAATCGACGACGCCCTCGATGGCCATCACGGCCTCGCGCACCTGCACCGGCAGTTCCTGCGCGGAGGGGCAACCGGGCGCGGTCAGCGTCATTTCCACCTTGATCGTGGCATCGTCGTGGATGTCGATCGTGTAGATCAGGCCGAGTTCGTAGATATTCACCGGGATTTCCGGGTCGTAGACGGTGCAGATCGCGTCCACGACAGCGGTTTCGGTGATCTTTGGCGGCGTGGCCCCATCCGGCGTCCAGGCGCCGTGGGGTTGGCTGATGTCATTCACTGCTGGCCTCCCTCGTGCCTTCCAGGGCGGCGTTCAGCGCGTGCCAAGGCAGCGTCGCGCATTTCACCCGGGAGGGATATTCGTGAACGCCCGACAAGGGCGCCAATTGTTCCAGGACGGTATCGTGCTCGGGGCAGACGCCGGTGCGGACCATCGCGACGAAGGAGTCGAACAAGGCCTTGGTGTCGGCCTTGCCGCGCCCTTGGATCGCATCCGCCATCAGATCGGCCGAGGCGATGGAGATCGCGCAGCCCCGCGCCTCGAACCCGGTCTCCGATATGGTGTCGCCGCTGTCGAATTTCACCCAGACCTGGACGCGATCCCCGCACATCGGGTTGTCGCCCTTGGCCGTCGCGTCGAAGGCGGCGAGGCGCTGGCCATGCCGCGGTTTGCGTCCGCGATCCAGGATGACTTCCTGGTAAAGTTCGCGGACTTCGTCGGCGAAACTCATGCGAAGAACTCCCGCACGCGGGTCAGCGTGTCCGCCAAGGCGTCGATTTCGGCGTGGGTGGTGTAAACGCCGAAACTGGCGCGCGCGGTGCTGTCGACGCCGAGGCGGCGCATCAGCGGTTCCGCGCAATGGTGTCCGGCGCGGACGGCGATGCCCTGGCGGTCGAGCAAGGTGGCGACGTCGTGCGAATGCGCCTTGTCCAGCGCGAAGGAAATCACCCCGCCGCGGTCCTGCGCCTGGCCGAAAATGCGAATGCCTTCGATTTGGCTGAGGCGCGCCATGGCGTGCTCGGTCAGGGACGCCTCATGCGCCGCCATCGCCTCGAACCCGATGGCCTGGACGTAATCGATCGCGGCCTTAAGGCCGATGCCTTCCAGGATCGCGGGCGTGCCAGCCTCGAATTTATGCGGCACGCGCGCCCATGTGGATTTTTCGTAGGAGACGGAGGAAATCATGTCGCCGCCGCCAAGAAAGGGCGGCATCTGTTCCAGCATCTCGCGTTTCGCGTAGAGCACGCCGATCCCGGTCGGGCCGTAGAGTTTGTGGCCGGTCCAGCAATAAAAATCCGCGTCCAGCGCGCGGACATCGATGGCGCGATGGACGATGGCCTGGGAGCCGTCGAACAGCACCTTGGCGCCGTACTGGTGTGCCAACGCGGCGATGCGGGCGGCGGGCGTGTAGGTCCCCAGAACGTTCGACATGTGCGTCATCGACACGAGCCCGACCTTGCCGTCCTGGAGCAACGCCTCGAACGCCGTCATGTCGAGCTCGCCCGAATCGGTAATTGGGGCGACGCGCAGCTCGATCCCGTGCGCATCGCGCGCCATCTGCCAGGGCACGATGTTGGAGTGGTGCTCCATACCGGAGATCACCACCGCCTGGCCCGGTTTCAGCACGCCGCGGCCGTAGCTGTGCGCGACGAGATTCAATGCGCCCGTACTGTTGCCGGTGAAGACGATTTCTTCCCGCGACTCAGCATTCATCAGGGCGGCGGCGGCGTCGCGGCAGGCTTCGTAGGCCTCGGTGGTCCGCTCGCTCATCCAGTGCAGGCCGCGATGGACGTTGGCGTATTGCGTTTCCATCGCGTTGCGCATGGCGTCGATGACGGCGCGCGGCTTCTGCGCGGAGGCGGCGCTGTCGAGGAACACCAGCGGCTTGCCGCGGATGGTCTGCCCCAGAATGGGGAAATCTTTCCGGATGTCATCGACGTTCATGCGGCCTGGCCTTCCCACCAACGGGCGACGGCATCTTCCAGCAGTTCGCGGGCGGTGTCATTCGTGACGGGGTCGAGGGCTTCGGCCAGGAAGGCGCGCACCAGCATGGCGCGGGCCTCGCTGTCCGGAATCCCCCGGCTGCGAAGGTAAAAAATCTGCTCGGCGTCGAGTTCGCCGATCGTGGCGCCGTGGCTGCATTTCACGTCGTCCGCGAAAATCTCCAGTTCTGGCTTGGTGTCGATTTCCGCGTCGGGCGAGAGCAGCAGCGCCCGGTTCATCTGATACCCGTCGGTGCCCTGAGCGCCGCGCGCGACCTCGATCCGCCCCTGGAACACGCCTCGGGACTGTCCCGCCAGCACGTTCTTCACGGTTTGCCGCGATGTGCCCTTGGGCGCCGCGTGCCGGGCGACGGAGGTGAAGTCGGCGTGCTGCGATCCCGACAGCAATTGCGCGCCGTTCAGATGCGCCACCGCGCCCGGTCCGTTGAGAGAAGCATGAATTTCGGTTCGGGTCAGCCGCGCGCCGGTGTTCAGCGTGAACCCGTCGTAGGTGCCGCCCGCGGCGACCGCGACATACAGCGTGGCCAGATGGAACGCCGCCGGCGCGTCCGCCTGAATCCGGATATGTGTCAGAAGCGCGCCATCGGCGACATGGGCCTCGGTCACCGGATTGTGCAGATAGCATCCGCTCCCGGACATCGTTTCGATCAGCGTCATCCGTGCCCCCGCGCCAAGGCGGATGGTCTGCCTTGGGTGAGCCGAGGCGCCGTCCGTGCCAATATGCGTCAGATGCACCAGACCCGCGTCGATTCCGGCGGGAATCTGGAAGATCGCGCCGTCCTCGGCAAGCATGGTGTTGAGCGCGGCCATTGGATCGCGATCCGGCCAGGAGAGTTCGCCGAAGTCGGCCCGATCCGCGAACCGCGCGAAGTTTTTTTCAGTGCCGGACTGAAAGCGCCCATCGACGAAGACGATGCCTTTCGCGGCGGGCGCCGTGGCGGCGCCAGCGCGGAACGACATGCCCCCAAGCGCTTGCAAAGAGGTATATTTCCAGGCCTCGACCCGGCGTCCGCGCGTCGCGCCCGGCAAGCCCAATGACCGGAAGGCGTTGGCCGCCGCGAGACGCAGCGTGGAGTCGCCGGGAAGGCGCCCCTGCATCGCCGCGAACCGGGCCAGAAACCCGGCCGCGCCCGTGTCGGAAATGGCGTTCACGCGGCCTCCGCCAGCACGGCCGAATAGCCGTTCTTTTCCAGTTCCTTCGCCAGTTCCGGCCCGCCGCTGCGGATGATGCGGCCCTGCGCCAGCACATGGACCCGGTGCGGCACCAGATGATCCAGCAGCCGTTGGTGATGCGTGACGACCAGCGCCGAGAAATTCGGTCCGCGCAGAGCGTTGACGCCCTCCGCGACGATGCGCAACGCGTCGATGTCGAGCCCGCTGTCCGTCTCGTCCAGCACCGCGAAGCGCGGGCGCAGCAGCGCCATCTGCAACACCTCGTTGCGCTTTTTCTCGCCGCCGGAGAAGCCGACATTGACGTTGCGCTTCAGCATTTCGCCGTCCATCGACAGGCGTTTCATTTCGGCACGGGCAAATTTGAGAAATTGCACGGCGTCGAGTTCGTCCTCGCCATGGGCGCGGCGGATGGCGTTCAGCGCTGTCCGCAGAAAGTTGGCGTTGTTCACGCCGGGCAGTTCGATCGGCGCCTGGAACGCGAGGAACAGGCCGGCGGCGGCGCGCGCCTCAGGCGCCATCGCCAGCATGTCCTGGCCTTCGAAGGTCACGGTCCCGCCGGTGACCTCGTAATCCTCGCGGCCCGCGAGGACGTAGCCCAGGGTGGATTTGCCAGAGCCGTTGGGGCCCATGATCGCGTGAATTTCGCCCGCGGGTACGGAAAGATCGATGCCTTTCAGGATCGGTTTATCGCCGATCGAGGCGGTCAGGCCGGAAATGTCGAGCATGGCGGTCATCCCACCGACCCTTCGAGGCTGACGGCGAGAAGCTTCTGCGCCTCGACGGCGAATTCCATGGGGAGTTCCTTCAGGACTTCCTTGCAGAAGCCGTTGACGATCAGGTTCACCGCGTCCTCTTCGCTCATGCCGCGCTGGCGGCAGTAAAACAACTTGTCCTCGTCGATTTTCGAGGTCGTCGCCTCGTGCTCCACCTTGGCCGAGGGATTGCGGCTTTCGATGTAAGGCACGGTGTGGGCGCCGCAGTTTTCGCCGATGAGAAGGGAGTCGCACTGGGTGAAATTGCGCGCGCCGGACGCGGACGGCATGATTTTCACCAGGCCGCGATAGGTGTTGTTGGACTGCCCGGCGCTGATGCCCTTGGAAATAATGGTGCTGCGCGAGCCCTTGCCGATATGGATCATTTTGGTCCCGGTATCGGCCTGCTGGTGGTTGGTGGTCACCGCGACGGAATAAAACTCGCCCACGCTGTCCACGCCATGCAGCACGCAGGACGGATATTTCCAGGTGATCGCCGAGCCCGTCTCGACCTGCGTCCAGGAGATTTTCGAACGATCGCCCAGACAGGCGCCACGCTTGGTGACGAAGTTGTAGATACCGCCTTTGCCGTTCGCGTCGCCGGGGTACCAGTTTTGTACCGTGGAATATTTGATCGAGGCGTCTTCCATGGCCACCAGTTCCACGACCGCGGCGTGCAACTGGTTTTCGTCGCGTTGCGGCGCGGTGCATCCCTCCAGATACGAAACATGCGAACCCGCTTCCGCGATGATCAGCGTGCGTTCGAACTGTCCCGTGTTCTTGGTATTGATCCGGAAATAGGTGGACAGTTCCATCGGGCAGCGGACGCCCTTGGGAATGAACACGAAGCTCCCATCGGTGAACACGGCCGAGTTCAGCGCCGCGAAGTAATTGTCCGCGACGGGGACGACGGAACCGATATACTGCTTCACCAAATCCGGGTGCTCGCGGATCGCTTCCGAAATCGGGCAGAAAATCACGCCCACTTTCGCCAGGGATTCGCGAAATGTCGTCGCCACCGACACGCTGTCGAACACAGCGTCCACCGCGATCTGGCGTTGCGGCGCCTCGTCCGCGCCCTCGACTCCCGCGAGAATGGCGCGTTCCTTTAACGGGATTCCCAGCTTCTCGTACATCGCGAGAAGCTCCGGATCGACCTCGTCGAGGCTTTTCGGCCCGTCTTTCTTCTTCGGCGCGGCGTAGTAATGAATATCCTGATAATCGATCCGGGGATGGTCGACGCGGGCCCAGTGTGGCTCTTCCATTTTCAGCCAGGCCTCGAACGCTCGCAGACGCCAGTCCAGCATCCAGGACGGTTCTTCCTTACGCGCGGAGATCATCCGGATCGTGTCGGGTGTCAGGCCTTTCGGCGCGACATCCATCTCGATGTTCGTCTCGAAGCCCCATTTATAACCGGACTCCGTGACGGAACGGACGGTGTCGAGTGTCTCGTTAACGGCTGACATCGGACGGTTCCAATACGGCGGAATGTGGCACGCGAAAAACCGCGGGGATGGCGGCTTCGCGCATGTCGGCCAGGCTGATGCCGGAGAGCGCGC